>JAKAFO010000286.1 GCA_021819735.1 Deltaproteobacteria bacterium
TGCCCAGGGCGGCCTGCATGGCCGGCACCAGGACCGTGCTATAGTTTTCCGGCCAGGGGAAGGTCACTTCGGTGCCGGTGAAGTATTGGGCCAGCACCTGGAAGTCCAGGTGAAAGTCGAAAAGCTCACAATCGCCCATGACCCCGCACATGGGCAGCGCGCCGTCGAATAGATTGGGATACTGCTCGAGCGCCACGCCGGTCACATGTCCGCCCATGGAGTGGCCCGTAATGTAGGTCCGGCGGGGCTTGCCCACCAACCCGTTGAAATATTTGGCCAGGGCATGGGTATCCTTGACGCCGGCCTTCACGTCATAGCCGTTGGTGCTGTAGCTCGATGCGGCCCAGGCAAAGCCGTTGGCAATCAGAAAAGCCCGGATGCGCGGCGCGGTCAGTGTCAGCTCCGGCACATAGCCCCGGTAGCCGTGGCAATAGAGCACCAGGTCGCCGTTCCAATTCTCCGGCACCTCCACCCAGTAGCCCGCGCCTTTGTGCACGCCCCAGTAGCGCGTGGTATCGGTACCGGGCAGGGCCTCGAAGGGCAGCTTGCTCTCGTCGACAAAGTACCCCGAAGGCGGGTTGCCGCCCAGAACCGTCGCGGTCGGAGCGACGGCCAACACAATAGCCACCAGAACTAAGATCCAGACCCGTTTCATAGCGCACTCCTTTCGTTATGGGGGAAAGACTCCCGCCTTCGCGGGAGCGACACTTCGGGAACTTTTTATGATTCCATCAAGGTTGATCTGTACTTTGAGCCATTCTGTTGGGCGGGCATCGAAATGTTTCGAACATTGAGGTTTTACTCTGTCGCAAAAGGCGACGGCGTGTCAAATGGAATAATGGCCCAGGTGGCGAAGTGCACTACTCCACCGCAATTTCATATTCCGCGAGAAACTTGCGCTCGGCATCCTGCCACCATTGGGTGTAGATTTGCATGCGGGTTGTGCCGGGTGCCACGGCCTGCAGAATGACGCCGCTAAAGGGGTCCAAATAGACGATCCGGACGGAACCGGCCGAGAGTTCGACCTGGCTGCTGCTGCTCTTGGAGCCGGGCAAATCATAATAGAGGTATTCGCCGGGATGCAGGACCACCCGCTTTTTCTCCTTCACGCCGATTTTAATCAACTGGTAGCCGCGCAGCCCGAGGGTGCCCTCCTGCTCTTCGAGACGGGCGCGCAGGATCAGCGGGTTCTGGTGGCCCGGCCCGGCCAGACCCGTCACCCATATGGCGCTGGGGCCATTGACCAGCAGCCAGTCCGTATCGCTCTTTTTCTTCCCGTGCACCCGGATGCCCTTCCCGGCCTGGTCATGGGACGGCCGCGATCCGGAAACGAGCACCAGGCGCTCCAGGTTGAACTGGCGATACTCGATCAGGTAGGAGAGGTCGATGGGCGCCGAAAGGTCGAGGCTCAGTTTGTGCGGCGCGTCGGCCCCGGCACCGGCGGAGACGAGTAGCGCGATGATGCAGACTGCTGTGCGTAGAAATCTTCTGGCAAAGTTCGTCTTCATGGTGCTCTCTTTTCAGGGGCTGGGGGTGTGCGCGCCGCTGGCGGTCTTGTCTTTATAAGTGTTGTGCTGCCGGCGGGCCGCGGGAAACGTGGCAACCGCCAGAAGCAGGGCGATCGTCAGCAAAGCGATGGAAACGTACCGGGGCCAGCCCCGGGCGGACCACAGCGGGACGAGGCTGAACATCCCTGCCAGACCAAAGCAGATGAAGCCGGCCTGGGGATCGATCACCATGCCGCCCAGCAACAGCAGCAACACCGCAATCCCGATGAAGAGGCTCCGGCTCGAACGGCGGGGAAGATTTTTTTGGGGCGTGGACATGGGTCTCAATCCCGGCGGATGGAGCGTTGCGATTCGGGCGTTTCTTCGAGCACCAGGCGATGCCCCTTGCGCTTTTCGACCACTTTCATGGCGTATTGCCCCCCGGCCTTGAAAGGGCCGCTCAATTCAAGGATCATTTCGACCAGCCCAAAGGGGATCACCACGGTGGTGTCGCGCACCTGGGGTTCGTCAAAGACGATGGCAAAGAGCCAGGTCGCCGAATACCCGAGAAAAACGCAGGCCACCGCATGGCGCTCGAAATCCACCGCCGGCGCCGGCTGGTCGAAGGCGCGCTTCCAGAGTGCGGACCACTCCTCCGGGGCCGTGACCACCTGGATGAATTCTTCTTTTTGCTGGGAGACAAACCCCTCCCACTCCTGGCCGGGCAACGCCGGGGTCGCGCTCCCGGCTTTGGGCTGGGCGCCTGCCAAAGAGGCCCAGATGAATAGCGGCAGCGATACCAGCAGCGCCGCCCTGAAAATTTTTCTGAGTGTTTTCAGCATGTCTTACCTCCTCGTGGCCTTGAAGGGACTCTATGCCGAGGCCGTGCACGTCGTCAAGGGCATGTACGATGTGCTTGAAAGAATAGCGATATCCAAATAGACTGATTCCGACTGAGTATCCTAATCGATTTGGAAAGGAACAAATAATGAAGCGCGTATGCCTGACCCTTTCGACGTTGCTCCTGGGCGTTCTCTGTCTGGCCGCCTGCGCCCCGGCCAAGGCCACGGCCGCCCCGCAAAACCCGTCGCAGGAGACCCTGGCCCAGGGCAATACGGCCTTCGCGGAACAACTCTACGGCCAACTGCTCGAAGCGGACTGCAATACTTTCTTTTCGCCCCACAGCATCTCCACGGCCCTGGCCATGACCTATGGCGGCGCCCGCGAGAATACGGCCCGGGAGATGAAGACGGCCCTGCATTTCCAACTCGATCCGAGCCAACTGCATCCGGCCTTCAAGGCGCTCAACGCGACCCTGGCGGACGGCATGCAGCGCAGCGGCCAGCGGCTGAACATCGCCAACGCGCTGATCCTCACCGGCGGCGACGTGAGCCGGGAGTACAAGCAGATCCTGGAAGAGAACTATGCCGCCGAAATCTTCCCGGGAGACCTGGGCGCCATTAACGCCTGGGTCAAGCAGAAGACCGAGGCCAAGATCGATAAAATCCTCGACCAACTGGACCCCGACTCGGTCTGCGTGATCCTGAACGCCATCTATTTCAAAGGCATCTGGGAGCGCCGGTTCGAAAAAAGCCGCACCCAGGAGGCCCCTTTCAAGCGGTCGGCCGCCGATGCGCTGAACGTGCCCCTGATGCAGCAGAAGGAGGATTTCAAACTCCTGGACCAGGAGGATTTCCAGGCCATCGCCATGCCTTACAAGGGCCAAGCGTTCTCCATGGTGGTCCTGCTGCCCCGGCAGGTGGACGGTCTGGGCGCCCTGGAAGCCAAAATGACCGCCCAGAGCCTGAACCAATGGCTGAGCGCGCTGGACGGGCAACGGCCGCAAAAAGTGCTGCTCTATTTGCCCAGGTTCAAGCTCGAAACGAGCTACGACCTGGCGGCGCCCTTGAAAAAAATGGGCGTGCGGGATGCGTTCGACATGGATCGCGCCGATTTCCGGGGCATGGGCTGGCCCAAAGGCAAACTCTACATCTCCCAGGTCAAGCACAAGGCTGTCGTGGAAGTCAACGAGGAGGGCACCGAGGCGGCCGCCGCCACGGCCGTGGAGATGGCCACCAAGAGCATGCCGGCGCCGCCCGAAGTGTTCCGCGCCGACCATCCCTTTCTCTTCTTGATCCGCCACGACGCCACCGGCACGCTGCTGTTCATGGGCCGGATGGTGAACCCCGTTTCGAAGTGATTTCAAAAGCACTTCTACAACTGGTAGCTCCAGAGCGGCGCGCGGAGAAGATGCCCGGCATCGGCCCCCTCTTGCGCGCCGCGGGCCGCTACCGCCTGCTTCAAATCCGGCAGCTCGGCCATGATCCAGAGCGCCAGCCGGTAGCGGTGCGCGATCCATTCACACTCCAGCCGGTAGGGGCTGTCCAGGCCGTCACGGTAGTAAAGGGCGTGGGTATTGCAACCGCCGCCACACACCGCGCGCAGCCAGCAGGCGGCGCAGCCCGATCGGCCCGCCAGGTATTTCTCCTGCCACGGACGGCAGCGGTTCGTGATCAACCCTTCCTGCAAGCTGCCCAGCCTGGCGCCGGCCAGGCCGGTGGACATGTGGCAGGCGTATAGCGTTTCTTCGGCCGTCACCGCCAGCAGCGTCACGCCCGCGCCGCAACGCGATTGCCGCGGTCTGGCCAGCGCCAGTTGCGTGATGGCATCGTCCAGATCCCACAGGCAAAAGGGCTCCCCGCGCCGCCAGCGCTGGACGTAGTACTGCGCCAGGCGGGTATAGGCCCGCTTCACGGCCGGCAGATCGCGCCAGCGCAGGGCCAGGGGGTGGGCCGCCGGCAGAAACACGGGTTCGAAGGCGATGTTCCTGGAAAATCCCTTTTCCACCAGGAAACGGACATTGGGGAAGAACGCAGCGCTCCGGCGCGTGAAGGTCCCGCGCACCGTGATGCGCCGGCCGATGGGCAACTGCCTGGCGATCTCCAGGGCCCGGGCGATGATCCGCTGGGAACCGCCGCCGTCGGCCAAGGGCCGGGCCTGGTCATGGCATGCCGCCGGGCCATCCAGGCTCACCGTGAGGCTGAAATCCAGCGCATCCAGTTGGAAAAGTACTTTCGGCGTGAGCAGCACGCCGTTGGTCACCAGATGCAGTGCAATGCTCCGTCCCTCGTTGGCCGCCCGGGTGCGCGCATAATGCGCCGAGGAGAAGACTGCCTCCAGGTTGAGCAACGGCTCGCCGCCGAAGTAGGTGAGCGCCAGGTCCCTGGAAGTACTCGTCTCGAAGAGAAAATCGACGGCCCGCTCGGCCGTCTGGGCCGACATGGCCCTGAAACCCGCGCCATAGCGGCCGAAATCGGCACTGCAGTAGCGGCAGCGCAGATTGCAGGCATGCGACACCTGCAGGATCAGGCTCTTGAGACCGGGCGGCGGCACCCCACCGGCGGCGGACGGCGGCGGCGGAAGTTCGGCCGGCGCCGGCAGGCGAGCCCCGCGCCAGCTCCGGCCGTCGAGTTCGGCATGGCGCGCCGTTTGGGGATCGTACACAAAGCAGCGGCCCAGCACCCGCAAGCGCTTAAGCTCCGATTGCACCGGCGGCTTGGCGTTCGCGCACATCAGGCGGCCCCTTTCGTGAGGATGTCGAGTATTGCCGTGATCCATTCATATTCATCCGGTGCGCCGCCCTGCATCTCGGCGACGATCCGGCCTTTGCGTGCCACCCCCAGACGATAGAGTTCTGCGGCGAATGGATTCTCGCTGGCCATGGCCGGCGCTTGCGGCCCCTTGTCTTTCCAGGCGGCGACGATGGCGGCCAATTCCCGGCGCAGCGGGCCCAGCCGGGCCAGGAAGCCGCGCAGATCCGCGATCAGGGCCGCGATGTCTCCCATGGGAATCGGCAGCGGCCGGGCGACGACCGAAAGCGTCCATTGGGCCACCTCCACCAGGAGCTCGCCGACCTCGGCGCACATCTGGCCGATCCGGTCATAGACGGGTTCCGGAAGGCCTTCGCTGTTGATCCAGAGATTGCCGAGCCCGAGGTACGACATGGGAAACACCGGTTCCACGGCCCCCACCAACTGGATCAGGACTTCGCCCACCTTCTGCATCCGCCGGTCCCGGGCGCGGAACCGGGCCTGGCCGTTGGCCTGCAGCCACCCGTTCTGTGCATAGAGCGCCTTGGCCCCGGTCCCGGGGTAGGGATATAGGTAATTGCCCATGCTCAGCGGCGAGACATCGTACCCGCCGCGGCGTCGGAAGCGTTGGCGGTAGAAGTCCAGGTTGGTCTCCAACTCGGCCGGCGTCAGGTCCGGATCGAAGGGCACCATGAAGAGTTCCACGGCGATGCCCAGATCTTCGAGCGTTGCGAGGGCGCGGCGGTTATCATCCGTAGAAGCGATCTTGCCGTAGCGCTTCAGTTGCGAGGGGGCCATGGACTCGATGCCGATTTCGACCTTGCGCAGTCCGGCCGCTTTCAATTCCCGGAACAGCCTCTTTTCCACCTGCTCCGCCCGCACGGTCATGAAGAACGCGCGCGCCAAGCGCGCTTCCCGGATCAGCGCGGCCAGCTCCCAAAGGCGCGCCGGGCCGTGCTCGCCCGGGCCCACCACCGTCTCGTCGATGAAGGCGAAAAGGCGCGCGCCGTATTGTTCCTGAAGGGCCTGCATTTCGGTCACCACGGACAGGGGCGATCGGCCCCGCCAGGCCTCTCCCCGGGAGCGTCCGTAAAAGGCCCGCACCGAGCAGAAGGTGCAGCGACCCGGGCAGCCCCGGCTGGAACTCATGCTCACGGCGCCGCCGGCATCGCACACCGCGGCCATGTCGTCCCGGGCGGCAAACGGCAGATCGTCCAGGGGGTCGATGAGCCGGGCCGGGCGGGTGTATTGGATGGCGTCGCCGAGGCAATAGGCGAGGCCCTCGATATCGCGCCAATCGCTTCCGGCGCTCAGGGCGCGCAACAGGGACGCAACTGTCCGTTCGCCCTCGCCCAGGCCCACGCTGTCCACGAACGGGTACGCCCGCAGAAGGCGCTCGGCGTCCAGGGCCGCCTCGATGCCGCCGAAGATGATGTGGCTGTCGGGATGGCTTTGGCGCGCCGCCCGGG
>JAKAFO010000026.1 GCA_021819735.1 Deltaproteobacteria bacterium
CTCTTCCGCAACCTGATCTACACCGGCCTGACCCGGGCGCGTAAGCTGGCCGTGCTGGTGGGCACCCGCAAGGCCCTGGCCATGGCGGTCGCCAACGCGGACACCAGCCGGCGCCAGACGGCCCTGGCCCATCTGCTGGTCTCCTTTCACGGCAATTGACAGCCCGGGGCAATGTGGCATAGGGTCGCCTTCAGCATTGAATACGAACATATTGGAGAGGTCCCTGTGCTCTGCCTGCCACCGAGGTCCGAATGCCGCCCGCATTGATCTATAGTTCCCCTTTTTTTCTCTCGGCCATCCTGGTTTGGGTGGTCGCCTTTTTTGCTTTCCGACGGCGGCAGCGGCCCGGCGCCTGGTACCTGACCCTCACGGCGCTGCTGGGAGGGCTCTGGGCGGCCAGTGAGGGGGCG
This sequence comes from Deltaproteobacteria bacterium, assembly GCA_021819735.1. GTDB lineage: Bacteria > Desulfobacterota > Desulfobacteria > Desulfobacterales > Desulfosarcinaceae > Desulfatitalea. The sequence goes on from JAKAFO010000026.1 coordinate 411, forward strand.
ATTTACCTCGGTCTGGATATGGAAACCAACCAGACCCTCATCTACAGCCAGTTTTTGGTGGTGGCGCCCCTGCCCGTGATGGCGCTGCTCTTCGCCCTGTCGGTCTTCAGGTACGACCGCTGGATCAAGCCGGCGCGGAAGCTCCTTCTATATTTTCTGGCCCCGTTGGTGGTCGTCCTGGCGTGGTCCGATTCGTGGCACCATTGGATGTACCCCCAGCGCTTTCTCATCGATACCGGGCCGGTGCCCATGCTGGGGCTGACCCACGGCCCGGTCTGGTGGATCATCATCGGCTACCATTATCTGCTGATGGCGCTTTTGGCCGGCCTGCTCGTGCGGCAGGCGCTCGCCTCCTCGATGTTGGGGCGGGACCAGGCGCTGGTCATCCTGGCGGCGGTCGGGTTCGTCTGGCTGCTCAACGCCATCTATGTGTTCGGGTACAGCCCGGTGCCCAACATGGATATCGGCCCGCTGGCCTTTATCCTGGTGGCGCTCTCCATGGCCTGGGGCTTTTTTCGCTATAATCTGCTGGAGGTGCTGCCCATCGCCAAGGAGGAGATTTTTTACGGCCTCAACATGCCGATCCTGGTCGTCGATCAAGGCAACCGGATTCTGGAGATCAACCCGGCCGCGGCCAAGATGTTCGAAATCGATGCGGCCCGATCCATCGGGGGGGCATTGGATGCGGTGCTGGGTGCTCATCCGGCCCTGTGCAATCTGCCCGAAGAGAGCGAGAGTATCGAAGTGTGCCTGAACCTGGCGCAGCAGGCGCGATTTTTCGCCGTGCGCGTCTCCCCCTTGTGGCGCCAGCACCGGGAACGGTTGGGCCGCATGATCGTGCTCCAGGAGATCACCGCGCTGCGGGAGAGCGAGCGCCTGCAGGGCGTTTTGGAGATGGCCGGGGCCGTGTGCCACGACTTGAGCCAGCCTGTGATGGCCATCGAAGGCTACGCCGACTTGATGGCGATCCATAGCACCGCCGAGGAACCGAATCATAAGCTGATACATAAGATTTTGGAACAGGCCCGAAAATTGAGCGAGATGAATCAACGCCTGGTGCGCATCACCCGCTACGAGACCCGGCCCTACATGGGCGGCAGCATCGTCGATATCGCCAAATCCTCCTCCGAGGGTTCCCCTTAGCCGATGGTCCGACCCATTCAACCCCCATTAAATTGTGCCACACATTCGCTCTTGGTTGACAAGGCGTAACCCTGCAAGGTAGGTTCCGCCTCCGGGATACTGCTCCAAGATCGTCCATGGACCCGGGAACCGATTTGAATCTCATATTCTATTAGGATGGAGGAGGGCGAGCATGAAAAGAGGTTTGCTGCGTTTTGCAATGGTACTGGCGTTTTTAGGCATGGGCTTGGGATTGGCCATGACCAGCACGGCCCCTGCCGTGGCGGGCAATGTAACCCTGACCTACAGCAATTTCTTTCCACCGACCCACATTCAGAGCCAACTGGCCGAAAGTTGGTGCCAGGAGGTCGAGAAGCGCACCGAAGGACGCGTCAAGGTGCAATACTTCGCCGGCCAGACCCTGACCAAGGCCAATCAGACCTACGACAGCGTGGTCAACGGCATCGCCGACGTCGGCATGTCGGCCTTTGCTTACACCCGGGGGCGCTTTCCGGTGATGGGCGCCGTGGACATGCCCATGGGCTATCCGTCCGGCGTGAGCGCCACCGCGGTGGCCAATCTGATCTTCGAGGGCTATGCCGCCAAGGAGCTGAGCGACACCCAGGTGATGTTCCTGCACGCCCATGGTCCCGGCATGCTCCACACCCGCAAGAAAGCGGTGGCTACCCTGGACGATCTCAAGGGCCTGAAGATCCGCTCCACCGGCATCAGCGCCGAGTTGATCACGGCCCTGGGCGGCTCGCCCGTGCCCATGCCCATGCCCGAATCCTATCAGAGCCTTCAGAAGGGGGTTGTGGACGGCAGCGTGCATCCCCTGGAAACCAACAAAGGCTGGAAGCTGGCCGAGGTGGTGGATTATGTCACCATGGCCAACTCCGTGGCCTACACCACGACCTTTTTCGTGGTCATGAACAAGGCCAAGTGGAACGCCCTGGAGGCCAAGGACCAGGCGACCATCGCGGGCCTCAATAAGGAATTTGCGGTCAAGCACGGCCAGGCCTGGGACAGCAGCGATGCCGAAGGCTTGAAGGTGTTCAAGGAAAACGGCAAGACGGTCGTCGAACTCACCCCCCAGGAGATGGCCCGCTGGTCGGCGGCCGCGGCCCCCATGATCCAGGCCTATGCCCAGAAACTGGAGCAGGATGGGCTCAAGGGCACGGCGGTCGTGGACGCCATCCGCCAGGAGTTGTCCAAGACCGCGAAGTAATCATCCGGCCGAACGCTCTGTAAAAAAAGATGAACGGTATGAACAAGCTCTGGAAGGCGACAGCATTCCTGTCGCGCGCAATGAAGATGGGCGGCGCGGCTTGCCTGGTGATTATGTCCGCGTTGACCTGTGTGGATGTGGTCGGCCGCTTTTTCAAGCATCCGCTGTTCGGATCGGTGGAGCTGGTGGGTTTCATGGGTGTGCTGGCCGTGGCGCTGTCCCTGCCGTTCACCCATGAGACCAACGGCCATATCGGCGTGGAGATATTGATGCGCCGCTTTTCGTCCCGGACCCAGAAGGTCATGGAGACGATCACCGGCCTGCTGGGGTGCGTGCTTTTCGCCCTGGTGGCCTGGCGCATGGCCGTACACGCCCTTCATCTAAAACAATCGGGCGAAGTCTCCATCAACCTGCAACTGCCCGAATATATCGTCGTGTGGTTGGTGGCCGCCTGCTGCGTCGTGCTGGCCGTCACCATCCTCAAGGGCGTCATCGACCGGTTCGGTCCCTCGGAAAACAAATGAATCCCACGCTGATCGGTATCCTCGGTATCGTCCTCATGGTCCTGATGTTCCTGACCCGCATGCCGGTTTCGTACGTCATGGCGCTCATGGGTTTTCTAGGCTTCGGCGTGGTGGTATCGTTCCAGGGCGGGCTCAACCTCCTGGCCAAAGATCTTTACGCGGTGTTCTCCTCGTACGATCTGACCACCATTCCCATGTTCATCCTCATGGGCCAATTGGCCTTCAACAGCGGCATCAGCCGCCGGCTCTACGATACGGCCTACAAATACCTGGGCAGCACCCGGGGCGGGCTGGCCATCGCCACGGTATCGGCCTGCACGGCCTTCGGCGCGGTGTGCGGCTCCAGCCCGGCCACGGCGGCCACCATGGCCACGGTGGGGTTGCCCGAGATGCGCCGGTTCAAGTATGCCGACGAGCTGGCGGCCGGCTCCGTGGCCTCGGGCGGCGGCCTGGGCATGATCATGCCGCCCAGTGTGGTGCTGCTGGTCTATGGGGTGCTCACCGAACAATCCATCGGCAAACTCTTCGTGGCCGGGATCATCCCGGCCATTCTGGTTACGATTCTCTTCTGTGCCACAATTCTGGTGTGGTGCACGCTGGCCCCGAAACAGGGCCCCCGGGGCGAGACCTTTTCCTGGCGCGCCCGGTTGGTTTCCCTGCGCGATCTGGGCGAAACCATGGCGGTATTTCTGCTGGTGATGAGCGGCCTGTTCTTCGGCTGGTTCACGCCCACCGAGGCCGCCGCCGTGGGCGTCTTCGGCGTGCTGGCCGTGTCGCTGATCCGGCGGCAGTTGAGCTGGAAGCGCTTCGTTTCTTCTCTGTACGAGACGCTGCGCACCTCCTGCATGGTGATGATGCTTATCGGCGGCGCCGTGGTCTTCGGTAAATTCCTGGCCGTGACGCGCATCCCCTTCAATATCGCCGGCTGGATCGAAAGCCTGAACATGGCGCCGGTGGTGATCCTGGGGCTGGTGGTGCTGGTCTATTTCATCGGCGGCTGCTTCATGGATTCCCTGGCCCTGGTGATGCTCACCGTGCCGATCTTCTTTCCTTTAGTCACCGGCCTGGGCTACGATCCTATCTGGTTCGGTGTGATCATCGTCATGGTGACCGAGATGGGCGTCATCACGCCGCCCGTGGGCATCAATGTCTACGTGGTCTACGGCGTGGCCTTGAGCTTGAAACAGAATATCACCCTGGAGTCGATCTTCAAGGGCATCCTGCCGTTTCTGCTGGCCGTCGCCGTGGGCATCGTCCTAATTACGCTATTTCCCCAAATGGTCCTCTTTTTGCCCGATCTGATGTATCGGTGAACGCATGGGCCCAGTGCACAGCCAAAAAGCCAGATGGTGGGGCGATCTGTCCATCTTCGCCTCGGCCTTCTTCTTCTACCTCTCCACGGCCGTGGTGCGCTGGGGCGCGGGGCGCGTGCAGATCGACGCGGCCTACTATGTCTTCGCCCGATTTCTCTTCGGGATCGTGACCGTCATGGCGGTTATGGTTGTCGGCCGCACCGGCCTCAGGGTGCGCAGCTACCACCTGCTGATCGGCCGGGCCGTCTTCAATACCTCGCGGTCTATTGCTTCTACAAAGCGGTGGCCATGACGACGGTGGCCGAAGGCAACATCCTCAACATGACCTTTCCTCTGTTCGTGGCCGTGTTCTCGTGGCTTTTTCTGAAAAAGCAGCGCGAAGCGATGGCCAGCCTCATGGTGGTAGTGGCCTTCGTGGGGGTCTGGCTGGTACTGGCGCCGGATTTGACCCATTTTAAATCCGGCAGTCTGTGGGGCCTGGTATCGGGGGTCACCGCCGCCGCGGCGATTCTCTACCTCAACCTGAGCCGGCGCGATCACGATACCAACACCATTCTCTTCTTCATGTTCGGCATCGGCGCCATCGCGATCTACGCCGTTTACCACCGCCACATTTTCCTGCCCAACGCAACGGAGATCTTCTACCTGACCTTGTGTGCCGGACTGGGGGTGATCGGCCAATATCTTCTGACCATCGGCTTTCGCTATGTGTCGGCCGTGGAGGGCAGCATTGTCTCGTGTGCCCGCATCCTCATGGCCGCGCTGCTGGGACCTTATATGGTGGGCGATCCGGCGTTGACGCCGGCCGGTTGGATCGGCGCCTTTCTGATTCTGGGCGCGAATGTCTATTTGGCGGTGCGCCGGGTTGGGGCATGAACGCTCTGGGATGAAAAGCCCGGCATCTCATGGGATGCCGGGCTTTTTTACTGTGCTATAACTCCCGGAAGGCACGGCCGCTGGGGCGTCCTTCCGGACGGAATTCGTTGCGTTGGAAGGAGCGATTGCCCCCGGGCGCCCGTTGTTGCTGCTGCTGTTGCTGTTGTTGGTAGATGCGCTGCTGGCCCCCGCCGCTGTTACCCGGCGCGTTTTGTGGGGGTGGCGCGATGCGCTGTTGCTCCTGGCGCGGCTGGACGGCCCGCTGCTGTCCACCGCCGTTGCCTGGAACATTTTGGGTCGGGCGGCTGGGCGCTACCCGGGGCACCTGCTCGATGCGTTGCTGGAAAAAGCGCTGCGGTTGTCCATCACCACCGCCGCTTGGGGCCTGACGCTGGGGAGCCTGTTGGATGCGCGGCTGACTGCTCCTGGGACTTGCCGGCGCATTCTGCGTCGGAAGTGCCGGTGCGGTACGCGGCACCTGCTCGATGCGCTGTTGGAAAAACCGTTCCTGTCCCTTGTTTCCATTGTTCTCCCTGCGCGCATCGTCCAGCGACTTGCGTTCGGGGGATGGATCGGACGGCGTGATGCGCGATGGTTGCAACCGCTCCCGCTCCCTGGGCGACAGGGCATTGGCCGGTCTGCCCGGCAGGGCGGTCGTCGGTCGGGCCTCCTGACTGGCGTCGCGTTCCTGTGGCTGGAGTCTGCCCGGCAAGTTCTCCTTGCCGTCGCGGCGTTCACCGGTTATGGCCGTGGTCGGTTTGTCGCCTCCCACTTCCCGTTGCTGATTGCGTTGCTCCGTGCCCGGCGGCGTATTCGACCGCCGCTGGGGCATGGGACGGTCATCCTCCCCCTGGCCGATGGCCGGGCGCCTCACCGCCGAGGGCACCCCTCCTTTTTTGGGTGCCGACACCAGACGGGTCATGGGCTGCTCGATGCGTTCCCGCCCGCCCTGGCGGGGCTCCTGCATGTGAGTATATTGCTTGGGTTCCACATGCGGCCGGCGCGTGGCCACCACCGGACGGTGGAAGGATTCCTGGGGCGGCCGTTGGCCCTTTTTGTCATGGGGCACGAAGCTGGCCGGCGTGGCATGCTTGCTGGAAACCGCCTGATGCAGCCTCACCTGCTTGGTATCGACCCGGTCCACATGTATCGGATGCACGGGGCCGCGGCCGAAATGCTTCTCATGCACGGCCATGACGCCGTGGCCCTGCTTCATGTGATGGTAGTAATGAATGTCATCCACATGCACGATGTGATCGTGATGAACGACCACATCGTTGACATAATGCGGCCCGCCCCAGCCACCCCACCAGGGCCGATGAATGAATCCCGGCCGGCCCCACCAGGGAACGCAGGGCTCGCCCCATCCCAGGGCCACCCAGCCCACGGTGGGGGCGCTGCCGAAGCTCATGCTGACGCTTAATCCCGGGCCGCCCACGAAGGCCACCAGGGCAGGCGCATAGACCGGTCGGACCACCACCGGTCCCGGAGCCCAGGCCCAGTAGCCGCTGACACTCACCCAGCGGCCATAGTGGTAAGGCGCCCAGCCCCAGGGGGCCCGGTCCACCCAGGTCCAACCATAGTAAGGGTCCATAATCCAGGTGCCGTCGCTGTAGGGCGCCCAGCCGGCCGCCACACCGCCCGGAAACCATACCGACCCATAGGTGGGCACCACCCGCCAGGTGCCGTGCCGGTCCAGATCGTCGGTGCCGTAGGCCTGGGGAGAAACATAGCGGGCGCTGACGGCCTCGATGAGGTCATTGGTGCGATCGTAGTTCCATTGATCCCACACGTCCGGCTCCGGGGCCGCATAGGCGCTGATGGCCGGATCGTTGGTGCCGTCCAGAACCACCTCCTCGCTGGGCGCGATGGTCAGGCTGCGGCCGCCCACGGGCGTGGCCACGGCCGATCCGCCCTTGCGGGTGATGAAGGTCGTGCGCTCGCCATCCACATTCACCCGATAGTAGCCCGGATTGTTGATGGTAAAGGCCGCGTTGGGCGTATCCACCTCCACGGTGTTGCCCGCGGGCAGATCGCGCAGGTCGAAGGCGGCATAGCCCGAAGTCACCTTGAACTGCATAAAATCGGGGTCGTGATTTTCCAATCCGATTTGAGTGTTGGCCCATCCGCGCACAAAGGCGCGGGCGCCGATCTGCAGCTCGATGTTGCCGGGCGAACCGGTGTAAAGCTGGTCTCCCGGGGCCAGGGGGGTGTTGACCTGGGCCTCGACCCAATCCGGAGCGCCGGGTCGATAGAAGGATGCCTGGCCGTCAACGAAGCTCAAGCGCGGCGGCGTGCGCCCAATCTCTTCCGAGATGGCGGGGGATACGCCCCAAATGAAGGTCAAAATCAATCCCAACAGAATAAAAGATTTGGCACGCATGGCCATTCCTCCTTATTTACCATCCAGAGCGTTAATTCTTGGCTTCTTGCGGCGGCGGCGGTGGTGGCGGCAGCGATTGGGCCGGCCGCTCAGAGCCGGGCGGAGGCGGTGGATACGGCCATGGCGCGGCAGCCGGGGGAGGGGGTGGCGGTCTGCGCGTATGGACCGTGGCGGCCGGCGCCGTCGCATGGCGCAGGTTTTGAGTATCATGGCCCTTGGCGTACATGCACTGCTCGTAGGCCATGTCGTAGCGGCGCTGGGCCTCGGCGCCCGCCGCATTGGCCGGTCCGCTGGCCACGGCCGCGCCACCCACCAGGCCGGTGCCGGCGCCGATGGCGGCCCCGGCGCCCACGTTGCCCGATGCGGCGCCGATCATGGCGCCCACGGCCGCGCCGGCCACCGCGCCGACGGCCATGCCGTTGCCCAGGGTCTCGTTGGCCGCTTCGTCCGGTGCTGCGCCGACCTGGCCTTCAGCCCATTGGCGGCAAACGCCGTCGTCTTGCTGGAAGGTTTCGAAGGCTTGGCCCGGCCCAGGCCAAGCCATGACGCTGGGGCCGGCGGGCAAAGTGGCGCAGCCATACAAGAGCGCCACCGTCAGGGCCGATATGAACCATCGGGTTTTCATTGGTTTATTCTCCAAAAAGCCGCGGGGCGCCGCATCGATTCATGGGCTTTGTGGTCGAATCTCCTGATATTGCCCCCCATGCGGTCTTGCCAGCTTGGGACGAAGGCGGATTGTGAAATGTTTACAACCCGCCGTGGCAGCCCCATCCCTGGAGAAAATAAAGCTATTCGCCCTTGAACACCGGCTCGCGTTTCTCGAAGAAGGCGGTCATGCCCTCCACGGCGTCCTTGCTGGCGCCCAGCTTGGTGGACCACTCGCGATCGACCTTCAAGCCTTCCATCAGGCCTTTTTCCAATCCGGTGCTCATGCCTTCCAGCACGGCGCGCACCGCCAGGGGCGGACGCTTGCTCAGGGCCACGGCCATGGCCATGGCCTCTTTCAGCAGATCGGCCGCGGGCACCACGCGATCCACCAGGCCGATGGCCAGGGCCTCCTGGGGCTGCAAGCGTTTGCTGAAAAGGATCATGTCCAGGGCCTTGGACTTGCCGATCACCCGGGGCAGGCGCTGGATGCCGCCCCAGCCGGGGGTGATGCCCAGGTTCACCTCGGGCAAGCCCATGATGGTGCGGGGCGTGTCGGCGATCAGGCGGAAGTGGCACACCAGGGCCAGCTCGCAGCCGCCGCCCAGGGCATAGCCGTTGATGGCGGCGATGACCGGCTTGGACAGGCGCTCGATGCGATTGAACACGTCGTTGCCGTTGGGACCCTTGGCGATGTTGGCCAGGTCCGATACATCCATGCCCGCGCAGAAGCCTTTTTCACCGGCGCCGGTGATGATGACGGCGCGGGTCTCGCGGCTCTTTTCGATCTCGGTGATGGCATGGTCCAACTCTTCCCGGATGCCGAGGTTGACCGAATTTGTCGGGGGTCGGTTGAGGGTGATGGTGGTGACATAATCCTGGATGGCCACGATGATGTTCTTGTACTGCATGCCGAACCTCCTTGCTGATCTTTTAGTGAGTGTCTATCCAGAAATGGCTATTTTTGCCGATTTCGGCGTTGGGCGAAAATTTTAATCCTCGAAATATGTCCATATATTCCTGCGGTTAAAATTTCCGCCCGCCTTGAACTCGACAAAACTATCTCATTTCTGGATGGACACTCGTGAGTAAACGCGCGCTTATAAGGTTAAAGGATATGCACAACGGGCGCACTATTTCACGGGCTCGAGGTGGTGTCAAGCCGCTGCCGGCCCAAAGAAAACAGGCGGTTCCAGCTTGGAACCGCCTGTTTGATTGCAGCATTGTCTTGCCGATGGCGGCAAGGTGCGTGCGTCAGTCGTTGGCATATTTAAATGAAAGCTTGACCCGCGCGCGGAAGGCGACCACCTTGCCTTCCTCCACTTTCATATCCAAGAGTCCGATCTCGGCGATACGCAGATCCCTGAGGCTCTTGCTGGCGGTGGTCACCGCATTGCGGGCGGCATCTTCCCAGGACTTGGGGCTGGTTCCGATGACTTCGATCACTTTGTAGACACTGTCGGGCATAAGCTCCTCCTTTGGTTGTGGGTGGCGTTGGCTTCGAATGGTTGTGCGGATAGACAGGCACAACCGGTTTTCAAGGCGTCTTACGAGCGGAAGCGCATCAACGGCAGTTCAACAGCAGCGACAACCCAGGTAGGTGCGGAGATCGGCTTCGGGTCGGTGCAAGGGAGATTCGGCGGTATTGGCCGGAGAACGTGCTACAAGATAGATCACCTTTGGTGCGGGCTGTCAACCGGCAACTCGAACTCGTCAGCCAGGCTTTTGTTTGCAACCCTCGCCATCGACCTGCTAAATTACCGCCATCGGTCTGACCCTCAAACGCAAGGAGCAGAAAATGCCTACCGCCGCTTCCCAACGCGCACTGGACGGACTGCGCGACCTGTCCACCCTTCAATGGTACGTCATCCCCATGCTCGCCGTGGTCTTCTACATCTACACCGCCGAGATCAAGAAGGCGCGCGCCAGCGGCAACTGGGACGCCATCATCGCCGGTCTGACCCTGTTCGGCATGGATTTCATCAACGAGACCTGGAACGGTTGGGTCTTTCACTGGACCCAGCACTCGGCCTTCTGGACCGCGCCCGGTCCCTCGGCCCTGCGTACCATGATCGGCTGGAACATCGAGATCATGTTCATGTTCGCCATCGCCGGAATCATCTTTTACAACTCCCTGTCCGAAACCCCCGGCGCCAAGATCATGGGCCTGCCCGACCGCTGGTTCTGGGCCATCGGCTATTCGGTCTTCTGCGTGTTCATCGAGTGCCTGCTCAACCTGGGCGGCCTGCTCGTCTGGGAATACCCCTGGTGGGCGCGCACCTTCGGCGGCGTCTGGCTGATCTTCCTCTTCGGCTACTTTCACTTCTACGTGGCCGTCATCCTCGTGCTGGCGCTCAAAACCCTGCGCGCCCGGATCGTTGCGGTGGCCGGCCTGTACGCTATTGCAGCCGTGGCGAACATCGTTTGCCTGGGGTTTCTTGGGTGGGTCTATTAAAAGCAGCAGATCCTATGTGTCATTGCCTGGGCACACTGATCGGGTGAGGTGCGGAGCGGGTTATATTTCTGTGAGATCGGGGGCGCAGGAATAGGGAATCAGCGCCCCGGTCGCAGTTTCAGCCCACACTTTTTCACGATGGGCGGCATCATACACCATGTGTTTTTTAGGAAATATTGCGGCGAGTTGCCTGATAATGCGCAACTCCTCCGGTGATAATGGCTCGGCCGCAGCCTTATCCGAATCCCGGATGGCATCCACAAGATCCCGGTAATTATTCAGTTGGGGGCCGTATGGCAGGGCCGCATAGGTGGCGCCGGTCATGCTGCTGCCCAGTCCTCTGAAGGCCAGCATGTCCGCATACCAAAGATATTTGGCCAGGAACAGAAACTTGTCGCCCTTTTTGAGCAGCTTTTCTTTGATCAAAATTTCAAAGTGTTCGGCCACCAGTTTGACCCGTGGGAGGGAGAGTTCCCGATTGCCGGAAATCGCGTGGTCTGGGATGCGGCATTGGAGCTGCACCCGCAGGGCATGGTCCATGGAAGCACTCTGAACGGTGCCGGTTTCCCATCTTTTGATGCTGGCGATGCCGACACTGATCTTGTCCGCCAGTTGTTGCTGGGTCAGATGGCGGGCCTTGCGCAAGTTTCTGATCTCTTCACCGGTCAAAAGATTTTGCTTCCGCCGGTAGGCATCCGCGATGCGCTGCTGGGCCTCCCCTGCCGTTGCTACCGTGCCGGCCTCCAGTCCGCACACCTGGCACACAAAGGCCTCGGTTTCGATGGTGAGGTCGACGCCCTTGAAAGCGATATCCTTTTTTATGGTCTTAAGCCCCATGGGGCCATGGCCTTTTGGGCAATTCAACGATTTCATGACGCCTCCTTGAGCGGCCGGTCGGCGTGCAGCGAGACCAGCCAGAACCATCCCTGGGCCAGTGCAAATTTCAAGTAGACGCGGCATTTGAACCGACGGCTTGCAACCGTAAATGCAAACAGCTCCAGGCCCTGAATATCCTGTTCATAAGAGCGCTGCGGGGGTCGCCCTCCGGTGTAGTCCGCGGGCGAGGCCGCTTCGAGCAACTCCGTCAACACCTTCGCCAGATCCAGTTCAATATCGTAGTCCAGTTCAATGGCATCCGCGGCAAGGCTCACCTGATTCAATAACGCGATGCGCGCCAGGCCTACCGCCCGCCTGGACTCGCTCAGCTTGCCAAACAGCTCTTTATGTGACGGACGGTTCATAGCTTAAGGTATCAATTGATACTTTGTCAAGATGGGATTCGCAGTAAGTGCCGCAGCACTTACAATAAACTTTGTTGCTTGTCGAGATATACAGATCCCATAGGTTCCTTTACGTTGCAACGACATTGGGACATTGCTATTACAGCATAAATTCGTGAGGGGGTGAGCAGCCATGTTGCCGAGGAGGATATGGGTATCACGAGTTTTCCCGAAGATTTCCCTCGTGATTTTTGCTTCGATTTTTGCCTGCCAGTCCGGCCTCTGAACTACCTTCCGGTATCGCTGCCCAAACTCCCAATCTAAAATACTCATTGTGTGACCGGCGCAATTCGGATCATCACATGAGAACTCGATCATGATGCGGACTGGCAAAATATGCGGAAGAGAGTAATTGGCCGGCGAAGGCTTTTTTCAGGATAGCTTGGCGGAGGCGGTCGGCGCCATGCCGGCAATGAGGACGGAAGCCCCTCGGCATATTTACAGCGTGCCCATGCCCGGGTGCCAGGGCGAACTCCCGAATGGCAACCCCTTGGGCGGCATGAATATTGGCCGCTCGGGCATCCTGCACCATCCAGCCGGCCTTTTCCAAGAGCAGGTCGATCTTTTCGCGGGCTTCCGCTTCCGGTGTCGGAGACATCTCGCTTTCCCATTGGGGTTGGTTGGAATTGTTATGGCATGTTTAGGACCGGGCTTCAACTCCCGGGGCCATGTAACTGCCCAATTTTCAGCTATTTCCAGAGCAACCGTTCCGACTGCCCGATCAGATAGCAGAGGATGAACGCCGGTATTTTCAGGAAGCGGGTGGGCACACCCGCCAGTTGCGCCGTGCCGAAATCCACTTCCCGTTTGGTGACCAGATAGGCCTGGGCGGGCTTTTCCGAGCGGCAGTAGATGCCCAGGCCGCTGTCGGCATCCAGGCTCGGGCTTTCCTTGTATTTCACCTCGAACGGCAGCACATAGGCCGGGCTTTTCACGATGATGTCCACCTCTTTGTGGGTGGCGGCATCGCGCCAATAGGAGATTTCGGGGGTATCCCGGTAGTAATAGGCGTAGAGATGGCGGAGCACGGTGGTCTCGACGATGGTGCCCATCTCCTCGGGGCGGGAGAGAATCTCTTCGCTTCTTAACAGCACGGCGTTGCGCAAGGCGGCGTCCACCAGGTAGTATTTATGGCGCGCCTTCAAGACCTTCTTGCCGCCCAGGCCGGACGGTGGCAAACGGTAGATCAAGTTGGCCTGCTCCAGTAGCGCCAGGTGATTGGCCACGGTGGCGGTGGTGGTTTCCAAGGCTTGGGCGCAGGCCCGTTGCGCCAGGATGCCGCCGGAGTTGAGGCACAGGTAGATGAAAAGCTTTTCCAGTTCGTTGATGTTGCGCACGCCGAACAAGGCCGTCATGTCGCGTTTGAGTACCCGTTCCACCAGATCCTCGCGCAAGAGGCGCTGGCAAAGGTCGATGTTCTCCTGAAGTGCGGTTTCGGGAAACCCTCCCACCAATAAATAACGGTGGAAAAGCGGTTGCAGCGGGCGAAGTTTCTCCACGAGGGACATGAGGTCGCCTGAACCGAACCTGAAGAGATCGTTGACCCGCAGATCGGGGGCCATGCCGGCCGGCACTTCCTGGCGAATTTGCACGAATTCGAAGAAGGAGAGGGTGGGAATCGGTACGGTGATCCAGCGACCCACGCCGCTTTCGGCCAGTTTATCCCGGTGCACCACGCTGGCCGAGCCCGTGGCCAGTATCCGGTACTGGGGTTGGTGGTCCACCATGAGTTTTATTTCGGTTGCCCACTGGGCGGCGTATTGGATTTCATCCAAAAGCAAGACCCCCGGCCTGTCGGCCGGATACACCGCCTCATGATACAGAGAAAGGATCTCCCGCAGCGACAACAGTTTCAGCAGAGGATGGTCCAGGCTCAGATACAAGATGCTCTTGGCGTCGGTCCCCTGGTTGACCATGGCGTGTGCCATTTGCTGCAAGACCGTTGTTTTCCCTACGCGTCTGGGGCCGGACAGCAAAACGGCACGCTTGAGCTGGAGATTGTTGAGATAGCCACGGCAAGCCTCGAAAGCCAGGCGACGGAACGGGGGGATAGAGACGGGCTTGGCAGACCACCAGGGGTTAAACCCGTGGAGAACGCCAATGATCTCTGTTCGGTCGATAAATGGTTTCAAAGAATAGCCTCAATCTGAATTTTTATCTAAATATTGCATACCATACTATGCAATTTTAGAAAAAAAAGATCATTTGCACCTTCAGGAATGAATTTAAGTAGTTTCTTAAGGTCCATGGGCTCGCCGGGGCGTCTTAATATTCCTTGTACTTCAAGGCATTGCCCTTGGCCTTAGCCACCGGGTAGTTGCGGCGGTTCTTTTCGACTTTGGCATGGGCGGCCTGGATGGGGTCGATGGCGAATTTGTCGGCCAGCATGGTGAGATAGATCTGGACGTCGCCGATTTCATCCTTGAGTTTATCCAGTTTGTCGGCGTCCAGGGCGCGGCTCTGGGGCTGGGTCAGCCACTGGAAGATCTCCATGATCTCGGCGGCCTCGATGCTCAGGGCCATGGCCAGGTTCTTGGGGGAGTGGAACTGGTCCCAGTCGCGTTCTTGGGCGAAGGCGCGCAGCTTTCGAATCAGGGTGTCCATGGCTTTTTCCCTTTGGATCGATCTGCTTTCAGGGTTGGCGCTGCTTCTTGAGAATGATCATGTAGGTGGCCAGCCCCATGGCGATCAGGCCGTTGGTGTCGGTGGTGACGCGTACCTCGCCCAGGGCCGCGCGGGTGCCTTTCTGGACGACGCGCGCTTCGGCCCGCAGGGTGCCGCCGGTGAAGGGCTTGAGGTAGTTGAGCTTCATCTCCAGGGTGACCAGGGTTTCGTCGCGGCCGATCAGGCCGACCAGGGCCATGGCCACGGCGGCGTCGGCGGCCGAGAAGGTCGCGCCGCCATGGGCGATGCCGTCGGCCTGGGTCAGTTTGGGATCGAAGGGCAGGTGGACCACGGCCCATCCTTTTTTAATGTCCGAAAGGCGCATGCCCAGCAGGGACCAGAAGGGGTGGGCGGTGGGCGCCTTTTCGATCAAGGCCTTTTTGAAATTGGGGGAGAGTTCCTCGAATTCGATGGATTCGGTCATCGTGTGGCCTTCATTTGGGCTTATGCGACTGCAATGGAATTGCCTTCCAGAACGACCACCTGACCCTTTCTGATTTTACACTGCCGGCGCAGTTCCACCTGACCGTCCACGGTCACGCGGCCTTCGGCGATCAGGATCTTGGCCGTGCCGCCGGTAGGGCAGAGGCCGGTGGCTTTGAGCAGCTTGCTCAGCTCGATGTAGTCGCCTTGGATTTCGAATGTGGTTTGCATGCGGCTCTTTTAACCAAGAATGGGCCGTAACGCACGCAAATTTTATTCTCCTTGCCTAAGTGTCTGGATTCAGGCTACATAACGCGCCGATCACTAACTCGTTGGCGGTGAGATCCATGGGCGGCAGTCTCTATCGAAAAGTGGGCGTGGCGGCGGCCATCATGATGGCCTCCATCTTCCTGAGCCGCGTGCTGGGCGTTTTGCGCGAGTCGGTCCTGGCGGCCCTGTGCGGCGCCGGTACCGCGGTGGACGCCTACAAGGCGGCCTTCGTGCTGCCCGAGATCCTCAACCACATCACGGCCAGCGGCTTTTTCGCCATCACCTTTATTCCCATCTTTTCCAAATACCTGGCCCAGCAGGACGAGGCCGGCGCCTGGCGCATTTTCTCCATCATCCTGAGCATCTTCGGCCTGGCGCTGGGCCTGCTGATCGCCGCGGCCATGCTGCTGGCCCCTGAATTAATGGCCCTGCTGACCCCGGGCCGGCCCGACCCGCTCTTCCAGGCCATGGCCGTGCGCATGACGCGCATCCTGCTGCCGGCCCAACTCTTCTTCTTCGTGGGCGGCATCCTGATGGCCACCCAGTACGCCCGGGCGCAATTCGTCAAGCCGGCCCTGGCGCCGTTGATTTACAACCTGGGCATCGTCGTGGGCGGCGTGGCGCTGGCCAAGCCCCTGGGGGTGGAAGGATTTGCCTGGGGCGCGTTGGGCGGGGCCTTGATCGGCCACTTCGTCTTGCAGATCCTGGGCGGCGGCCGACAGGGCATGCACTTTTCATTGGTCTTCGATTGGCGCCACCCCGATGTGCGGCGCTATCTGCTGCTGACCCTGCCGCTGATGCTGGGCCTGACCATGACCTTTTCCACGGAGATCTTCTCCAAGTTCTTCGGAAGCTATTTGCCGGCCGGGGCTATCACGCACATCGATTTCGCCTGGCGCATCATCCTGATGCTGGTGGGCTTTTTCGGCCAGGCGGTGGGGGTGGCGGCCTATCCGTTCCTGGCGCGCCTGGCCGCCGAAAAGCGTTTGGACGAGATGAACCGCTTGTTCAACAACACCCTGCGCTATCTGGCCCTGGTGATTCCGGTGTCGCTGCTGGTGTTCGTGGTGCGTCGGGAGATCGTGGCTGTGCTCTTCCAGCGCTGGGACTTTACGGCTGCCGATACCCAGGCCACGGCCCTGGCCCTGGCTGGCATGAGCGTGGGCGCCGTGGCCTTTTCGGCCCAGACCGTGGTCAACCGCGGTTTTTACGCCCTGCAAAATACGTTGCTGCCGACGGTTTACGGTTCGCTGGCGGTGCTTTTGAGCCTGCCGCTTTACTGGATCGGGCTTAAAGCCCTGGGGGTGCTGGGCATCGGTCTGGCCATCTCGGCGTCGGCCATGGCCCAGGTGGGGGTGCTCTACGCGGTCTGGAACCGGCGCAGCCGCAACACGGGCAGCGGCGCGGTCTATCGTTTTTACTTCAAGAGCCTGTTGATTTCCCTGCCGGTGGCCGGGGTGTTGCTGGCGAGCCAGCACTTTTTGCTCGCATGGATCGGCGGCCGGTCGCTGTGGGGAGCGCTTGTGCTGATCGCCATCCAAACCCTGCTCTTTTTACTGCTGATGGCCGCGGCCACCTGGCTGTTTAAAATCGAAGAGGCCCGCGCGCTCTGGCGCAAGCTGGCGGGCCGCTTTTCTACTGCAACGTAATCGCCTTTTCCGGGCAGATCTCCTGGCAGCAAAAGCAGACGATGCACTTGTCGGCGTCCACCTGGGGCAACTCTTCGGGGATGGACAGAGCCTGGGCCGGGCACTGGGCCACGCAGGTGCCGCAGCCTGTGCACAGTTCGGGCTCGACCTTGGGCCGCAGCACGGTCTTGCTGTGCAGAAAGGCTTGGATGGTGGCGTTGCTGGCGATGGCTTCGCCGCCCAGGGAAGGCAGTTTGAAATTGGGGATCTGGCGCAGCTCGCCGTCGATCTCGATTGCGGCCAGGTCGTAATCGCCCAACCCCAGGGCTTTGGCCTTTTGCAGGAACGGCAGGCGCTCCGGCGGGCAGCCCATCATGTGGGCCATGACCGCGTCCATGGCCACGGCGTTGTCGGCGGCCATGATCACGCCGATGTCGCGCAGGTCGGGCGAAGCCGGGCCGTTGCCCTCCATGCCCACCACGGCATCCATGATGAAGAGGTCCGGCACGCGCAGGCGAAATACTTCCACCACGGCTTCCTGAAAGCGCCGAGGGTTGCCGGCGGCCTTGTGGATCATGGCTTTCTGGGCCCCGGGCAGCATGCCGTAGCTGTTTTTGATGGCGCCGGTGATCACCGTCAGTCCATGGGTCTTGAACTTGGGCAGGCTGATGACCACATCGGCGTCGAGCACGGCCTGGGAGACGCTCACCTGGGGCACAAAATCCGGATTGAAGGCCATGCCGCGGCCATCGTTGCCGATGTTGCGATAGTAGCCCTTGGCCGCCTCCATCAGGCCGGTCTGCTGGAAGCACTGCTCGTTGGCGCCGTAGCCGAAGAGCCCGGGGTTGTCGCCCACGACGATCTGCGCCGGCCCCAGGCTTTCGACCTTCTCCACCACGGCGCGCAGCACGGCCGGATGGGTCACCACCCCTTCTTCGGCCCGGGATCCCCGCAGCAGATTGGGTTTGAGCAGTACTTTTTTGCCCTTGAGAGCTATAGGGAAAAGCGCGAAGGCGCGTTCCACCGCGGGGCGCACATCGGTGTAGGTGGCCGGATGGATCATGACTTTGGGCATGGGGTCTCCTTCTATAAGTACTTGTTGCCTTCGTGCAGCAGAAAGCTCTTGAACCCGCCGCTGATGTTTTTGACCTCGAAGCCATATTGGGCCAGGGCCCGGGCGGCATAGTAGGCGCGCTGGCCCACATAGCAGTAGGTCCAGATCTCCCGGTCGTTGGGCAGTTCGTTCATGCGGCGGCGCAGTTCGTCCAGGGGAATGTTGACGGCCTTCTCCAGATGGTCCTGTTTGAACTCCATGGGATCGCGCACGTCCAGGAAGAAGGCCTCGCTCTGCTCCACCTCTTCCCAGTGGGCCAGCTTGACGTCGCCGCGCAGCACATTGGCGGCGATCATGCCCGCCATGTTGATGGGGTCCTTGGCCGAGCCGAATTGGGGCGCGTAGCACAGCTCGGTCTCTTCCAGGTCGAAGACCGTGGCCTGCTTCTGGATGGCCATGGCGATCACGTCGATGCGTTTTTCCACGCCCTTCTGGCCCACGGCCTGGGCGCCCACGATGCGGCCGTCGGACTTGGCGAAGATCAATTTGAAGCTGATGGGTTCGGCGCCGGGGTAGTAGCCGGCGTGGTGGCCGGGGTGCAGGTAGACTTTTTCCATCTGCTCCCACATGCCCAGGCGCTTGAGGGTTTTTTCGCTGGCACCGGTAAAGGCCACGACATGATCCAGTACCCCCACCACCGAAGTGCCCTGGACACCGCGGAAAGCACTGTCGCGGCCCATGATGGTGTCGGCGGCGATGCGGCCCTGGCGGTTGGCCGGCCCGGCCAGGGGCACGGCCCCGCGCTGGCCGGTGATCACGTCTTCCACCTCCACGGCATCGCCCACGGCCCAGATGTACGGGTCGCTGGTGCGCATGCGGGCATCCACCTGGATGCCGCCACCCTGGCCGATGGTCAGTCCGGCATTCTGGGCCAGGCTGATGTGGGGCTTGACCCCGATGCACAAAATTACCATATCGGTTTCGACGTGTTTGCCATCGTTCAAGGTCACCCGCAGGCGGTGGCCCTCGCCTTTTTCGAAACGCGCCACGCCGTTGTTCAAATAAAGGTCGATGCCGTGCTTGATCAGGGTGTCGTGGATGGGGGCCACCATCTCCGGGTCGAGCAGGGGCATCACCTGGGGCAGCCGTTCCACCACGGTCACCTGGATGCCGCGGGCATGCAGGTTTTCGGTCATCTCCATGCCGATGTAGCCGCCGCCCACCACCACCGCCTGGCGCGCCTGGTACTGTTCGATCCACTGCACGATCTCGCGGCTGTCGGGAATGGTGCGCAGGGAGAAGATGCCGGGCAGGTCGATACCCGGCAGCTCGGGCCGGATGGGCCGCGCGCCGGGGGAGAGCACCAGGGCGTCATAATCTTCGGTATACGTGGTGCCCCGTTCCAGGTCGTTGACCTGGATGCGGCGATTGGCGCAATCGATGGACTTGACGTTGCTGCGCAGGCGCACGTCGATGTTGAAGCGCTGGCGGAACAGATCGGGGGTGGCGACCAGCAGATCTTCCTCTTTTTTGATGACATTGCCCACGTAGTAGGGCAGGCCGCAGTTGGCGAACGAGACATACGGCCCGCGGTCGAAGATGACGATATCGGCCGATTCGGACAGGCGCCGGGCCCGGGCCGCGCAAGAAGCGCCACCGGCCACGCCGCCGACGATGAGGATGCGTTTTCTGTCTGCCATGGATGAACCTTTCTGGGCGCTGGATTCGGCTGAAGGCTGATGGGTGAAGGGGAGGGCGCCGTCAGCGCTGGGCCTTTGGTTTAGATGATTAATCTCAGCTTATGGGCCTATAGCCCATCGACGGGCGCGTGTAAAGCCGCCCGCCCGCCGAAATATCGCGACCGGATCAGGGTTTGGGCGGTATCCTTTTGTTCTTGATCGAACTCAGAATCATGGTGGTCAATCCGAGCAGGATCTCATCGGCAAAAGGGATAACGTCCGGCACGAGCAGATCGATGCCAAACAAGATGGCCGTCAACAGCACCAGTTTGGGGAATCGCAGCCGTGCGGCATATTCCATTAAACGATTGCGGATCGAGCCGCCTTGCTTTAATGTCGTCATATTGCTCCAATTACGGATGTTAACGATGGTTGCAAAGATAAATAGCCGAACCGTCATGGCAAGTACGGAATCAAAGGCCACCAGCAATCCGCCAATGGCCTCATCCACACCTGGAGGTGACGGGGCGGGCTGCGCTTGCGGCCCGCATCCGACCGGCACGGCGGCCCTGGCGCCGATCTTGCGCGAGCTTCAGCAGTTCAACCTGGACCTGGCTGAACTGTTGCGCGTCTATCGTTAACACGCGGATATCGTTCGCGAGTCGAGGGCTTTGGGCGCAATCTGCGCCGGTTCGATGTAACGCCTTGCAATGCCAGTCCTTTTTGTGCTATTTGCGGCCTGTTGCCGGCGGCTGGGCTGCCGGCTTCGTTTTATGGTCCCATCGTCCACTAAAGGGGTTATGCAGGAACAGCGATGCCACGGCTCTTTATCGAAGAGTATACCCGCGCGCTCACGGGCAAAACGGTTTGCATCGCATGCCGCGAGGGGATCCTGCGCGACAACTTCAAGGCCGTGATCGACGATATCAAGCTGCTCAATCGGCTTAAAATCAAGACCGCCCTCTACCACAACATCGCCAACCGCTTCGCCAATCAGAAATATTTCCGGCTGCTCACCGAGCGGCTGCCCGAAACGCGCATCGTACGCGTGCAGCCGGACGTGGACTTTTACACCTTCGTGCTCGATCATGAGGAAAAGGTTCACAAGCTGATCTTTCTGGAGCGCAAAGCCCTCATCGATCAACTCGGCCAGAAGATCAACGCCGTCACCACCCAGTATGTGCGCCAGAGCATCGGCGCCTGGGGCGATCTGATCGCCAACACCAATTTCAAGGGCGTGATGGAGCGCATTTGCGCACGCATCGACAGCGGCTATTACGACCGCGTGCACATCTTGCAGGCCGGCAAGGATGCCATCAAATACGAACTGTTCACCATCGAAGGTTTCGGCACCCTTATCGCCAACAACTTCGTGGAGCGCTTCCAACAGGTCTCCAGCGAGAACGATGTGCGCATCATCGAGGGCATTCTCAATCTTTACAAGGCCGAAGGGTTCCTCAAACCGCGAACCCAGGCCTACCTGATGGAGAAGCGCAACCAGTTTTTCGTCACCCTGATCGACGACATCGTGGTGGGGTGCGTGGAAAAAAAGAGCATCGATGCACGCACGGTGGAGATCGCCGCCCTGGCCATCTCCACCAAATTCCGCAACCAGCGGGTGGGCGTATTCACGGTCCAGGCCTTCATGGAGACCATGCGCAAGCAAGGCTTCACCCACTTTATCTCCCTGACCAAGAATCCCAACCTGGAGCATTTGTACCAAACCCTGGGGTTCGAGCCGTGCCGCCGGCCCGAGTACGCCGAGCGTCAGGCCGCCTCGCCGGGCGTGGCCATGTATTTTAAGCAAATTCCTTAGAAGCCATTTCAAAACCTCCCCTCAGGCCCAAATCCGGCGTTGGGCCAAGGTGTCCAATCCTGTTTTGAAATGGCTTCTAATCTGAGTTGGATTCGGCGAGCACGCCAAAAGCGACGATCCTATTGCCGCGGCAGCACCGCACTAAGTTTCCGGGCCAGGTCATCCAGCGAAAAAGGCTTTTGAAGGAAACCGTCGGCGCCGGCATCCATCAAGGCTTGGGTGGGGCCGTCCAGGGCATACCCGCTGCAAACGATCACCTTGGCGTCCGGGCGTCGCTCCCGGCTGGCGGGATAGAGCGCGGCGCCATCCATGTCCGGCAGTTTGATGTCCAACAAGACGGCGTCGATGGCGGTGCGGCTGTTGCCGAGGTGGTCCAGGGCTTCCCGGCCGTTGCAGGCCGTGACGACTTGGTAGCCCAGGCGTTTTAAAATGCGCTCGTTCACTTCTAAAACCAACGGCTCGTCTTCGACCAACAGCACCGTCCCGTTGGCTTTGGGCGGCGCTTGCGGTTTTACGGCCGCGGCGGTCCGCGGCGCCTCCGTTTCCGGTAGATAGAGGGTCACCTGGGTGCCCTGCCCGGGCTGTGACGCAATGGCCACATGGCCGCCATGGTTGCGCACGATGCCGTATACGGCCGCCATCCCCAGGCCCCGGCCCTGGAACTTGGTGGTGAAAAAGGGCTCGAAGATCCGCTGCAACGTCTGGGCGTCCATGCCGATGCCTTCATCGCTGATGGAAAGGGCCACGTAAGCGCCCGGTACCACTCCGCCATAGAAAGCGCTTTGGGACGCGTCGATGGTGTGGGGGCGGCAGGCGACCAGAATGCGCCCGCCCTGGGTCAGGGCTTCCACGGCATTGGCCATGATGGCCGAAAGCACCATTTGCATTTGGGTGACATCCATTTTGACAAACGGTTGGCCGCAGGCCAGGGCCGAGGCCACCGAGACGTTGGCCGGGATGGTGTGCTCCAGCAGCGCCAGCGTCTCCGCTACAAAAGCGTGCAAAGGGGTCGGTTTGGCTTTGTATTTGCCGCCTTTGGCATAGGCCAGCAGTTGGCCTGTCATTTTGGTCATTTGGGTCGCGGCTTGCAGGATGGGATCGACGAACCGCAGAATGCGCTCGGTCTGATTGCCTTCATACCGCAGCAGTTCGGCATTGCCCATGATGACCGCCAGCGCGTTGTTGAACTGATGGGCCATGCCGCCGGCCAACGTGGCCACCGCCTCCAATTTGCGCGCCTCTTCCAGTTGCAAGGCCGCCGACTGTTTCTCCTCCTGGGCTTTCTTCAGGTCGGTGATCGGCAGCACCAGCTCCAAGGCTGCCGTGACCCGTCCGCCGCCGTCCCGAATGGGCGTGGTGATGGTCTGGGACCAGATGGGATTGCCTTGGGCGTCATGGCCGGCGTGCTCCTGGATGGCCTTTTCGTATCCATCGGCAAGCACCTGGCGGGCGTTGCAGCTTTCCGGCGCGATATCCTTATAGACAGTGTCGAAACACGAGCGGCCTTCCACTTCCCCGAAGATCGCTTTTAGAACCCGGTTGGCCCACAGGATCTTGTAATCGAGGGAAATAACGGCCAGGCCGGCGCCGATGTTGCCGGTGATGGTCTCCAGGCGATCCCGCTCCTGGCGCAACTGTTCTTCCATGCGGATGCGGTGGCGATTTTCAGCCTTGAGCCGGGTATTGGTCTTTTCCAGCTCGGCGGTGCGCTGGATGACGCGATCGGCCAGATGCTCTTTCATTTGCAGCAGCTTCAGGCGGGTCCGGCGATAGTTGCCGGCAACCAGAAAGGTCAAGCCCCAGAAAAGCAGGGAGATCAGGCTGATGAAATAATGCACCTCCCCCGCATCCGGAAGGGTGAGCAGGCGCAGGCACAGCGCCAGTGTGGTCGGAATCGAATAAGCGAAAAAAGCCCGCAGCATGGCGGCAAAAGCCATGGCCGCACCGGCCACCATGCCGTAAAGCACCACGATGAGAAATACCTGATGCAGCACGGAGTGGATCGGAAAGAGCAGCCAGGCGCCGGCGCCCCACAAGATGCCGGAGATCGCCAGGGACGCGATGTTCCAGTGCGCCCAGCGCCGCGCACCGTCGAAGGAAAATCGATGGCGGGGAAAGTAGTATACCAACAGCGCCCGGGCGGTCGAAAGCAGGATCACCGCCGCCAGCCATGCGGCCAGCAGCTCCGGAGCGATCTGAGCGCGCAGCAAATAGGCCAGCAGAAAAGCGTTGACGACCGATGCCAGGATACCGACCCAGGATTGTTTGTGAAGCAGGTTGATGCGCTCCTGTTCGAGGTGGCCCCTGCGGCCTGCGGCCGTGCGTTCGGACTGTCCGGTGCGGCGAAGTTCCTTGACCATGCAGATATCCCACGTTCCGTGCCGGCAGAACCGGCTCGCGGTTATTAATCACCGTTTCGATGGTTCAAACGGATTATCGCGTTTCGGTATGGAACCTTAACTCGGGGTGGATCGGACTCATGGTGGCGGAAAATAACGGAATGCAGACGACGTTCAATTCAGGTAGCGGTTATTTCCTCATCCCCCTGCGGAACAGCCCTTTTCAATACATACTCTATAAAATAGGCCACATTCGCGGCGACATAATGCACACCGCATCGGTGGGCCATATCCGGGTCATGGCGAAAGGCCGGTCCGCCCGCGATCAGGCACGTGCCGGCCGGCAGGCGATGTCCCACGCGTGCCAGTTCTTCCTCGGAATCGAGTTGCAGGACCGTCAGCCCCACATATTCGGGGCGGTGCTCAAGGCAAGCGGCCACGATGGCTTCGGCCGGTCGAACCAACCCCAATGGCATGATCCGCATGCCCATCACCTCGGCAAACAGGTGGATGATCTCGATCCCTTGGCCGATGCCGTCATCCAGCGTGGCGGTCAGCAGGCGCGGACTTACGGACCAGAGGCCCTGGCTGCCGCTCTCTTGCTTCCAGCGGATCAGTTCCCGGCCGCTGCGAACAACCTGCTCCCGCGAGGGAAGCCCTTGCGCGAGCCATGCACGACTCAATTTATCCAAGTGTTGGCTGAGAGCCGTCATCACCTTTTCCATGGAGTGGATCGAACCTTGGCGGCAGGGATCTGCGCCAGTACTCCCATGAAGATGTGCCCTGATGCCTAGAAAACGACGATATGCGCCTATAGTTGGAAAATCTGCCGCTGTCAAAAGGGAAATGGGCCGGTATAGAACGATTTAGGTGTCTGCTTGCTGCCCGGCCTCCCGGCTTGTCCGCTTAAATGCCCAAGACGCAAAGCAATTTTTTCAAAGCAGGGCGCCACGCTGCCGGCAGTACGGGCCAATTGGTCCCATTTTTAAAGGTTTCGGCAAAAGTTTTGGGCTTGTATATTTTGAACGGCCCGGTTATGGTTTACTCGCTTTGCCTATCGCCCTGGTCCATGAGGGGCGCCTTATCTTGCCACTGAAATGGTTTGCACGCCCCTTTGAAAAGCGGTGTGCGCCCTAAACGGCATGGCCGATTGCGGATTCGACCATTGCCCTCAAGAACACCCAAACGCACGTACCAAAGAAGGAGGAACATCGATGAACAAAACCGATCTGATTGCTAAAGTCGCCACGGTGGTGGGTACTCAAAAGATGGCCAAGGAAGCGGTCGATTGCGTGCTGGATGCGATTACCAAAGCCATGGCCGATAGTGACACGGTTCAAATCGCCGGTTTCGGCAGCTTCAAGGTGAGCGAACGTAAGGCCCGCACCGGCCGAAATCCCCAGAGCGGCGCTTCCATCAACATCCCGGCCCGCAAGGTACCCAAATTTATCGCTGGCAAAGCGCTCAAAGACGCCGTTAACTAACCCGCAGGGCCAACAACCAAGCGACCCTTCACCGAAGTAAAGGCAGGCCCTGAAAAGGATCGATTGGGGTCAGGTTAAAATTACGGCGGCGCGGTTAAAAGCAGATAGGTAAAGATAAAGAGGCAACGTCTACTCATGGGGCGTTGCCTCTCTTTTTGGCCGTATTACTTCTGGCGCCATTTTCCCGAGCCGTCCTGGAGCCATTCGCCCGGCGCAGCCTTTTCGGCAATCTGGATGGCCCGGCGCTGACCGACCACCTGGATGTCCGTGCCGGTTTGCTGTGCGATCTGGGCATAGATGGTCTTGCGGTCCTGGTTTTCGGCGGCCACCACATTCTGCTTTTCGGTCTGCCCCTTGAGCAGCTCCAGGAAGCCTTGATTGTTTTCGCCCACCACTCCCCGGGCCTTCAGGTCGACCAGAATCGGCAGGCGCTCGCGCATGCGCGCCTTAACGTCCTCGGACCAGCCGGTGCCCGCCAAGGTGACCGCGGTCACTATGAACAACACGGTGAGTATGATTTGCTTTGCTCTTGCATGCATGGGTGTCACTCCTTTAATCTGCGGCTGCCTGGGGCCGCTTATTTGCTTCTAATTGCCTTTGGGCTGGATTTTTTCCTCGGCCTGGTCCAGATCGTCGAAAAAATCGTCCAAGGCGCGATCCACCCGAACATTGACATCGATGGTGATGTGCATGGGCGCCACTTCAACCCGATGCACACTTTCCACCTTGTGCTGGGTCTGGCAGCTTGAAAGCAGTCCCGTGAGTGCTGCCATCAGCATGATCCATGGAATTCTTTTCTTCATGCGCGGCTCCTTCATAAAAAGGTTGGGATGGGAATCCCTATTTGTGCTTCGGTGCCATCATTTGCCGGTAATGCAAGATCTCGCGCAAAGGCGTTTTGAAATTCAGATCGATGTTGATCCCTAGAAATTCGGCCTGGCCCTCGCCGCTGAAGCGTTCGAACGCGCCCGATTGCGGATCGTAAGCAAACGGCAGCAGGCGGTTGGGCTTGCCGTTGAGCTTCAGGCTCACCAGCAAGAGGTCGGCTTCACTGCGCAGATCCACCCGGGCCCAGTTGTAGCTATAGTCTTTCAAGGCTTCGCTGGCAATATCCAACTGGGTGTACTGGGGGGTGCCGGACGCCAGGCCTTCGAGCAAGGTCTGAGTGCCGCTGAGCCTGATGGTACCGGTCTGTCCGGGCGTTGAGTAGAGAAAGCCGTTATCGAAACGCAGTTCTCCATTCTTCCAAAGCAGGGGGATACGGCCGTTGACGGCACCCTCCCCGCTGCCCTGGGCAACCCCGAGCTGATCCAGCAGCATGGCCAGGTTGAGCCGGTCGCCATACACGGTGACTTCGACTTCGTTCTTTCCGGGCATGAGGCGGAAAGCCTGGGTCTGCATGCTTCCCTTGCACCACTGGATGCCGGCCTTTTCGATGAAAAGGGTCGTGTCGGATTCCAACTGAAAATCGATGCTGAGCGCCTGGGCCTTGAGTTTGCCCATGGAGAGGTTGGCCACCAGCAACTGCTGCCGGGGCCGGCTGCGCAGGCGGATCAGATCTTCCAGGTCCAAGACACAGGCAATGCCTTCCAAATCCAATTTCATGGAAGCATGGCGCAGGCTGCCCTGATCCACGCGAATCCGGCCAAGGCTTTGGATGGCATCTGCCTTGACGTGCGCCTCGGCCTGGGCCTCCAGCCTGCCTTGGAAGAGAAGACCTTCGGCGGCCGGCATGAAATTTCCTAGATCCACGGCCGCGGCGGGGGTAAACGCCGGGATCGAAAGGCTCGCAAAGGCCCCGTCGCTGCCCACTTCGGCGCGCAGGCGCACGCTCATCCCCGGAACGAGTCGATTGGCATGCCGCAGCTCGGCCCAGAAGCCGGCCGCGCACAGGCCGACCTTGCCCTGCAGGGTTCCCAGGGCGCGGGATTGCCACAGCATTTGGCCCACGGATAGATCGCCCGCCGGCGCCTGGGGCGTGAAGGGATAGCGCACGGGCAGTCGCAGAGCTATTTGGCGCACCTGCACATCCTGGGCGGCGTAATGCGCGTGACCATCGGCGATCGCCAATTCCGCGCTGATGCTCCCGGGGGAGCCGGCGAGATCCGCGGTGGGGCTTGCGGCCTGTTCGGGAGAATTTTGGAACGTTCCGTCCAGCGTTACGAGCGGCAGCTTTAGGGTGACCGAGGGGTGCTGCGCGGAGAGTTCGGCAATGCTCACTTGAAAGCGGCCGGTCATGCCCTCCGGCTTGACTTCGCCGGCTGCCTCGATGCGCGGCGGCGGGCTCTCCACCTGCCACGCGCCCTGTCGCAGGCAGAACCGATTTTCGGTTTCGGCCATGACTTCCGGTGAGCGCACTTCCCATTGGAACCCCCGGCCCTTCGCTTGGCGGCCCGAAAGCGACAGGTCGAGGGCCAAGGGTTGGATCAAGGAAAAGGTAGCAGCGGGCGCGGGCGCATACGCTTGAACCGGCAGTACTGCGCGTGCCAGAGCTTCGGCGTGCCACCCCTGTGCCTCCAGAGCAAATCGGCCTTCCACGCCCTCCACCTGGAGCATGGCCGGTCCCTGGAGGCCGAACGGCCCCAGGGACCAGAGAAAGCTTCGGCCGTCATCGGATTTGCAGCGCAAGACGATGGGCATCGCTTCGGCCCCGGGGCTGGGGCGCGGGACCACGCGGCCGGAGGCCAGGGCCAGATCCAGGGCCGAAAGGCGGATTTCGCCCGCCATCGAGGTCAGGGCCAACGGTTGCAGCCGGGCGCGGGCCTGGCCCTCCAGATCCACCCGGCCCCTTATCGGCAGCTC
>JAKAFO010000287.1 GCA_021819735.1 Deltaproteobacteria bacterium
TCTCCAGGACGAGGATGGGTGCGCGGGTGGCGGCCTGGATGGGTTCCAGGGCGCCCAGGCCCTGGCTGTCGGACAACGACAGGTTCAGCAAGACGGCATCGAAGGCTTCGGCCGAGAGGGCATCTGTGGCCTGAAGCAGGGTGGCGGCAGCCCGCACCTCATAGGCAGGATCGACGGCTTGAGCGAGCATGCAACCCAGCTTGCGCGCCTGCCCGGGGTCTGTAATGACCAACAGGATGCGCAGCCGCCGTTCGTTTTTGGTCATTGTCATGCCGCGCCGCCTCGAAAAGGAATTGGATGGAGCCTCTTTGATTTTATCGGCCGAAGAGGCCGGAACTTGAATGGCCGGCGATATGGGGGGTGGTGGGTTCCTGGGTTGCGTAAGAGACGCAAGATGTTGCGTCTCTACTGGGATTCGGCGCCCAGCGCGCGCTCGATGGCCTGCAGCAGTATTTGGGGCTGGATGGGCTTGGGCACATAATCGTCCATGCCCGCGGCCAGGAACTGTTCGCGGTCGCCCTTCATGGCATGGGCGGTCAAGGCAATGACGGGGATGGCATGGTTGCGCACCGCGCTTTCGGGATCGCGGATGATGCGGGTGGCTTCCAGACCGTCCATTTCCGGCATCTGGATATCCATCAGCACAAGCTCGTAATCGCTCTTTTGCAGGGCCTCCAAGGCCTGGCGACCGTTGATCGCGGCATCGGCGCTGAAGCCGAAACGCTTCAGCAGATAGAGGGTGACCTTCTGGTTGATGGGATTGTCTTCGACCAGCAGGATGCGGGTGTCGCCGCGCCGGCCGGGGGTGGCGACAATGTTCTCCTGGATCTCGATCCGGTCGGCCTCGGGCAGGTAGCACTGATCGCCGTTGATCACGGCGTTTAGACACTCGAACAGGTGCGAGCGCCGCACGGGTTTGGTCAGGTAGGCCGAAAAGCCGATGTGTTTCATCCGGCCGGCATCCCCGCGCAGCCCATGGGAAGTGAGCATGATCAGGATCGTATCCTTGAGCACGGGGTCGGTCTTGATGCGCCGTCCCAACTCGGCGCCGTCCATGTCGGGCATGCGCAGATCGGTAATGACCAGATCGTAGGGCGCCCCGGTGCGGGCCACGGCGTGCAGCAGCGCCAGGGCGCCTTCGCCATCGGTGGTCTGGTCGCAATCGCAGCCCCAGGAGCGCAGGTAGGCGGCTAGGATCTGCAGATTGGTGCGGTTGTCGTCCACGATCAAAATGCGCTTGGCCAGCAGCGAGGCGGGCACTTCCACGGGGCGCGCCGGCGCCTCGGGCTGAATTTCGAAATCGGCCGTGAACCAGAAATTGGCCCCCTGGCCCACCTGGCTCTCCACCCCCATCCGGCCGCCCATCAATTCGGCCAGTCGCTTGCTGATGGCCAACCCCAGACCGGTGCCGCCGTATTTGCGCGTGATCGAGACGTCGGCCTGTTGAAAGGAATGGAACAGTCGCACCTGCTCCTCGGCAGAGATGCCGATGCCCGTGTCCTTGACCGCGAACCGCAGCGTGACCTTGCCGGTTGCCTGCTCCACCAGGTCCACCGACAGGACGATTTCGCCCCGGCCGGTGAATTTGATGGCATTGGCGGTCAGGTTCATGAGGATCTGGCGCAGCCGGCCGGGATCGCCCTTTAAAAAGGAGGGCACCACCGGATCGACCCGGTAGATGAATTCCAGGCCTTTGGCATGGGCCTGCATGGCCGGCAGGGCGGTCATGTCCTGGAGGGTCTTGCGCAGATCGAAGTCGACGATTTCGATATCCAGCTTGCCGGCCTCGATCTTGGAAAAATCCAGGATATCGTCGATCACGGCCAGCAAGCTGTCGGCGCTGCGTTTGCCGGTTTCCACGAAGTCGGCTTGATCGGCGGTCAACTGGGTGGCTCGCAGCAAGTTGTACATGCCGATGATGCCGTTGAGCGGCGTGCGGATTTCGTGGCTCATATTGGCCAGAAAATCGCTCTTGGCCAGCGTGGCCTCCTCGGCCTGGGCCTTGGCCTTGGCCAGTTCGCGCTGGGCCAACTTGCGCGCCGTGATATCCCGGGCCAGGCCGCGGAATCCCACGATTCGGCCTTTGTCGTCCTTAATCAGGGAGATCGACCCTTCGATATGGCGCCGTTCGCCGTCGGCGTTGATGACCTGGTATTGCAGCAGCCGCCGGGGCTTGCCGGTGTGCAGGATCTTGTTGGTGGCGCGGGAGACCTTCTTGGCGTTGCGGTTGTCCATGATGTCGCGGTAGCGCATCGCCTTCAAGCGCTCTTCGGGGTATCCCAGAATATGGATCAGGGCCTCGTTGAAGAAGAGAAAGCAGCCTCTCGGATCGACCTCGAAGTAACCGTCCTCGATGCTGGCGATAATGTTGCGGTACTTCTGCTCCATGACCTTGAGCACCTTTTCGGCGTTTCGCTTCTCGGTCACGTCCCGGGAAATGCTGCTGAAGCCGGTGAGCCGGCCGGTTTTGTCGCGCAGCGCCATCACGGACAGTTCCACGAAGAGCGCGCTGCCGTCCGCACGCAGCACCACGCCCGGAATCATGTATTGTTCGGACCCGAAGATGCGGAGCTCCTCTAAGGATTGGCCGAATCGGGCCGCACTTTCGGGGGCGAAGGAGCGCAACCAGGGACTGCCGACGATCGCTTCGCGCGGGCGCTGCAGTTGCGCGCACTGGGCGTCGTTGACGTACGTGTAGCGGCCGTCGACGTCCAGCTCGCAATAGGCGTCTTCGAGGGTTTCGATGATGGTGCGGAATTTGACTTCGCTCTGGCGGATGGCCAGGGTCCTGCGATTGCTTTGCACCGCCGCGTGCAGCGCGGCCCACAACTCCCAGGGGTTGAGCGTGTCCCAGGCAAAAGCGCCGAATGCGCCTTGCGCGGCGGCTTGACGCCCATCGACAAGGTCGGCGCCATCTCCCAGCAGCACGATGGGAATCCGCGGCCCGGCCCGGCGCAGGCTTTCAAGGGCACCCGGGCCGGCGCCGTCCGGCAGCCCTTGATCCAGCAAGATGACATCCCAGGGCCGGCTGGCCGCCATTTGCAGGCCTTCGGCCAGGGTGTGGGCCTTGCGTATGCGCCCGAAATCCGGGCAGGCCGCCGTCCAGGCGGCTTCGGCGCGGCCGGCCCGGTCGGCAGCCGCCACCAGCAGGATTTTCAAAGCATGGCCCTGGGAGATGTCGCTCATGGCTTGGAAAACTCTCCCCTCTTGCCGTTGGCCAGTTTCTCGATGACCCGCAGCAACTCCTCGGGCACGATGGGTTTGGCGATGTAGCCATCCATGCCGGCCGCTTGGCGGGATTGGCTGTCCACGGGATTGGCCCCGGCGGTCATGGCGACGATGGGCACGGCGTGGTTCAAAACCGGGGAACCGGGGTCCCGAATGATCCGGGTGGCGGTCAACCCATCCATGGTCGGCATTTCGATATCCATGAGCACCAGGTCGTAGGGCGCGGCGCTCAGGGCCGCCACCGCCGCCTGGCCGTCGGCCACCGTATCGGCCGTAAAGCCGAAGCGTTGGAGCAGATGCTGGGTCAGCTTCTGATTGATGGGGTTGTCTTCGGCCAGCAGGATGCGCAGTTGGTGCCGCCGCCAGGCCGAGAGGCTGTGGTTGGTTACCAGGGGGGGGCTGTTTTGGGGCTCCGCGGCCGTGCCGTTGCCGCGGCTGAGCACCGTCAGCAGGCAGTCGAAGAGCAGCGAGGGGCGCACCGGCTTGGTCAGGTAGGCGGCGTATCCCACGCGCTTCATTTCGGCGGCATCGCCCCGCATCCCCTGGGAGGTCAGCATGACCAGGATGCTGTGTTGCAGCGTGGCGTCGGCCTTGATCCTGCGCCCCAGTTCGGCCCCATCGATTTCGGGCATGAGCATGTCCGAGATGACCAGGTCATAAGGGGCGCCGGCCTTGGCCACGGCGTGCATCAAGGTCAGGGCCAGTTCGCCGCCCGTGGCGCGATCGCAGGTGCAGCCCCACAACTTGAGATAGCCCTCGATAATATCCAGGTTGGTTTTGTTGTCGTCCACGATCAGAATCCGCTTTTTGCGGATCTCTTCGGGAACGATCAAGGATTGGTTTTCGGCCGGGCCGCCCTTTTCGAAGGCTGCCGTGAACCAGAAGGTCGCGCCGCGACCCGGCTTGCTCTTGACGCCCATGCGGCCGCCCATCAGCTCGGTCAACTTGCTGGCGATAGCCAGGCCCAAGCCGGCGCCGCCGTACTTGCGGGTGGAAGAGGCGTCCACCTGGTGGAACGAGCGGAACAGGCGCGCCTGGTCGGCCTTGGAGATGCCGATGCCGGTGTCGTTGACCGTGAAGCGGATCGTCACCTGGCCGTCGGTCTCTTTTTCCAGGGCGATGAAAAGCGATACTTCCCCTTCGGGCGTGAATTTGATGGCATTGAGCAGCAGATTCAGGATCGTCTGGCGCAGGCGCGCCGGGTCGCCCCGCAGCAAGGATGGCACGTCCGGGTGGATGCTGTAAATCAGCTCCAGGCCCTTTTCCTGGGCCATCCGGGCCGGGGCCGTCACCAGGTCGTCGATGGTGTCGCGCAGATCGAAATCCAGGGTTTCGATGTCCTGCTTGCCGGCCTCCATTTTGGACAGGTCCAGGATGTCGTTGATGATGCCGAGCAGGTTCTCGGCGCTGCGCTTGCCCGTCTCCACGAAGTCGGACTGTTCGGCGGTCAGCGGCGTGCCCTGCAGCAGGCTGTACATGCCGATGATGCCGTTCATGGGCGTTCGGATCTCGTGGCTCATGTTGGCCAGAAACTCGCTCTTGGCCCGGGTGGCCGCCTCGGCGCGCTCCTTGGCCCAAGCCAGTTCCAGCTCGGCCTCCTTGCGGTAGGTGATGTCCCGGGCGATGGCCCGGTAGCCGTCCGGGCGGCCGGTTTCATCGCGCCGCAGGCTGATGGCACTCTCGATGAAGCGGCGTTCGCCGCTCTTGGTGACGATCTCGTACTGCAGGGAGCGGTTGGGCTCGCCGGTTTGGTAGATGCGCCGGTAGGCCTGCTCGACGAGATCGGCGTTGGCCGCATCCATGTAATCGCGGATGTCCATGGCCATGAGTTCTTCGTTCGTGTAACCGGAGATGCTCCCCATGGCCGCATTGAAGAAGGTCATGCGCCCGCGCCAATCGACTTCGAAGTAGGCGTCCTGGATGTTTTCGAGAATGTTGCGGTGCTTTTCCTTGCTCTGCTCCAGGGCCTTCAGGGCCGCGACCTGGTCCGTGACCTCCCGGGAAATGCCGCTGAAGGCGATGGGGTTGCCGGCCGTGTCGCGGATCAGGGCGATGGAGGTTTCGATATCGTAGAATTTTCCATCCCGATCCATGGCCCGCCAGTCGGTGAGCTTTGTGGGCGTTCCGGTTTTATAAACCTCCGTGTAAAGCTTATACATGCGCTCGCGCTCTTCCGGCGCGACAAAATCCTGGGTGGGGTTGGCCCTGAACTCTTCGAGGGTCCAACCGGTTTTGGCGCACATGTGTTTGTTCACATAGGTCATATACCCATTGAAATCGAGTTCGTAGTAGGACTCGGACATGTTCTCGACGATGTCGTGGAAATGCGCCTCGCTTTGGCGCAGCGCCGTTTCCTCGGCCTTGTGGGCGATGACATACCGGAGGGTGCGAAACAGTTGCGCCGCATCGAAAGGCGCCTTGAAAGCAAAGCCCATGGCCCCCTGGGCCGCGGCCTGGGGAATCACGGAAGCGTGGTCGGCGTCGCACAAACCGATGATGGGGGTTTCGGGCGCGGCCGCCTGGATGCGGGTCAAGGCCTCCAAGCCGGCGAGATCGGGCAGGCAGAGATCCACGAGAATGGCATCGAAGGCCGCGGCGGCCAGGAGCGCCAACCCGGAGTCCTGCCGATCCGTTTGGGTCACAGCACAACGAGGATTCGGCCGGGTGTCGAGCGCCTGCCGGACGCACGCCCCATGGGGATCGTCCGCCGCCAGCAGCAGGATCTTCAATGTCTGGACATCCGCTTTGAGAACCGAAGGTTGCATCTTTGCCGGGCCGTGCATGCGTTGAGGAAAACCGCCGGCCGGAAATCCCCAGACGGGTCTTCCGGCCGATTCGGCTCTATCCCATACGGCATTTATCGGCAGAAATCAAAGGTACTTAACAGGCCGTGGAAAACAAGAATCACGCCGAGGCGATCCGTATCTTGCGCAGCGCGAGGAACTGCATCAGGCCGATGGCCAACAGAATCCCGAAGCCGATCAGGTCGGTGATCCAGCCCGGCTTGATCAGGGCCAGGGCCGCCACGAGCATTACGGCGCGCTGAAGCCACGACAGCCGCTGCAACAGCCATCCCTGGGCGCCGGCCGCCAGGGCCAGGGTGCCCAGCAGGCCGGTGACGACGGCCAGGCCGATCTCCCAGGCGCTGCCCTCCAGCAAAATGGCCGGGCCATAGATGAACATGTAGGGGATGATGAAGCCGGCAATGGCGAAGCGCATGGATTGGAAACCCACGGGCCAGGGCTTTTCGCCGGCGATGGCCGCGGCGGCGAAGGCGGCCAGCGCCACCGGCGGCGTGAGGGCGGACAG
>JAKAFO010000288.1:0-3401 GCA_021819735.1 Deltaproteobacteria bacterium
CCTGGCCCTGTGCCAGAAGGAGCTGGCCCCCTTCAAGGTGCCCAAGCGCGTGGTCTTCGTCGCGGCCCTGCCCAAGACCCCCACGGGCAAGATCCTCAAGCGCGACATGCGCAAGAGCTACCAGGATCTATTCCAGGGATAATGCACCGGCGGCTCAAAAAGCTTGCCGGACATTACGCCCGGATTATGCTATACAGCGTCCCCTCCGACCGGCCGGATGCACCCGTTGACCGGACGCGTATTTAGCACGGAGGTAGGCGCCTGGGGCGGCCGGCTTGGGACACGTCCGCCATCAACCCCAAGGGATGCTCGAATGCGCGGAGGAAGGTGCGCCCTGGACTGTCTGACCCCCGCGAAGGCGGGGGGAGTTTCCAGGGCGCCCGGAGCGCATTCGAGCATCCCCATAAATGGCGGGTGGCGCAAGCCGGTTGCCGCAGGCGCCGGCGAGCTGATCTCGACAAAAAATGCGACCCCACAGGAGTTACAACAACAAGCATGAAAAACGGCAACCTATTCAACCCCAAAAATAAATCCGACTACACCGCCGCCTCCGTCGAGGTCTTAGAAGGCCTGGAGCCGGTCAAGCGCCGGCCGGCCATGTACACCGACACCCAGCGGCCCACCCACATGGCCCAGGAGGTCATCGACAACGCCGCCGACGAGGCCATCGCCGGCTACGCCGACCGCATCGAAGTGATCCTGCACACCGACGGCTCGCTGCAGGTCACCGATAACGGCCGCGGCATCCCCGTGGACCAACACCCCACCGAAAAAATCTCGGGCGTCGAAGTGATCATGACCAAGCTGCACGCCGGCGCCAAATTCTCCCACAAGGACTACCGCTTTTCCGGCGGCCTGCACGGCGTCGGCGTCTCGGTGGTCAACGCCCTCTCCAAGCGCCTGGAAGTCGAAATCAAACGCGACGGCCAGCTCTACAGCATGGCCTTCGAACACGGCGAAAAAGTCCAACCCCTCACCGTCATCGGCAAGGTCGGCCAAAAAGCCACCGGCAGCGCCATCCGCTTCTGGCCCGCCCCCCAGTACTTCGACAACATCACCTTCTCGGTCTCGCGCATCAAGCACGTCCTGCGCGCCAAGGCCGTGCTCTGCCCGGGCCTGTTCGTCAGCTTCGAGGACCGCAACACCGGCGAAACCGTGAGCTGGCGCTTCGAAAGCGGCCTGAACGAATACCTGGTCCAGGGGCTCGGCGAGGCCCTTTTTATCCCCAACCCGCCCTTTACCGGCAACTACGAAGGCGCCCAGGAGCAAGTGGCCTGGGCCGCCGTCTGGCTGCCCGAGCCCGGCCCGGGCCTGGCCGAAAGCTACTGCAACCTGATTCCCACCACCCAGGGCGGCACCCACGTCAACGGCTTTCGCGCCGGCTTGCTGGCGGCCCTGCGCGAATTCTGCGACATCCACAAGCTGCTGCCGCGCGGCATCAAGATCGGCCCCGAAGATGTGTGGGACAACTGCGCCTACGTGCTCTCGGTCAAGCTCCAGGAGCCGCACTTCGCCGGCCAGACCAAGGAGCGCCTGGCCTCGCGCCATGCCGATTTCGTTGCCAACGTGCTCAAGGACAGCTTCAGCCTCTTTCTGAACCAGCACGTGGAGATCGGCCAGCAGCTCGCCGAACTGGCCATCGAAAAGGCCCGCCGGCGCCTGGATGCCTCCAAGAAGGTCACGCGCAAGCGCGCCACGGGCGGCCCGGTGCTGCCCGGCAAGCTGGCCGACTGCATTTCGGGCGATCCGGTCCAGGGCGAACTCTACCTGGTCGAGGGCGATTCGGCCGGCGGCTCGGCCAAGCAGGCCCGCAACCGGCAGTTCCAGGCCATCATGCCCCTGCGCGGCAAGATCAAAAATACCTGGGACGACAGCAGCGACACGGTGCTGGGGTCCAACGAGATCCACGACATCGCCGTGGCCCTGGGAGTCGAGCCCGGCAGCGGCGACATCAGCGGCCTGCGTTATCACAAAATCTGCATCCTGGCCGACGCCGACTCCGACGGCCAGCACATCGCCACCCTGCTCTGCGCGCTCTTCCTGAAGCACTTCAAACCGTTGGTGGATGCCGGGCACATCTTCGTGGCCCTGCCGCCCCTGTACCGCATCGACATCGGCAAGAAGATCTTCTACGCCCTGGACGAGTACGAGAAGAATGGGATCGTCAAGAAGTATGCCGACGGCCGCGCCAAACCCATCATCCAGCGCTTCAAGGGCCTGGGGGAGATGAACCCCGACCAGTTGCGCGAGACGGCCATGGCCCCGGACACGCGGCGCCTGGTATGCCTGGAAAGCACGGGCCAGGATGCCGAAGGCATCGAGGCCATGATGACCATGCTGCTGGGCAAGAAGAGCATCGACCAGCGCAAGGCCTGGCTGGAAGCCAAAGGCAACCTGGCCGAAGAAGTGTAAATCGCCAAAGTTACCAGATAAAGGAAGAGATCCATGGCCGAGAACACCACCCTGACCGAAACGTTGCCCATCCACGTCTTCAGCGAGCAGTCCTATCTCAATTATGCCATGTACGTCATCATGGACCGCGCCCTGCCGTTCATCGGCGACGGCCTCAAACCGGTGCACCGGCGCATTCTCTACGCCATGTCCGAGCTGGGGTTGAGCGCGCCGGCCAAGTTCAAGAAGGCGGCCCGAACGATCGGCGACGTGCTCGGCAAGTTCCATCCCCACGGCGACACGGCCTGTTACGAGGCCATGGTGCTCATGGCCCAATCCTTTTCCTACCGCTACCCGCTGGTCGAAGGCCAGGGCAACTGGGGCACGGTGGACGATCCCAAATCCTTCGCGGCCATGCGCTACACCGAGGCGCGCCTGTCGCCCTATGCCGAACTGCTGCTCTCCGAGCTGGGCATGGGCACCGTGCAGTGGGGCCCCAACTTCGACGGCACGTTGCAAGAGCCGCTGTTCATGCCGGCGCGCCTGCCCAACGTGCTGCTCAACGGCGCCAGCGGCATCGCCGTGGGCATGGCCACCAACATCCCGCCCCACAACATCACCGAAGTAGTGGGCGCCTGCGTGCATCTGCTGGACAACCCCGAAGCCACCGTGGAAGAACTGTGCGAATACATCCAGGGGCCGGACTATCCCACCGGCGCCGAGATCATCACCCCCCCGCGCGACATCGTGGAGATCTACCGCGGCGGGTTCGGCTCGATCCGCATGCGCGGCGTCTGGCAACGCGAAGAGAACGACATCGTCATCACCGCCCTGCCCTTTCAGGTCTCGCCGACCAAGATCATCGAGCAGAT
Organism: Deltaproteobacteria bacterium; assembly: GCA_021819735.1. GTDB lineage: Bacteria > Desulfobacterota > Desulfobacteria > Desulfobacterales > Desulfosarcinaceae > Desulfatitalea. The sequence continues at coordinate 3,264 of JAKAFO010000288.1, forward strand.
CGCCCTGCAGATGCAGCAGAAGAAGCTGCCCATGGTGGCCGATGTGCGCGACGAAGGCGACAGCGAATCGCCCGTGCGCATCGTCATCACCCCGCGCTCCAACCGCGTGGACGTGGACGACCTGATGTCCCATTTGTG
>JAKAFO010000288.1:3501-6488 GCA_021819735.1 Deltaproteobacteria bacterium
CATGAGATCCAGGCCGCCGAGCTGCTCTACAAGGCCGGCGACGAATTCCTGGCCGCGGCCCTGGGCCGCAGCAACCAGCCGGCGACGTTCATGGATTCCAACGGCCGCACCTATGCCGCCGATCCCAACGAATTTCCCACGGCGCGCAGCTACGGCGTGCCCTTGACCGGATCGTTTTCCATCGAGGGCCAGGCGCGCGTCCTCTCGGTGACCATGGGTGAGCCCGAGCAGCCCTTGCTCATCGCCAGCACGGCCGGTTACGGCTTCCTCACCGAGCTTGCGCAGATGCACACGCGCAACACCAAGGGCAAAGCTTTTTTGAGCCTGCCCGACGGCGCCCTGCCGCTGACGCCCATGGCCATCGATCCGACCGCCGAAGATCCGCACCTGGTGGCCGTGACCCTGCAGGGCCGCATGCTGGTCTTTCCCCTGGGCGAACTGCCGCACCTGCCCCGGGGCAAGGGCAATAAAATCATCAACGTGCTGACCAAGGATCTGAAGGCCGGCGAGGACGCCCTGGCCCTGCTGCGAATCGTGACCCCCCAGCATAAGTTGACGGTGCTGGCCGGCAAGCGCAGCTTTAGCATGACCTTCAATGTCGTGCGCGAATTCATCGCCGAACGCGGCAAGCGCGGCAAAAAGCTGCCCAGGGGCTTTCAGCGGGTGTCCGAACTGGTGGTCGAAACTTCGGAAGAAGTACGCCCCAAGGAAGAGACGCCATAAAGGGGGGAGAGTTTCCCGCCATGCCGGCGGGAAGGCACGACGGGAAACTCGGGGAGGGACATCAGTTGGGCAGGTACCTCAAGCCGATGGCGTAATTGTGATGACCTTGACCCTCCAGCGGTTTCGACCATTTGACTTCGGCCAGGGCGAACGATCGAAACCCTTCGGGCAGTATCGGCGGATTCTCTTCCAGGTTGCGAACGGTGGCCTTGATCATCACAATGCTGCCGTCCTGAATCTTCTGATCCAGTTCGATGCAAGTCCCCTTGCAGGAACAATCCAGCATCTTGCCTTTCAGCACCGGGCTGTTGGCGATCAAGCTGCGGCAAGCCACGGAAATTTTGGCCCCATCGCAAAGTAAAGTACTGTTCTCCATGCAAAGACATCCTATTCGGTTATGGAAGCAGTTAATTCTCTAATTTTCCCATTACCTGGGATTGATTGGCGAAATCGACCGGCAAACCGATCGACAACAACATTTCCTTGAGATGCTGCATGCGAAAAGGCTTGAACAGCCATCCATCGATATACGGATCGTTCGTAAGCTGTGCCACGGCGGCCTGGCAATGACCGGTCATGATCACGACGCGCGGCACGGCAAAGATGGCTTTGGCCTTCTGGCCCAGTTGATAGCCGTCGATCATCGGCATGGCATAATCGGTCAGGATAAGATCGCACGCTGAATCCTTCAGCAACGCAAGCGCCTCGGCGCCCCCTCCGGCCATGTGGGTGGTAAAGCCCAACTTTTTCAGCATTGCATCCGTGCATTGGAGCACCATCGGGTTGTCATCCACGACCAGAGCGGCCAGGCCGCCGGAGCGCTGTGGCACACAGCCGACTCGCGAATGCATGCTTTGGGAACGAAAAGAACTTTCGTGGGAGACGGACAAGCAGCCGATCATCTTCATGTCCTTTTTTCGAAGGTCATGCCACAGGTTCAGCTTTCGACAAAGTTGGCCTTAAACCGGCCGGTAAAGACGATCCGGGCATGCGACCTGCGCAGCGATTTAAGCCGGAGGGCAAGCACATCCAGGCCAAAGACGTTGATGCTTTTCAAGCCTTCGGTATCGATTTCCACCTGGGGATAGGGTGCGTCGTATTTATTGAGCATATTGGCCAGCTCATGGGCGGAGGTGCCGTCGAAATCGCCCCTCAATTGAATACGGATCGAACGATTGTTTTCTTCCTTGGAAAGAATCCTGAAGTTATTGGCCATCGTTCCCTCCATGCTTTTGAAAACCGATTCGTTAGAAAAGATCCAAGAGCAAATTCCGGACCCGATTTCCGCAATAACCCGATAAAATCAAAATATACTGATATCTTTAAATATTTGGCGGGGCTGAATTGTTTGAAAGGCTTGGCCGATCCATCCGAACGGTGTCAGATTATTTTACAACTGGGAAAAAGTTAGGCCTTGAAGCCGCACCCGATGCGGCTGACACTGCGTACTGCGCGTGACGTTCCGTCACCGGGGCGGTCGTTTATCGAACCAGGGCCTGGCCTTTTCAAGCTGGGCGGCCAGCCGGAAGAGCGTGGCCTCGTCGCCGAAGCGGGCAATGAACTGGACGCCGATGGGCAGACCGTCCACGGTCCAGTGCAGGGGGACGGACATGGCCGGCAGGCCGGTCACATTGGCGAGCTGGGTGAAAGGGGTTTTGGCCAGGCTCTCGATGGCGATTTTGTCGGGGATGCCGGACCGCCGCATCAAACCTCCCAGACGCAGGGCATTGGCGACCCGCATGGCGATCTGTTCGGCCGGCTTGGGTTTAAGCTCCCCGATGGCCACCGGCGGAAAGGCCGTGGTGGGCGTCAGGTAAAGGTCGTGCGCGGTCAGGAAGCTCCCCATCCTGCGCGCAAAGGTGTTCCATTGGCGGATGGCCGACACGAACTCGCCGGCGCTGAAGGCCCGGCCCAGGAGACTTAAGGCCCAGGTCGTGTCTTCCACATCGCCCGGCCGCGCCTTTCTTCCCAGATACGTGCCGATTTCGGCCACATCCGCGGCGGTTTCGCCCATGTACATGGTGAAGTAGCTCTTGGCCAGGGCCACGCCGTCGATCTGTGGCTCGGCCTCCAGGACGGTGTGGCCGAGGCTCTGAAGCAGTTTGGCGGCATCCGCCACGGCCTGGACGCATTCGGGGTGAATTGCTTTTCCCAGGGGGGATCGGCGGGTGAAGGCGATCCGCAGCGCGCCCGGATCGCGGCCGATCTCCTGCGCATAAGGCCGCTCCGGTCTTGGGATCACATAGGAGGCCCCGACATCCGCA
>JAKAFO010000289.1 GCA_021819735.1 Deltaproteobacteria bacterium
ACCGAGTTGATGGTGGCGGCCTTCCGGTTGGAAGAGAAGATCTCGCGCCCTTTTGCGGCCGAGCTTGAGCTGGCCTCCGAAGATGAGATCCAATTCGACGACATGGTCGGCAAGGTCGGCCTGTTGACCCTGGAGAGCGGCGACGGCGACCGCCACGTGCACGGCATTCTCGACCGGTTCGCCTTGAGCGGCACCAACGGCCGCTTTTTTATCTACGAGGCCTCGCTCGTGCCCCAGCTCCAGTTGCTGTCGCTGGAGCAGGACTGCCGCATTTTCCAGAATCTGAACGTGCCCGATATCGTCAAGCAGATCCTGCAAGACAGCGGCATCACCGCCGATCGTTTCGACTTCCGACTGCAGGGCAGCTATGCCCCCCGCGATTACTGCGTTCAGTACCGCGAGAGCGATCTGAACTTCATCTCCCGGCTGTTGGAAGAAGAGGGGATCTTTTACTTCTTCGAGCACTCGGCCCGCAATCACCTGCTGGTCTTCGGGGACGGCACCGTCAACTACAAACCCATCTCCGGCCAGGCCAAGGTGATCTTCAATGCCGGCGGCGCGCTGGTGGCCGAGGAAGAGGCCGTGGTGGCCCTGCGCCTGACCCGCCAGATCCGCAGCGGCAAGTACACCCTGCGCGACTTCAATTTCGAAAAGCCCTCCCTGGACCTGACGAGCGATAAGAGCGACAGCGAGAACCAGAAGCGCGAAGTGTACGACTACCCCGGCGAATATGCCGCCACCGATGAGGGCCGGCGGTTGGCCCAGGTGCGCTTGCAGCAGGCCATCCTGTATAAGGAGCGGGCCCTGGGCAAGGGCGTGGTGAACCGCTTCACGCCCGGCTTTACCTTTAGCCTGCACAACCATGACCTGGAGGCGTTCAACCAGGAGTATCTGCTCACCGAGATCGTGCACACCGGCGCCCAGCCCCAGGTGCTGGCCGAAAAAGCGGATGCCGCCGAGGGCACCAGCTATGAGAACAGCTTCACGGCCATTCCCTCGTCGGTGACCCTGCGCCCCGAAGTCGTGACCCCCAAACCGGTGGTCGAAGGGGTCCAGACGGCCATCGTCACCGGTCCCTCGGGCGAAGAGCTCTACACGGACAAGCACGGCCGGGTCAAAGTCCAGTTCCACTGGGACCGGCGGGGCGCAAAGGACGAGAAGAGTTCCTGCTGGGTGCGGGTCAGCCAATTGTGGGCCGGCGCCGGTTGGGGCGCCATGTTCATTCCGCGCATCGGCCAGGAGGTGATCGTGGATTTCATCGAGGGCGATCCGGACCGACCGATCATCACCGGCCGGGTTTACCACGGCACCAACACGCCGCCCTATCCGTTGCCCGACGACAAGACCAAGGCGACGATCATGTCCCAGACCACGCCCAACGCCAAGACCCACAACGAGCTGCTCATGCAGGACAAATCGGGCGCGACCTACGTGGTGCTCTCCAATGCCTACGGCCACAAGCTGACCATGGATGAAGGCGGACAGTTCATCTGTCTGGAAACCCGGGACGGCCACAAGATGATCTTCGACGACAAGGGCAAAAACATCCGGGCCATGACCACCAACAATCACACCATCCTGATCAGCGATGAGCAGAAGCAGATCACGTTGACCTCCACCATGGGCCACATGCTCCAGATCGATGACGAAAAGGAGACCATCAGCGCCAAGACGGCCCACGGCAACAGCTTCCTCATGGACGACAAGAACACCAAGATCGAGATGGCCACCGAGATCGGCGGCCACTCCATGGTGATGAACGACAAGACCGTCAGCATCGTCACCGGCGGCGGCCACTCGGCCACCCTGGACGACGGCGGCAAGGGTCAGGGCATCTCTTTGGAAGACAAGAACGGCAACAAAATGGTGATCGACGCCGATGGCGACAAAATCACCATCGAATCCCAGGGCGGCATCGACATCAAGACCCAGGGCGACCTCAAGGTCCAGGCCGCCAATATCGAGATGAAGGCCGACCAGAATCTGGAGCTGAAGGGCGGCATGAACGTGAATTCCGAGGCGGGCATGGCGCACAAGTCCAAGGGCATGACGCTCAGCGCCGAAGGCTCCACGACAGCGGATTTTAAAGGTGGCGCGAAAACCACCTTAACCGGTGGAATCGTCATGATCAACTAGTCGGACAACCACCATCGAGGAACGCAGATGCCAGGACCAGCCGCTAGAGTTACCGATTCCACGGCCCACGGCGGGATCATCACCGGACCGGGTTGCCCGACGGTGTTGATCGGCAAGATGCCGGCCGCGCGCGCCGGTAGCGACATGCATGTCTGCCCCATGGTGACGCCGGCCACCCCGCCGGTGCCCCACGTGGGCGGCCCCATCATCGGCCCGGGGGTGGCCACGGTCCTGATCGGCGGTCTTCCGGCCGCCACCATCGGCGACATGGTCACCTGTGTCGGTCCGCCCGACACCATTATAATGGGATGTACCACCGTGCTCATCGGCACGGGCGGCGGTGGCGGTGGGGGAGGCGGAGGCGGCGGTGGTCCGGCCAAGGCCGCCAAGGCCGGGGCCATCGCGGCGGTCAAGGCCAAGCCGGGACCCAAGGCCGAGGGGCCCCACTGGTTCGAAGCCCAATTCCTGGACGCGGCCCAGCAGCCGGTTACCGAAGTGCGTTACGAAATCACCGATCCCGACGGCTTGAAAAGCGACGCGGTGCTGACCGGTGACGGCAAGGTGCGCCGGGGCGGTCTGCCCAAGAGCGGCGAGTTCAAGATCCAGCTCTTGACGGTCCACAATGCCCAGTGGTCCAAGGCCGAGGCCAAGGTGGGCGAGGTCGTCGAACTGAGCGCCGAGACCGAGGGCTTTGCCGACGGCACGCCGGCCCACCTGACGATCTGGCGGCGCGACCTTTCCGGCGCCGACACCGGCCTGGCCGAGCTCGATCTTAAGGTGCAAGGCAACAAAATTCAGACCCAGTGGCAGTATCCGTCCGCCGGCGCGCAACCGGGGCCTCGCCGCGGATATTCTTCGCCCGAATACTACTTCATCGTCCAGGTCGCCAAAGAGCGCGCGCGTTCGGGCCAGCTCAAATTCCAGGACGATCTGGAGCTCGAACTCAAGGACCAGGACGATCGGCCCATCCCCGACGAGCGCTACATCCTGCACCTGTCCAACGGCGAGGTGCGCAAAGGGCGTCTGGACCGCAACGGCACCAAAAAAGAAGAAAAGCTGCCGCCCGGCCCATTCAATGTTGAATTTCCGGACATCAAAGGCGAGTAGATTCGGGCATGGGCGATATCGTCAGCGAGCGAAAGAAATTCTTCGAAGGCCTGGGCTCCGGCCAAAAGCACACCTTTGTCAAGGCCGGGCAGAAGTTCTACCTGCGGCTCAAGATGACCGATCCCAACGACGGGGCCAAGCTGGTCGATCTGCCCCAGGGCATCCGCGTGCGCCTGATGGCCAACGGGTCGCGCCTCAAGAACGCGGGCGCCACGGCCCTGACCGATGCCCAGGGCAAGGTGTGCCTGGCGCCCGATTCGGCCACCATCGCCTCCCGGCCCGACTATCACTTCCGCATCGATCTGGACGAGCGCACCTACATCGACATCGACACCCTGAAGCCGGCGCCAAGCAAGGCGATCAAGCCGCTCGACGCGCGCAAGCTCATGGAAATCCCCATGGTGGTCGACACCGCCGAGCACGGCTTTTACTACGACGAAAGCAAATTGGCGCTCACCGACGGCAAGCTCAAAAACTACGACCCCAAGAAGAGCGGCGAAGGCAGCGACGGCGATCCCATCGTGCTCGAGCTGCGCTTCTATTGGTACTTCCTCAAATTCAAATACCACGATCGCATCAAGAACGAATGGCGCGACGTGCCGGCCGGCATGCCCATCGTGCCGCGCCTGGAAACGGACAGCGACTACCTGCACCGCTATCTGCTCAAAAGCTTCCTGGAGCTGGGCTATGTGCTCGACAGCGAAGCCAAGAAGATCCAGCACCATCTCAACCTGTTGGGGTTCGCCTGCGGCAAGGTGGACGGCATCGTGGGCGCAAAGACCCGGGCCGGCATCCGCGCCTTTCAAAAGCAGTACGACCTGAAGGTGGACGGCATCGCCGGACCGATCACCCAGCGCACCCTGGAGCAGGCGTTCTACCGCCGCCAGATCGGCGTTTATAAAGACAACGCCTATGCCGTACCGGTCTGGAAGAAGAAAAACGCGGCCTGGACCGAGCTCTTTTTCGAAACCGCCCAGCCCGGCCGCGCCGTGGCCGGGGGCAGCGCCTTTACCAGCGTCGAAGAGGCCGCGCGCTTCGACCTGTTCCTCTACACCGCCGACAAGGATGCCACCCCGGCCCTGCGCACCCGCGAGCAGATCGCGTCCGAAAATCCGGACAAAGATAAAAAGCCGGTGCCTTACGAGAAGCTGGACTTCCTGCGCCGGCGCCTTTACTACGATCTGCCCACAGCCTGGTCTTGCCGCAACTACTGGACGCGCTACGACAACGACATGGACAAGGGCGAGCGCTTTCAGACGGTGATGAAAGACAAGCTCAAGCTCTTTCCCTTCGATGCGGGCGAGGCCAAGCGCGCCCAGGCCGCCAAGCCCCTAATTTTCTCCCTGGACGACATCGTCCTGGCCCAGACCAACCGCGACCAGACCATCGGCGACCAGGCCCCCGACGGCTCGGCCCTGGCCCTGGACGCCAACTCGCGCTATACCCTCTTTTGCATCGATTACGACACCCAGGAGGATGTGGGCGGAACGCAAAAAAACCGGCGGCGCCTGAAGATCCACAAGCCCGAAACGGCCCAGCCGGTCTTCACCGACGCGGCCTTCAAGGAGAATTTGATCACGACCGCGCCGGGCCACACCCGCCTGATCTGCTTCTGCAACGGGCTCTACGATGCGACCGACCAGCGCGCCAAGGCCAACGACCCGGGCTTCGACGCCGCCAAGCAGCACGTGGCCGGCGCGCGCCTGGCGATCCTCAACGACCCGCGGGTCCATCGCCACAAGGCGGTCAACGCCGGCACGGCCGGCGACATCGCCGGCGCCTACGCCCTGGGTAACTGCGGCAACTACGAGCTGCACTACCTGCACGACTGCGCCGAGCTGGACGGCAAGCCCCTGGGGTATCTGCTGATCTACTGGAACTGCCGCCTGCAATCCATCAACCAGGATGCCTGGGCCCGTCCGGTGACCCCCGGCGGCGCGGCCGGCATCGCCGACCACCGCAAGTTCGGCATGACCAATGCCATGGCGCGCCTGAACAAGGATTACCTCATCGAACGGCACAGCGGCGCGGCGGATGTTTTCATCCGGCCCTTCCACTTCATGGAGGCCAAGAACGACACCAACGGCGGCCCCCACAAGGCCATGGTCAACATCGTCACCGACAACAGCCCCAACGGCGGGGCCTGGATGACCATCGCCAATGCCCAGTTGCGCCTGCGCGACTACCAGAGCGACCCCACCTACTTCGGCAACCCCGACCCGGACAACGCCCTGCAGGATTCGGACGGCAAAACCTACGCGGTGCTCACCAACCACCACGAGATGGGCCACGCCACCGGCAACTGGGACGATTATCTTTACGATTGCGAGGATCTGGGCCAGAACTGGTTCCGTGTGCCGCGCTACAATCAGCCGTTCACGGCCGAAGGCGGGCCCTACAGCGGCGACAAACTCTCGCGCATGAACGTCAACCGCACCCCGCGGCTGCGCAATTTCTGGAAATTCGCCTGCTGGCTCAACGACGAAGCCCAGGCCGGCAAGGCGCTGGAACCGCTGCTGGGCCGCACCCGATTCCGCATCGCCTTCCAGGGCACGGCCCACTGCCACCAGTTCGAACTGGCCGATACCTACCGCAACGTGGCCCTGGCCGCCAAGACCGGCCGCGACCAGACCGTCAAGGATCACGCCCGGGCCGACCTGTTGCTCTACAAGCTGGGCGACGACGAGTATTCGCGTTTGGCCGTGGCCGGCCAGGTGTTCAACGCCGTGCTGGTGGTCAAGAGCAAGATCGCGGTCAACTTCCGGCCCGCGGGCGCCGTCAACTGGAACACCAACAACGCCATTGCCTGGGCCCAGCAACTGCACAACCAGATCAAGACCGATTTGAACCAGAAATTCAGAATCGCCACGGCCCGGGACAACGATTTCAAGAACATCCTGCTGCTGTTCTCCCCAGCCTACAACATGCTGACCAACGCGGCGCCGGCCGATCAGCACATCAACCTGCAGGTCGAAAACCGCACCGGCCGGGCGCCGGCGCCGCAGTTCCAGCAACATGCCGTGGACCGGGCGCGTCTGGATATCGACCGCGACACCGACATCCGCCGGGCCGTGCGCTTCTGCTTCGGCGAGACGGCCGGCAACGCTGCCCTGGCCAAGGAGCAGTTCGCGGCCATCGTCACCTGGGTCAAGACCCAATGCGGCGCCGACGACTACGCCATACACGATTTATGATGAGGATATGACGCCCTATTACACCCACTATTTCGCCGAT
>JAKAFO010000290.1 GCA_021819735.1 Deltaproteobacteria bacterium
GTTGCCCATTCAATTTTTCAGCGGCTTCTGAACCGCGCCAAAACCAACAGGGAAGACTTCAATCTTCTGCTCTCCCGTTACGGCATGGAACGATTCCTTTACCGGCTCAGCGTCTCGCCCCACAATGGCCGGTTCATTCTGAAAGGAGCCAGTCTATTTCTGGTCTGGAAAGGACAAAATTACCGCGTCACCAGGGATGCGGATCTTCTGGGATTCGGCAATGCCGATATCGAACAGCTTGCGGACATGTTTCGCGACATTTGCCGCATCGAGTTTCAGGGGGACGGCATGATCTATCTGCCGGAATCCCTGAATGGGGAGGAAATCCGCGAAGACCAGGAATACGATGGCGTGCGAATCACCTTGGTCGGTATGCTCAATCAGGCTAGGATTCCCCTCCAGGTTGATATCGGCTTTGGGGATGTGATAACACCAGCTCCTGAACAGATCGAATACCCAACCCTTTTTGATGCCCCCCCGCCGCTCTTGAAAGCCTATCCTCGTTATACTGTTGTGGCTGAAAAGGTGGAAGCAATGGTCAAACTCGGCCTGGCGAACAGCCGGATGAAAGACTTTTATGATATCTGGCTGCTCATTAGACTGTTCTCGTTCGAGGGGAATGTTTTGCGAAAAGCGTTGCAGAATACCTTCAATCGGCGGCGCACAACATTTCCGGCGTCAACTCCCTTTGCGTTCACGCCCGCTTTTTACAAAGACCCTCAGAAAACAGCGCAATGGACAGCCTTTGTTAAAAAGTCAAAACCCGACATTCCGGTTGGCGATCTGTCCGCAGTTATCGCTGACATAGCTGTCTTCCTATCACCTGTCATCGAAAGTCTGCAATCGAATGCTCCCTTTGAAGACGCATGGGTGCCTGATCAGGGGTGGGGTCTTCGGTCGTAAGTGCTCACATCAGATAAAGACCGGAAAGGCGTCCTCGCCCAGGGAGAACAGACGGGGCCGGCATCATGTCCGGGCCGCTTTTTTGACCTCCTGCGCCATCGGCCGCAAGTAAGCCCCCCAGTAGCTCATACCCACGAACACCGCCCCGCCGAAGACATTGCCGATGGTCACGGGCAGCAGGTTGTTCCACAGGAAGGCGAACCAGGTCAGGCTGTCGGGATCGTAAGCGGCCGGACCGGCGATGCCGGCGGCCTGGTGCAGAACGAGGGCCGCCGGGATGAAGTACATGTTGGCCACGCAGTGCTCGAAGCCGATGGCGACGAAGCCCATGATGGGGAAGAAGATGGCGAAGATCTTGCCGATGGTCTGGCGGGCGGCCAGGGCCATCCAGACGGCCAGGCAGACCAGCCAGTTGCAGCCGATGCCGCGGGTCAGGGCTTCGGTGAAGCTCAGGTTGACCTTGGCGTAGCCGATGGCCACGGCCCCGGCGCCCAGGGCGCCGTTGGCGATCTTCCACAGGCCAGAGTAGTAAAACAGGGCCACCAGCAGCAGCGAGCCGGCGAAGTTGGCCACGAAGACGATCAGCCAGCGCTGGCACATGATCTGGAAGGTGATCTCCCGGGACATGACGCTGGAGACCATCAGGTTGTTGCCGGTGAACAGTTCGGCGCCGGCGATGACCACCAGCATCAGGCCGAGGCTGAAGGCCGAGCCCGCCACGATCTTGGTGACGCCGACCCCGGCCTTGGCGGCCAAGTCGAAGGTGACGCTGGTGGAGAGCAGGCCGCCGAAGCCGATGTAGGCCCCGGCCAAAATGCCCAGGACGCACACGCTGAACCAGGGCGAAGTGGCCTTGCCGACGCCGATGGTCGAGGCCACGGTTTCGGCGATGGTCTTGGGGGCTTTGTCTTCCAGGGTCGGCACGGGGAACTGGAAGGATTTCATGATGCTCTCCAGGCGCCCGATGCTCTTCTTCTCCTGGATCATCTTGTTGCGGGTGGCCTTTTTGACCGCCTCCAGGATCTCTTCGGGCGTGAAGGGCTTGGAGACGAAATCCATGGCGCCGCGTTTCATGGCGTCGGTGGCGCGGCCCACGGTGGGATAGCCGCTGATCATCACCACGGCCGACTGGGGGCAGATGCGGTCGAGCCGTTCCACGACATCCATGCCGTCGAATTCGGGCATCTGCCAGTCGCAGAGGATGATGTCGAAATTCTTCTGGGCGGCCAGCTCCATCCCTTCCCGGGGGCTGGCGGTGGTCACCACATCGTACTGTTCGGAGCTGAAAACCCGGCGGCACGATTCCAACACCACCGGATCGTCGTCGATCACCAGCATGCGTTCCGCCATAGGAAGCCTCCTTGCTTAAGGGTGGGGCTTACCAGATCTCCGCGCTCAACCGCTGTTCGAGCCACTTGCGCTGCACCGGGCTCAACGGTCCGGCGTGCTGTTCGATCCAATGGAGGTCGCCGGTGAGGATCGCCAGTTTTTCCGGACCGCTCAGGTTGAACTCGTCCAGGGCATCGGCGCCATAGCTGAGCATGTTGGAGACCAGGGATGGGTCTTTGCCCGCCTGTTCGAGCACCCGCAACACTTCGCCCTTGTGCAGCATGCCCTGTTCTTCGGGCGGGCGCGAGGCGGCCAGGCGCAGGGCCGATTTGACCGCGGCCGTCAACTCTTCGGGAGAGAAGGGCTTTTGCAGGTATTCGGCGGCGCCCAGCTTCATGGCCTGCACGGCGGTCTTGACGCTGCCGTAGCCGGTGATCATCACCACCGGCAGAGCCGGTTTGGCGCGCTTGATGTCGCGCAGCACCCGCATGCCGCCGATGTCGGGCATGCGCAGGTCGGTGAGCACGATATCGTAGGTGCGCTCCATTGCCAGCTTGAGGCCTTCCAGCCCGCTCAGGGAGACCTCCACCTTGAAGTTTTCTTCCTTTAGGATGCGGCTGACGCTGTCCAGCACGATGCGCTCGTCGTCAATGACCAACACTCTCATCTTTTCCATGGGTCCTTCCTCCTTTCAGCGGGTTTCGAACAGCTTTTTGTGTTTGGGCGCAAGGGTCCCCATATACTGCTCGAACCACTCCACATCGCCGGTGACGAGCGCCAGTTTTTCCGCGGCGGTCAGGTTATACTCCTCCAGGGCGTCGGCTTCCCGGGCATGCAGATCCCGGGCAAAAGCGGGTTCACGCGAGGCGCGGTTGAGGATCTTGAGGATCTCTTCGTCATGGACCAGGCCTTGCTCCTCGACCGGCGCCTGGGCCGAGCGCTTCAGGACCGCTTGGACCACCTGGGTCAGCTCTTCGGGGGTGAAGGGCTTTTCCAGGACATGGGCCGCGCCCAGGCGCATGCACTGGATGGCCGACGATACCGTGGCATAGCCGGAGACGATGATCACCGGCAGGGTGGGCTTGAGGCGCTTGATTTCGCGCAAGACGATCTTGCCGCTGAGGTCGGGCATGCGCACATCGGTCAGCACCAGGTCGTAGCTGCGCTGGGTGGCCCACTGGATTCCCTCCCGGCCGTTGAGGGTGGTGTCCACCGTGCAATTCTCCTCGGAGAGAATTCGGCGCACGCTGTCCAGCACGATCTGTTCGTCGTCGATGGCCAGTACTTTTTTCTGCGTCATGACTTGTTCCCCTTTCTTGCCACGGAGAGGACCGTGTCCAGCAGTTCTCCGGGCGTAAACGGCTTGGCGATAAAGGTCGCCGCGCCGAATGTCGCGGCGTTCTCCACGGTTTCGTCGGTAGGGTACCCGCTCATAATAACGATGGGCAGGTCCGGATGTTTGGCTTTGACCTGGCGCATCAAGTACATGCCGTCGTGCACCGGCATCTTGACGTCCGCCAGCAGCAGGGCGGGCAGTGTCGCCCCGGGCGCATCGAGCAGGGCCAGGGCCTCGTCCACCGACGGGGCGGCCTGCACCTCGAACCCTTCGGCTTCGAGAATTTTGCGGCAACTGAGCAGTACGATGCCTTCGTCATCGACCACGAGGATTTTCATGGCTTACCCCCTGTGCCTTCGATGGGCAGCCAGACAAAGAAGCGGGTACCTTTGCCCATCTCGCTCTGCACGCGGATGTGGCCGTGGTGCCGCTGCACGATGCCCTGGGAGACCGACAGGCCCAGGCCGGTGCCTTGTCCGACGGCTTTGGTCGTAAAGAACGGATCGAAGAGCTTGTCCAGGTGCTCGGGGGGGATGCCCGAACCGGTGTCGGCCACGGTGATCTCGATCCCCTTGTGGACCACGCCGTTGCCCGAAAGACCGGGGGCCGTGAAGATCTTGATCTGGCCGCCCGGCGCCGTGGCGTCCAGGGCGTTGATGATCAGGTTCATCAGCACGCTCTGCATCTGGCTGCGGTCCAGGGTCACCATGGGCAGGTTCTCCCCTGGTGTAAATTTGACCGCCACGCCCTTGACCAGGGCCTGGTTCTCCAGCAGGCCGACGGTGGCGCTCACCAGACGGTTGACGTCGGTGGGCTCCGGGTCGAGCTTGGTCTGGCGCGAGAAATCCAGCAGCCCCTTGACGATCTTGCGCACGCGCTCGGTGGCCGCGGCGATGGTCTCCAGGTCGGCGCGCATCTCGGTGTTCAGGTCTTTGCGGCGCAGCAGCATATGGGTGTAGGTCAGCACGCCGGTGAGCGGGTTGTTGATCTCGTGGGCCACGCCGGCCGCCAGGCGGCCCACGCTGGCCTGCTTTTCCGACATGATGATCTTGTCTTCGCTGGCGGCCCGGCGGCGACCCACGGCGGCCACCATCTCCATGAAGGTCTTTTGCAGCAGGCCGAACTCACCCTTGAGGATCGGTCCGACCTCGGGCGCCAGGCTGCCCTCGGAGACCTGCTGGCTGGCCTGGATCAAGCGGTGCACCGGCCCCATGATGCGGTTGGCCAGCAGGAAGCCGAACCCCAGCGCCACGAACATGCCGCACGCCGTGATGAGAATAAAAACCGTGAGCGCTTTGGTTTGAATGTCCGTGTACTTTTCTTCCAGGGTGCCGACATAGAGCATGCCCACCCGGCGACCGAAGACGTCTTCCAGCGGTCCATAGGCCGTGATGTACCAGTCACTGAGCACCCAGGCCCGGCCGGTCCAGCGCCGACCTTGATCCAGGACGGCCGTCTTGACTTCGGCCGACGCCCGGGTGCCCAGGGCCCGCTTGCCGTCGGGCAGGGTCACGTTGGTGGCGATGCGCAGGTCGTTGAGAAAGAGCGTCGCCGTGGCGATAGGCCGTCCCTTATACTTCTCCCCCTGGGACAGACGGTTGCGCACCGTATCCACCAGGGTTTCGTCGCGGTTGAGCAGTTGGCCGCCATAGAGGGCGCCGATCATCCGGCTGCCGTCGAAGATCGGTACGGCCGCCGCAAGGGCCAGGCCGCTGGTTTCATCCCCGTCGGTCTGGCCGGTCGGCTCGGCGGCGCCGAGGGTGCGGACCGTCAATCGGGCGCGTTCGGCCAGCTCCGGATCTTCCTGGATCAGTACCTGCCGGGAGAGCACGACGGTGCCCTCCACCGGGGCCTGGCGATCCAGGGCCAGCCGGCTGATGGGATTCTCCCCGGGAACGCCCTGAACCTTGCCATTGGCCCCCATGCGGCACAGGATGCGCCCCTGCGCATCGACGATGCCGGCGAAATCGAGCTTGGCATGGTGCCCCAGGCGACCGAGCCGGTAGGCCAGATCGTTGGCATTGGCGTCAATTACGGCGCCGACGAAACCGCTGCCCAGGGAGGTGATGTTCAGGGCCATACGGATCAACTGGACCCGTTCCCCAATCGTTTCCGAGGCGGCGGTCAGATCCAGCGCCACCCGGTTGGCGGCTTCGCCGATGACGTGCTTTTTAAGCAGATGGACGCCCGTCAGCAAAGAGACCGCCCCCACCAGCAGGGTCACGCCCAGCAAACTGGCAATCAACTTGGATCGAATGGAAGTCAGCATGAAACCCCGCATTCCTCGCCCATCTTGGCGATTACACCGCTCATATGAGCAAGCCACATGCCACCGATCGGCATCGCTTCCGGGGGTCGCAAACCGTTGTAATCATATGATGTGCTGGACCATCGAGCGCCTCCGCCGGCAACCCCCCGCAGCGGGAGGTGTCTGGATTTTTTACGATTTGTAAATTGATGGATGGTAAGACATGGGGTATACAAGCCATTTATGAATGTCATCTTTCTGGTCATGGTGGGTTCGGCCTTTCTCGTGGCGGCCTGGCGGCAACTGCTCTGGGTGCCGGCGGCGGGGCAGAGCGCGCCCATGGAGGCCCTGACCACCGCCATCCTCCAGGCGGCGGCCGGCGCCGTGGATCTGGCCATCGGCCTGGTGGGGGTGATGACCCTCTTTCTGGGCTTGATGAAGGTGGCCGAGGCCGGCGGCATGCTGCAGATCCTGGCCCGGCTCATCCGGCCGCTGATGGTGCGGCTCTTTCCCGAGGTGCCCGCCGATCATCCGGCCATGGGCGCCATGATCCTCAATCTGTCGGCCAATGTCCTGGGGCTGGGCAATGCCGCCACGCCCTTCGGCATCCGGGCCATGCAGGAGCTGGATCGGCTCAACCCCCACAAAGGCACGGC
>JAKAFO010000291.1 GCA_021819735.1 Deltaproteobacteria bacterium
GAAGCGGCAGTAAAAGCGCGGCACCCGCAGGCAGAGCAGGGTGAAGATCAGAAAGATCGCGCCGATGGGCATCGCGCCGGGGTAGATCCGGCCCGCGACCAGGGGGATGACGACCAGGTTGAATGTGCGGTGCATCAGGGCGATGGGGTCCACCAGGCCGGTTTGCAGGGCGGCCGCCAGCCAGCCGCTGGGGGGCGTGTCGGATAGCCCTGGAACGCCGCTCAAGATCCACTGCATCAGGTCGCCGGCCGCCGCCGCCAGCAGGGCCGCCAGCAGCCAGTATTTGACGCGCTGGGCCGGGTGGGGGCGGTTGCGAGCGATCTTGTCCGATGCCGGAAGGCCGCGCTTGCCCAGGTAGCCCATGAGCTGCTGCCAGGCCCCGAAGGGGCAGAGCCAGCCGCAGAAGAAGCGCCCCACAAAGAGGGTCAGCGCCAGGGTGGCCACACCCCAGAGCAATCCGGCATAGACGGTGTGGGTGGAGAGCAGCAGGCCCAGGCCGCTGAGGGGATCGAGCTGCAGGAACCAGTTGATGGGCCAGCCGCGCAGTTGCCAGAAGCGTTCGCCGACGGTGGCCACCACGCAGAACCAGACGAAAAGCGCGAAGAAGAAGCTCTGGCTGATGCGGCGGGTGGTCACAATACGCATGGAATGTTCGAACCTCATTTTACAAGCTGTGAGCGATACTCCACCGTCCCCGCGCCCAGACGTTCGGCCATGCGCAGGTGGGGCAGATCGTCCACGGTTTTGTCCAGCAGGGCGGCGCCGGCGGCGTCCACGGCCACCGGGTCGGTGCCGGCGATCAGGGTCTGGGTGGGCTTGAGATCGTCCAGCGACCCGCCGGTCGGTCCGTTGCGCATCATGCTCATGGTGCCGTCCAGGATCACCAGGGTGGGCCGGATCAGCAGGGCCAGTTCGGCGATGATGGTGTGGATCTCCTGGTGAAAGATGTTGCGCCGGCCGCCCAGCAGGCCGTACCAGTTTTTCAAAGTCATCGAAGCGCCGCTGCGGTGGTGGTCTTTGACCGGCGCCAGGCCGATGACCTTGTCGACACGGCGCAGCGGCTCGCGCAGCAGGGGCCAATGCCGGATGAGGCGGCCATGGGGCAGGCTGTAGTTCTCGAAGCGGCGGGCTTCGGGCAGGATCACCTGGGCCCCGGCCGATTGGGCTGCCGCGGCAATGCCGCTGAGGGCAAAGCAACTGGCCGGATCGTTGATGGGGTTATCGGTGACCAGCACCTGGCGCGCGCCGGCCTGGAAGCACAAGCGCGCCACCTGGGAGACGACCTCCGGGTGGGTGGTGGCCCCCAGCATGGGCGGCGCGGCAAAGGCGGCATTGACCTTGAGCAGCACCCGGTCCCCGGCGCGAATGAAGCGCTGCATCCCGCCCAAAGCGGCCAGGGCCGCGGCCACATTGGCGCCCCGTTCGGCGCCGTGCACCACGGCCAAGCGCTTGGCCTGGTCGGGAATTGAAAAATCGGGCAGCGGATCGCCCGGGGTAATCTCTTCTCCGGGCCGTGGCCCCTGGCGGTCCCAGAAGGCCCAGCCCAGAGCGCCGATGCCCAGGGTGCCCAGACCGGCGCGCAGCAGGCGATTCAGAAACCAGCGGCGATCGGCAGGGAGCGGCGGGGAATCGGCCTTCATGGCGTCGCTCCCAGTTTGGCATATAATTTCGCCGCAAGAGCCAGCCCGTAAGCCAGATCGTCGGCCTCGTGCACCCCGGCCAGCAGGTTGCCCCGCTGAAAGACAATCTCGTACTGATCCAGGATGGCGATGACCGTCACGGGCGGCGCGCCATCCGGGGCCTGAACCTTCTGGCCGCCATAGGTCAGCAGATAGTCGACATAGGCCCCGGCCAGATCGGCAGCTTCGGTGTCCGAAGCCCGGCGGGAGAGGAAGGCCATGGCGCGATGGCCGTCAGCGGCGTAATCGGCGGTGAAGATCCGGTCCAGGCGTTCGAAGCCGAAGGCATTGGCCGACGTCAGGGCGATGCTGTCGGCCGCCAATCCCTCCGTGGGAAAAAGGGCCCGTTCGTCCACGGCGGCTTGGGTCGCGGGATGCGCCTCAATGAAGGCGCGCGCCAGGTCGATCATCCGGGCCTGGAGCACCTCGGAAGCTTCCGAACCGATGATCTCCAGGTAGTACGCCCCTTGCACCAGGAAGAGACCGTTGGCCGCCTGGTAGGCATCGGTGGTCAGCGTCAGCGGCTGGGCCTGGGGCCGGCGCTGCTGGCTGTAGACCGCGAAGGCGCCGGCAGCGGCCCGCATGGTGTAGACAAAGCGTTCGAGCCAAATGGCAGGATCGTCGGCCAGGGCAAAGCGCCGGCACTCCAGGCGCTCGAAGCCCGCGGACAGGTAGAGTTCGGCCTTACCGTTGATTTTGTCCGACAGGGTGGCCGCGTCGTAACTCTCCAGCGGCCCCATGGCGCGCAGTCCCGCTACTTCCGTGGTTGTCGCGGCGGCGGGGGTAGCGGCTGCGGCGGCCGCTTCATGGGATTGGGCGCGCCATTGCCCCGGCTCGTAGCGCGACTGGGCCACGAATACGCCTCCGGCAATGATCGCCAGGATCGCCAGAATCCCCCGGCTGACCCAGCGTTCGGCAATGGACGGCGACCGCTTGCGCGATACGGCTCCCTTGGGAGGTTTGGACTTCAATCCTTCCATTGCGCTCATCAACTTTCAGTCGATTGGCCTAACTTATGACTTGCTGGTGAAGAGACAAGAGACCCGATTGCGGCCCGACTGCTTGGATTGATACATGGCCTTGTCGGCGCGCTGGACGAACAGGGCGATCTCTTCCTGCCAGGTGAACTCGGTCACCCCGATGCTGATGGTGATGGCCACCGGCTCGTCTTCCCGCTGGGGATAAAAATGCTCGGTTTCCACCGCGGAGCGGATACGTTCGGCCACGGTGGCGGCTTCGTCCCCCTCGGTTTCGGGCAGGATTACGGTGAACTCTTCGCCGCCGTAGCGATAGGCCGAGTCCATTTTGCGCAGGCAGCTTTTGATCACCTGCCCCAGACGAATCAGGATCTTGTCGCCTTCCAGATGGCCGTAGGTATCGTTGTACTCCTTGAAGTTGTCGATATCCAGGAGCAGCAGGCTCAACGGCCGTTGGTAGCGCGTGGTGCGGTCGATCTCGATCTTGAGCTGGTTGTAGAAGTAGCGGGAGTTGTACAGCTTGGTCAGGCCGTCGGTGATGGAGAGCCGCTTGAGCTTCTCCAGCATCTGAATGCGTTCCTGGGTCAGGCGCCGTTCCTTGAGCACCCGGCGCAGGCGCAACAGCAGCTCTTCGAAGCGCACCGGCTTGAAAACGAAATCGCTGGCGCCTTTGCTGATGGCCTCTTCGTAGCTGTAATCGCCGGAGTACCCGGTCATGACGATCACATCCACCTCGAAGTTCTTGCGGATGCGGTCGGTTAGTTCCAGGCCGTCCATGCCGGGCAGCATAATGTCGGTGATGACCACGTCCACCGGTTCGGTTTGAAGCATTTCCAGGGCATCTTCGGCGCAGGCGGCCGAGGAGGAGCTGAACCCGGACATCTGGACGAATTCCTGCATGGAATCACGGATGGCGGCATCGTCATCCACGATGAGGATATGGGCATCCAACAAGGTTCTCGGTTCTTCGGCCATCGCGCTCGCTTTATCGGTTGACACTCTCGAAAACAATCTGATACTAAAACGAATTTCTTTACTTAGCGGAATATACCGGCT
The DNA here is from genome assembly GCA_021819735.1 of Deltaproteobacteria bacterium. Taxonomy (GTDB): domain Bacteria; phylum Desulfobacterota; class Desulfobacteria; order Desulfobacterales; family Desulfosarcinaceae; genus Desulfatitalea. Next base: position 3,713 of record JAKAFO010000291.1, read on the forward strand.
CATGGGGGGGAAGTCAACCGGGTTTTAACCGGCGGGAAGAAAAGACGCTTTCAGATCGGCAAGATAGCGCCGATTCGACACCTGCCCGCGGCCGGACAGACAAGCAGATGAAACACATTCGCAATTTCAGCATTATCGCCCATATCGACCACGGCAAGTCGACGCTGTCGGATCGCATGATCCAGACCACGGATATCGTGGCGGATCGCGATTTCAAGGACCAGATCCTGGACAGCATGGACATCGAGCGCGAGCGCGGCATTACCATCAAGAGCAATACCGTTTGCCTGCCTTATAAAGGCGCCGACGGCAAGAGTTACACCCTCAACCTCATCGACACCCCCGGCCACGTGGATTTCTCCTACGAAGTCTCCCGGGCCCTGGCCTCTTGCGAAGGCGCGCTGCTGCTCGTCGACGCCAGCCAGGGCGTCGAGGCCCAGACCCTGGCCAACCTGATGCTGGCCATGGAGCACGATCTCGAGATCGTGCCGGTGATCAACAAGATCGATCTGCCCTCGGCCGATATCGAGCGGGTCAAGATGCAGATCGAAGAGGATCTGGGGCTCGACTCCAACAACGCCATGCTGGTGTCGGCCAAAGAGGGCATCGGCATTGCCCAATTGATGGAGGCGGTGGTGACCAAGCTGCCGCCGCCCAAGGGCGATCCCGAAGCCCCGCTGCGGGCCCTGATCTTCGATTCCCACTACGATCCCTTCCGGGGCACCATCGTCCACATCCGGCTCTTCGACGGCACGCTCAAGGCCGGCGACCGCATCCGCTTCCTGTCCAACGATGCGGTTTACAAGGTGGAAGAGGTCGGGTTCTTTCAAATCGTGCGCAAGCCCCAGAAGGAGCTGACCGCCGGCGAGGTGGGCTACATGATCGCCGGCATCAAGACCGTCAGCGACACCCGCTGCGGCGACACCATCACGTTGCAAGAGCGTCCCTGCGAAGGGCCGCTGCCCGGCTTCCGGGATGCCAAGCCGGTGGTCTTCGCCTCGATCTACCCGGTCTCGGCCGACGATTATGACGACCTGGCCGTTGCCCTGGAAAAGCTCAAGCTCAACGACGCCTCCTTGATCTATGAAAAGGATACTTCGGCGGCCCTGGGCTTCGGCTTCCGCTGCGGCTTTCTGGGGCTGCTGCACCTGGAGGTGGTCCAGGAGCGCCTGGAGCGCGAGTACGACCAGTCGGTGATTCTCACCGTGCCCTCGGTGCGCTATAAATTGATCCTCAACGACGGCACCGAGATGGTGATCGACAACCCGGCCCACTATCCGGACCCGACCACCATCGACCAGGCCCTGGAACCCTACATCCGCGCCAGTATCATCGTGCCCGACCGTTACATGGGGGCCATCATGAAGCTGTGCCTGGACCGGCGCGGCATCAACAAAAACTACCAATACCTGACCAACAACCGCCTGGAGATGATTTTCGAAATTCCCCTGTCCGAGGTGATCTACGATTTCTACGACCGCCTCAAGAGCGTCACCCAGGGGTATGGATCGTTCGACTACGAGGTCATCGACTACCGTGTCGGCAAGCTGGTCAAGCTGGATATCCTGATCAACGCTGAACGGGTGGATGCCCTGTCGCAACTGGTCCACGAGGACCGGGCCTACTCCCGGGCGCGCGTGGCCTGCGACAAGCTCCAGGAAGAGATTCCCCGCCAGCAGTTCAAAATCGCCATCCAAGGTGCCATCGGCGGCAAGATCATATCGCGCTCCACGGTCAACGCCTTCCGCAAGGATGTCACGGCCAAATGCTACGGCGGCGACATCACCCGCAAGCGCAAGCTGCTCGAGAAGCAGAAAAAAGGCAAGCGGCGCATGAAGATGGTGGGCCAGGTGGAACTGCCCCAGAGCGCCTTCCTGGCCGTGCTCAAGACCGACAATGACTGATACCGCTCAAATCCGCCCGTTCGATGCTTGGAGGAACCATGGGTAAAACCATCGCGGAGAAGATATTCGAAAGCCATCTGGTGGACCGGCCGACCCCCGACACTTGGGTGTTGCGCCTGGACGCGGTCTTCTGCCATGAAATCACCACCCCCATCGCCATCAACGATCTTATCGCCCGGGGCAAGGACCGGGTGTTCGACCCGACCCGCATCAAGGCCGTGATCGATCACGTCACGCCGGCAAAGGACGGTAAGACCGCCACCCAGGGCAAAATCCTGCGGGAGTGGGCCCGGCGCCAGGGCATCCGGGATTTCTTCGACATCGGCGCCAACGGCGTGTGCCACGCCCTATTCCCGGAAAAGGGGTTCGCGCGGCCCGGCTACACCATCATCATGGGCGATTCTCATACCTGCACCCACGGCGCCTTCGGGGCCTTTGCCGCCGGCGTGGGCACCACCGACCTGGAGGTCGGCATCCTCAAGGGCGTGTGCGCCTTCCGCGCGCCGGCCACCATCAAGATCACGGTCAATGGCGCCATGCCGGCCGGCGTCTATGCCAAGGACGTGATTCTTTCCATCATCGGCCGCATCGGCGTCAACGGCGCCACCGACAAGGTGATCGAATTCCATGGCCCGGCGGTCGGCGCCATGACCATGGACGAGCGCATGACCCTGTGCAACATGGCCGTGGAGTCCGGCGCCACCTGCGGCATCTGCCCGCCCGACGCCACCACCGTGGATTACCTGTGGCCCTTCATTAAAGAAGAATTCGCTTCACCCCAGGCGGCCCTGGAAGCCTATGGCCGCTTCTTGCCCGATGCCGACGC
>JAKAFO010000292.1 GCA_021819735.1 Deltaproteobacteria bacterium
AATTGCCGGCCGGAGATCTCAATCCAGCAGCGTTTGCAGTTCGGCGAGCGAACGGATGCGGTGGTCGCAGCGGGCGGCGGCCAGACGCGGGTCGTCGTGGGGGTCGAGCAGCACGGTGCGGGCGCCCGCGGCGCGGCCGGCCTGGCAGTCGAAGATGAAGTCGCCCACCATGAGCATCTCGGCGGGTTTTACGCCCAGGGCGCGGGCCGCGAACAGAACGCCTTGGCCGCTGGGCTTGGGCGCCACGGGATCGTCCCGGGTGACGATCAGGTCGAAGCTGTCGGCGCTCACGGGATTGAAGTTTTCCAGGGCGCACAGCACCGCTGCCCGGCTGTTGCGGGTGAGGATGGCCACCGCTACCCGACGCGTTTTGAGCCAGGCCACCAGCTCCTGGGCGCCGGCATTGGGCCGCGACCGCCGGGCGGCCTGGGATTCGAACAAATCCAGGCGCGCCTGGGCGGCCCGGCGTTGCTCGGGGTCATGGAGGGTGTCGATGTATTCCAACAGGGCCTGGTCGGGTGGGCATCCCAGGTCCTGTTTGATGGCCGGAAAATCCAGGGCTCCCGGCAAGGTCAGGGTGCCGTCGAAGTCGAAGAGCACGGCCCGGATGGGCGGGTGGGTGTCGGACATGGTTTTCTTTCACTTGCGTTGCGTCTGGGGTTTCATAAACCAGGCCCGGCCAAGGGTCCACAAAAAATTATGGACTTCGCGCGGTGGCCTGCCTATAAGAAAAACCATGGCCGTGCGCCGGTCGCCCGCCGGACAACTTTCACCTTCACGATGACCCAAGGGAGGAGATATGCCGCAAAAGTTATTGGTCGCCGTCGATGATTCGGAAAACGCCCAACGCGCCGTGGCCTTCGTGGCCAAGCGCTTTGCCACCAGCAACCCGGTGACCTTGTACTGCGTCGTGCTCGATACCGCCGCCCTTTGCAAGATGGACAGTCCCGAGCTTACGCCGATCTTCAAATCCCAGCAGGCCAGCTTTTGCGCACTGGAAAGCAAGAAGCGCGAGCTGGTGAACGCGGCCATGAAGAAAGCCAAGGATAAGCTGCTCGAAGCCGGTTTCCCGGCCGATCGGGTGACGATCAAAATCGAAGACAAGAAACGCGGCGTGGCCCGGGATATCCTGGCGGAAGCCGAGAACGGCTACGATCTGATCGTCATCGGCCGCCGGGGCATCTCGGCCGTCAAGGATTTCTTCCTGGGCAGCACCGCCCAGAAAGTGTTCAATGGCGCCAAGGACATCTCCGTTCTGATCGTCAACTAACTATTGTCCATCCGGGAATGGCTATTTTCGCCGATTTCGGCGTTGGGCGAAAATTTTAATCCTCGAAATATGTCCATATATTCCTGCGGTTAAAATTTTCGCCCGCCTTGAACTCGACGAAAATATCTCATCCCCGGATGGACACTAACTATCATTAGATATTGTATGGCGCTTCCCCCCCTCATCGAGCGCGCTTTGATGGCGCTCATGGATGGTTTCTTCGCCCGCTGGCCCCAGCCGGTGCCCTGCGCGGCGGCCTTGCGCAGCGCCCGCATCATTGCCCATCGCGGCGATTGCGACGACGGCCGCGTGCGGGAAAACACCCTGGCGGCCTTTGACCGGGCCGCGGATGCGGGCACGTGGGGCATCGAATTCGACGTGCGCTGGACGGCCGATCGCGTGCCGGTAGTAGCCCACGACCCGGACCTGATGCGGGTGCACCAGGCCTCCGGCGAGGTGGCGGCCCTGACCTGGTCCGAGTTGCAACGCATCGCACCGGCCGTGCCTTGCCTGGCCGAGGTGGTGGCACGTTACGGCCGGCGCCTGCACCTGATGATCGAGATCAAAGCCTGCGCCTGGCCGGATGCCGATTCCCAGAGCCGCAGCCTGCAAGCGACGCTGGCCGGCTTAAGGCCCTGCGAGGATTTCCATTTCATGGCCCTGCAACCCGAGACCCTGCGGCGCATCGAAGGCTTTCCCGATCGCTGCCGGCTGGCCATCGCCTTTCACTGGCCGGATGCCCTCAGCCATTGGGTGCGCGGGCAAGGGTGGGGCGGTTTGTGCACCCACTATGCGCTGTTGCGCGGCCCCCAGGTGCGCGCCCACCACGCTTGCGGACAAAAGGTGGGCACCGCCTATCCCCAATCGGCCAACTGCCTCTTCCGTGAGTTGAATCGTAAGGTGGATTTTATCTTTTCCAACCACGCGGTCCGCCTGCAGGCCATCATCCGCCGCGAACTTCAAAAACAAGCCCATCGTCCCGTCAACCATATATAAGGGAGGGTTCCATGAGCACGCGCGCCCAAGAATTGGCCCTACGACTGAAGGCTTTCAATGACCGCCTCGTTGCCCTGGTAACAGCCGCCGGCGATGACGCCTGGCGCCGCTCCACCGACAGCGAAAAATGGCGCGTCGGCGCGGTCGCCCGGCACGTGGGCGCCACCCATTACCGCATCGTGGAGCTGGCCAAAATGATGGTCGCCGGCCTGCCCGTGCCCGAGGTGAAAGAGGAAGCGATATTGGCCCGCAACGAAGCCCAGGCTGCCAAGCACGCGGCCTGCACCAAGGCCGAGGTGACCGCCATTCTTGAAAGCAATGGCCGGGCGATGGTGGACTTTGTTGCCGCACTCAGCGACGCCGACCTTGCGCGTAGCGCCGACCTGCCCGCCTTCGGCGGCAAGATCAGCGTACAACGGCTGTTCGAAGCCATCGTCCTGCACTCGGCCGGCGGCCACCTGGAGAGCCTGGAACAAACCCTGGCCCGGCGGGAGGGGTGACGTCCCTTTGAAGGGGTTGGAAAAACACTTGCCCGACGGCCGGATTTGGGGAATGATCCTTTAATAGCTCTCACATGGGTGTTGGGCCAAAACCTTGCCAGGAGGTTGCATGGGGCGACAATTATGGGCGCCATCGGCGCAGCGGGCAGCGGCTTCGAACATGGCCGCTTTTATGGAGATCGTTAACCGGCATTTTAAGCAGAAGCTCCAGACCTACAGCGAACTGTACCAATGGTCCGTTGAGCACATCCCCGAATTCTGGGAAACGTTTCTATCCTTTTCTAAAATCCGCCTACACACCCCTTATAAGGCGGTGCTCGACGATCCGGGCAAAATGCCGGGCGCCCGCTGGTTCGAAGGCGCCACGCTCAACTTCGCCGAAAACCTGCTGGCCTACCGCGACGAGCGCATCGCCCTGGTGTCGCGCTGCGAAAACCGCGGGCCGGTGCGCATCAGCTATGCCCAACTGCACGCCCGGGTGCGCGCCCTGGCCTGGGCCTTGAAAAATCACGGCATCCAGCCCGGAGACCGGGTGGTGGGCTTCATGCCCAACATCGCCGAGACGGTCGTCGCCATGCTGGCGGCCACCTCGCTGGGGGCGGTGTGGTCGTCGTGTTCGCCCGATTTCGGCATCCGCGGCGTGCTCGACCGCTTCGGCCAGACCGCGCCCCGGGTGCTCTTCACCGCCGACGGCTACATGTTCAAGGGCCGCCGGTTCGACTGCCTGGAGCGCATCGGCGAGATGCTCAAGAGCCTGCCGTCCATCGAGCGGGTGGTGGTGGTGCCCCATCTTACGGCCGCCTCGGCCATCGCCGCCATTCCCAAGGCCGTGCTGCTCGACGATTTCGCCGTCGCCACCGAACGGGAGATCCCCTTTGTGGCCGTGCCCTTCGGCCATCCCCTGTACATCATGTACTCTTCGGGCACCACCGGCCTGCCCAAATGCATGGTGCAGAGCGCGGGCGGCGTGCTGCTCAACCAGCTCAAAGAGATGATCCTGCACACCGACCTGCGGCGCGAGGATACCATCTTCTACTACACCTCCTGCGGCTGGATGATGTGGAACTGGCTGGTCAGCGCCCTGGGCGTGGGTGCCACGCTGGTGCTCTACGACGGCAATCCTTTCCACCCCGATGCCGAGGCGCTCTGGCACATGGCCGAAGAAGAGGGCATCACCGTCTTCGGCACCAGCGCGGGATACATCGGCGCCCTGCAGAACATGGGCGCCCGCATCGGCCAACGCTTCAAGCTGCCGACGCTGCGCACGGTTCTGTCCACCGGCTCGCCGTTGACCGAGGAGAACTTCGCCTACGTCTATGCCGACATCAAGCAGGATCTGCAACTGGCTTCCATCTCCGGCGGCTCGGACCTCAACGGTTGCTTTGCCCTGGGCAATCCCCTTTCCCCGGTCTACGCGGGCGAATTGCAGGGTCGCGGCCTGGGCATGAAAGTGCTGGCTTTCGACGAAGATGGCCGGCCGGTCATCGATCGCAAGGGCGAGCTGGTGTGCGCCGCACCCTTTCCTTCGATGCCGATTTACTTCTGGGACGATCCGGACGGCGCCAAATACCGCGGCGCCTATTTCGAAAAGTATCCCAACATCTGGCGCCACGGCGATTTTATCCTGATCAATGCCCGGGGCGGGGTGACCATCTATGGCCGCTCGGACGCCACCCTCAATCCCGGCGGCGTGCGCATCGGCACGGCCGAGATCTACCGCCAGGTCGAGCAGATCGCCGAGATCGAAGACAGCATCGTCGTGGGGCAGGATTGGAAGAACGATGTGCGCGTGCTGCTCTTCGTCAAGCTCAAGCCCGGCTTCGCGCTGGATGCAGCGCTCAAGGAGAAGATCCGCGCCACCATCCGCGCCCAGGCCTCGCCGCGCCATGTGCCGGCCAAGATCATCGCCGTGCCGGGCATCCCCTACACCCTGAACATGAAAAAGGTGGAGCTGGCCGTGCGCAAAACCATCGACGGCCAGCCGGTCAGCAACCGCGATGCGCTCATGAATCCGGAAGTGTTGGATTTTTACGCGTCCATCGAAGAGGTGCGCAAGGATTGATCAGGTAATCGGCAGGGCATTCATATAGTCCGCCAGCTTCGAGGATGTGCGGCGCAGGTTCATGCTGACCAGGGTGGCGATCTTTTTGAGTATGGCGGCGCCCACCTTGGGATTTTCGTCGAGAATGGCATTGAAACCGCTTTTGGTCAGGGCTACGATGCCGGTGTCGCTGCGGGCCTTGACCGTGGCCGAGCGCGTGTATTCGTCGATGACCGCCATCTCGCCGATGGACTTGTGTCTCGTTACCGTTGCCAGGTGCACCGGTTTTCCTGTTGTGGAGGCCTGTTTATATACGTCCAGGGCCCCATTGACCACGAAGCAGACCGAATCTCCCGGATCTCCCTCACGAAACAGGGTCTCCCCCATGATGATCTCGTAGTAGTTCATGTGTTTGGCCACCACGGCCAGTTCCAGGCTATCGAGCATGGCAAAAAACGGAATGTCCATGATCATATCGATCAGGATCGAAGGGGTGTTCTGGCTCTTTTTTGGATTCATGGCGAAGCTCTCCGGGCGCCCAGGGATTGGATCAACGATTTCGGCACTAGGGCAGCCATGTTCAATATCGACCGCTTTCGGCACAGGATTAGCAAATTAGAGAGCCACCCATCCGCCCTCGGCCAAGAAAAATTTAAGTCCCGGTACTTATTGACCGATAAACGATCATCCATTTCTTGGTTCAGCGATTGCACCAGGGAGCGTTTGGCGTGCGATTCAGGGCGAATCGCCTCAACCCAAAAAGCCCATAAAGGAGGAGCTTATGAAAATTCGATTCGTATTCTGGATGACGGCATGCGTGTTGGCGGTGGTGCTGCTGGCCGCTCCGGCTATGGCGGCCGACGCGGCTTCCTTGGCGTCCAAAAAGGTGGTGGTGATCTCCGGCGTCAGCAAGGAGAGCGCGCCCGGCATCGGTTATAACCTGGTTTACGACGGCATCAACGAAGGGTTCAAGGCGGTCGGCATCACCCCCGAATACCTGTGGGTGGAACTGGATACGGCCGGCAGCGACGAGAACAAAACCAAGCGCGCGGACGAGATCATCGCCAAGGCCCGAGCGCTCAAGCCGGACCTGATCGTCACCCTCAACGACGATGCCCTCAAGTTCATCGGCGCGCGCATCGAAGACATTCCGGTGGTCTTTACCTGGATTTTCGGCTCCCCGGGCCAGTTGGGCATGCCCATGGACAATGTCACCGGCGTGATCCGGGCCTCTTATGCCAAGGATATCTGGACCATTGCCCGCAAGATCCTCAACGTCAAGACCGTGGCCCTGATGAGCAAGAACAGCGCCTCCATGGCCGGTACCCGCACCACGCTCCAAGGCCGGGCCGACACCCTGGAAAAAGAGTCGGGCGTGCGCTTCAAGGAGATGTACCTGATCGACACCTTTGAACAGTGGGAAAAACAGGTCAAGAACTTCCCCGAAGAGTTCATCTATTTGGCCGACACCAGCCGCATCGTCAAGGACGGCAAGGAGTTGAGCCGCAAGGAGCTGACCGCCTGGACCGTGGAGAACGCCAAGGTGCCGGTGATCGCCGCCTCGGAAGTGGATGTGGAGGCCGGGGCCCTTTT
>JAKAFO010000027.1 GCA_021819735.1 Deltaproteobacteria bacterium
GCGTCGGGAAGATCTTCAAGTCGGTCGATGCTCCTGACCTCAACGATCCGGCGGGTTTTTTCGGGCCGGTCGGTTTGATAGATTGTAATCCCTTTGGCGTTCAGCGTGCTGCGCGTGCTTGCCGTGCTCAGCAGGTAGAGTTCGGAATGGTGGGGCGCCAGCCAGGCGGCCACGGCCGCGCCGATGGCGCCGGCCCCCACGATGAGTACCTTTTTGTCCGTGCAGGTCATGCAAACCTCTAATGGCAAGATGCGTGGATGTCGACGAGTATGGTTAACGCCGAGGTGGGTGTCAATATCGATCCCCCGCACTTCAGGGGCCATTTCAGACAAAAGGGCACCAATTTTGGCATGGCATTGACCTCCAAAAAGCGATATGTGGAGACGATGTTTCCGGACATTGCGCCGCTATTTGCATTCGCATCAGGAGTGACATGACTGCTTTCAGCCATCTGTTTCAACCCATCCGTATCGGTACCATGATTGCCAAGAACCGGCTGCTCATGTCGGCCATGAGCATCAATTTCGGCGTGAACGAGAAAGGCCATGTGGCCGATCAATTGATCCAATACCTGGCGGCCCGGGCACGGGGCGGCGTCGGCATGATGCTGGTGGGCGGTGGCGGCATCCACCCCAGCGGCGTGGAACTGCCCCATCTGCCGGCCCTGTGGGAAGATGACTGCATCCCGGCCCTCAAGCGCCTGGCCGATACGATCCGGCCGTTCGACTGCCGATTGGGCATGCAGGTGATGCACGGGGGCCGCCAATCCTATCATGATCAGAAGGTGGCGCCGTCGGCCATTCCCGCGCCGGCCGTGGTGCGGGGCGTGCCCCGGGCCTTGATCCAGGAAGAGATTCATATGCTGGCCGACGCCTTCGGCCAGGCCGCCGGCCGCTGTCGGGCGGCGGGCTTCGATTTCATCGAAATCCATGGGGCTCACGGTTACTTGATCAACCAGTTCCTTGCGCCCAACAGCAACCAGCGCACCGATATATACGGCGGCAGCTTCGAGAACCGCATCCGCTTCCTGCTGGAGGTCATGGCCGCCATCCGCAAGCATTGCGGCCCGGATTTTCCAGTGGGGGTGCGCATCAATGCCGAAGATTATATCGACAACGGCTGGACCCTGCCCGAGGCGCTGCGTCTGGCACCCATCCTGGTGGAGAACGGTGCCGCATACTTGCATGTGTCCGCCGGCGTTTACGGCAGCCGGCAGTTGACCATCCCCTCCATGTACGTGCCCCAGGGATGCTTCGTCGACCTGGCCGCGGCGGTCAAGGCCAAGGTGTCGGTACCGGTGGTGGCCGTGGGCCGCATCAAGTCGCCCCGGTTGGCCGAACAGATCATCGCCGAAGAGAAGGCCGATATGGTGGCCTTGGGCCGATCGTTGCTGGCCGATCCGTGGTGGCCGGCCAAGGCCGATGCCGGTGCCGTGCGCCGCATCCGGCCGTGCATCGGCTGTTGCCTGGGGTGCATCCACACCGTGCTGCGCCTGGAGCCCGGCGGCTGCGTGGTCAATCCCGACGTGGGCCGGGAGTATCTGCTCAAGAGCCTGACACCGGCCGCCACGCCCCGGCGCGTGCTGGTGGCGGGCGCCGGTCCGGCCGGTCTGGCAGCCGCCCGCATGCTGGCCCTGCGCGGCCACCGGGTGGTGGTGTGCGACCAGGATGCTGCGCCTGGCGGTGCCTTGCGCCTGGCGGCCCTGCCGCCTGGAAGATCCGATCTGGCCGAGCTGATCGCCTACTTCGTCGACCAGTTGGAACGGCTGGCGGTGCCGTTGCGTCTGAACACGGCCTTGGACGAAGTGCTTCTCGATGAGGTCGCCCCCCAATTGGTGGTCCTGGCCACCGGCAGCCTGCCGGAGATGCCGTTGATCAAAGGGCTCTACCGCACCCAAATGCAGTTGTGCACGGTCACCGAAGTGCTTTCGGGCCAGAGCGATCCAGGCCACAGGGTCATCGTCTGGGGCGGCAATCAGGCCGCCCTGGTGCTGGCCGATTACCTGGCCGAACGCGGCCGGGAGGTGACCGTGCTGCACCCCGGCCGCCATTTCGGCGAGGAGATGTCCAGCAACGACCGCTTCTATCTTCGCGAGCGGCTCAAAAATGGGGGGGTGACCCTCTACAAACAAGTGGTCGTGGAAAGCTTTCTGGCAGATGGTGTGCGCTTTGCCGGAGAGATGGGTGATGTGCTTCTGGCCGCTTTCGATACGGTGGTGCTGGCCGACAATTTTGCGCCCCTGCGCGAAGCCGCCAACCTGCTCAAGGCCCGCGGCCTCCCAAGCCACTTCATCGGCGATGCCAAAGCCCCGCGCCACCTGATGTATGCCGTGGCCGAAGGCGAGGAACTCGGGCGGGAACTGTAGCGATAGCAATCCGCGGGTTCATGCGATTTCTTCTTGTCTTACGTCAATTTTGCCCGTCACCGCAGCGCAGATCAGCGCTATGCGGTACTCTTTGAGAAACTCGATGGCTGTGCAGATTTTTTGGATGAGAGCGTCGATTTTCACTGTCTCACGGTCGAGAAAGGCAGCGATGGCGCATTGCTCATCTATTGGTGGGCGGCAAACACGGTTTTTTTTGATAAATCCCCCGATGGTAAGCGGTGGAGCATTTTGAAGCGCCAATTTGTTTGGGTCGAGTGAGCGAAAGAAAAATGCCAGATATCGCCGGTCGTATCCAGCACTTTTTCTAATTGCGAGATTGCTGCCACTTATCCATGTCGGAAGATCGATCCACTGAACATCGCTACGAAGATCACCTGATCGCTCGATGGCAATGCCGGCTGAATCCGTATTGGCGCGGTTCGTGTAGCCAGTCACGCCGTTTTCGCAACTAACAGCTCCATCGAAACCTTCCCGCCGAGCAAGCATAGAGTCCTTACCGGGGAGGGCTTTGTTGAGACGAAGAGAGAACGCCCACTTCAAAGGTTTTACTTCCCAATGCCTTGGAATTTTTCCCAGCCACTCGACGCGGGAGTCCTTCATGGCGACGGTGGGGTCTAAGCCCTTGGTCACGGCTCGGGTGATGAGGGCGGTACGTTTCTCCTGGAGTAGTTCGATCAGACGAACCTTCTTCGCGATCAGTGCATCGATTTTTGCTGTTTCCTGATCGAGGAATGTTGCAATATCGCGCTGCTCATTCTCCCTTGGAACTATAACGGGCAGCCGTTTCAAATCTTTGGATGTCAATGTTTGGTTTAATGCAACTCCAAGAGTGGAGAAGGCCTTGGCTTTGTCGTAGGATTGAAGCAGATAGAAGGCATATGCGTGAATATCCCGCCCATTCCATTGTGGCGCAACCGTGAATTGGGGCACGATATCCCAAGCCACCGGTATTTCCTCCAACCACTCGACCCCGGAATCCTTATAGGCCGGATATCTTTTGAATCGGCCGAACCCTTGCTTATTGCGGCGTTGCTTTGTTGTGCTCATTGCATTTCCTTCCAGGGGCCGCTTTGGGGCCAGTGCAGCATAAATGCTTCTTGGCGGCTGAGGGCATCCCAGACCGGTCTGAGAAAAGATTGGATCATCTCGCCTACGGCTCCGAAATCCGCCGAGGCGCCGGGCAGGCCGTTGCGGGTGAGATAGGCGCGCCACTGCTCGGCCCGGGCGGCATCCGTGAAAAAACGCGGGGTGAGGGCCGACGGAAGGGCTCCTTCGATGGGCGTCCGGCGGCGCTCGAAGGTCGCTCCCATGGCGCGCGCCAGGTCCCGGCCTTCGAAGGCGAAGCGCCGGGCCAGGACATAGAGGTCGTAGAAGTCCTTGAGCCGGCTGTTGCGGTCGCCGAGCACCACGAGGGCATGGAACTTTTCAGCCACCACGGCTTCGTGGGGGTAGGCGCGGATGCGCGGTGCCGGCCCTGGGAGCAGCGTCGGGTAGTCCGCGTCCTGGGCTGGCGGTTCGACCGCATTGCCGAAGCCGATGTCAATCTGCATGGGGATGCGGGCATTGCCGAGCAGCGCCAGGAAGTTTATGCGCAGGCCGCCGTATTCGGCGTCGTCGCGGATAGGTTCGATCGTGAGCGCGGCCGCATCGAAGAGCAGGCCGTCGTTTTCCACGGCCAGGCCGCAGATCTCCTGGATCGCCGCGCGGACACTGGCAGCTTCGCTGCTGCCGTAGGCCGTGAAGTCGAGGTCGCGGGTCGCCCGGTAGAGCGAGCCGCCCCAGAGGGCAAAGAGCATGGCGCCTTTGAGGACGAAACGGTCGCGATGGGTGGATCGGCCCAGGCGATAGAGAAAACGCTCGGCCGCGTAGCGCTGGAGGAGGAATTGGAAATCCTCGCCGCTTTGCCGGCTGAGGTTCAGCAGTCGGGCGCGTATGGATGCGGTGATATTCTGCGGTTGGCGTTCGGTCATGGGGCCGTGGCTTCCAGATAGGTGCGCAGGACGGTGCGGGCGCGGCACACTTCGGCAGCGCGCGCGATCTCATCCACCGTCGTCGCTTTGGATTGGATGGCGTTGCGCAGCGCCTCGAGAGCCACGTCCAGGCCGAGTTTGCGGCGATAGCGGAAACAATCCACCACCGTGCGGGCCGGCGAGGTCACACGCACGTTGACGCCCAGAATGGGTTTGGTCTGGATGCCGTAGGTCCGCATGGCGCCGGAGAAGCGGACCATACGCAGCCGCGTGGGGATTCCCACCGGCTTTCGGGCTTTGCGGTCGATGGCGATCCAGATCTCATGGGGCGCCTGGGTGCCGATGCCGTGGACGCGCAGGGCCGAGAGCAGACAGATGATGCCGTCCGGGATGGCCGAAGAGACCATGGCGATGGTTTCGAAGGCGTCCGGCTCGGCGTCGGCCAGGCGGTAAAGGCCGCGACCGACCTTTGCGATGGTGCCGGCCGCCACCAGGCGCTGGAGCGTCGCAAAGGTGACGCCCAGCGGTTCGAGGTCCCGGGGCCGGAAAAAGACGCCCATGCCGGCCGAATCGAGCATCGCTTGTGTCAGTACCGATGGTTTCATTGGTGGTACCTATAATAAACGTCGGCACATAGTGTCAAGTGCCGACGTTTATTTATTAGCGACCTTGCGATGCGGGGAGAAGGCGCGCGGCCGCCCCGGCCGCCCCGGCCGATCGATCAGCGATCTTCCGGACCACCGCCCGAGCCGGTCACCTCCGCCAGCATCTGCATGATCTCCTGCTCGATGGCGAGAATATCCGCCTCGATGGCCTCCAGCGGGCGCGGCGGGGTGTAGCGGTAAAAGTAGCGGTTGAAATTGATCTCGTAGCCGACGATGCCGACCTTGCCGTCTTTGACGTCTCGTTTGCTTGTGTCGATCCAGGCGTCGGGCACATGGGGCGTTACCTCGCGGTTGAAAAAGTCGCGCACGCTGCGCGGCACGCCGTGGGTGTCGGCGGGGTCATTGCCGACGGGCAGCGGCACACTCTCCGTATCGCGCAGTTCCGGGTCGGGCTCGGGGTGGCCCTCCTTGTTCCGGCAGATGGCGGCGGTCTCGTCGCGTTCCGAAAGGGCGGCCAGAATGGCTTTGGTTAGCGGTGCGCTGAGGTCCACCCCGGCGGTTTTCTTCGTTCGGCTCGTCAGCAGGTCAAGGAACGCTTCGCGCTCTTTGTGCAGCGTGGGCGGCAGACCCTGGAGAAAGCGGCGCAAGGCCTCTTGCTGCGCCCGTCCCTCGGCTTGCGCCTTCGCGCCGGCGGCGCCTTTCTTTTTCGACTGGGCGAGGTTCTGGAAGGCTTTTTCTGCTTCGATGCGCGCGATGCGCTCGGGGCCGGCCTGGAAGTTGAGCCGGAGCGGCCTTTCCACCGTAATCTTGCGAAAGCCGAAGTGGGTCGTGGGGAAGATGCGGCTGACCACAACCTGCTCGTGCTGGCCGTTCTTGGCAATGGCACGGGTGTCGCCATCTTTAAAGTCGGCGAGGATCTTGAGGATGTCCTGGGCGCGATCGAGCGGGATCTCGCGGCGTTTGGCCCCCAGTGTTTTGCGCATGGGAACCCAGAACGATGTGGCGTCAATGAGTTGGACCTTGCCGCGGCGTTGGGTCTCCTTGCGGTTGGTGACCACCCACACGTAGGTGGCGATGCCGGTGTTGTAGAAAAGCAGCTCGGGCAGTGCGATCAGGGCTTCGAGCAGATCGTTCTCCAGAATGTAGCGCCGGATCTGGCTCTCGCCGCTGCCGGCGTCGCCGGTAAAGAGCGGCGATCCGTTCATGATGATGGCGATGCGCGAACCGCCCTCCTTCGGGTCTTTGGCGTGGGCCAGCATGTGGAGCAGGAACAGAATCTGGCCGTCGCTGATGCGCGGCAGCCCCGGGCCGAAGCGGCCGGCAACACCCCGCTCGTGTTCGGCGCGCACATCGGTTTCGTCCCGTTTCCAATCTTTGCCATAGGGCGGGTTGGCGATGAGGTAGTCGAAGGCGCGGCCCTGGTGGCGGTCGTTGGAGAGGGTACTGCCAAAGGCGATGTTGTCCGCGTCGCGGCCGGTGGGGTCCTTCATAAAGAGGTCGGATTTGCTGATGGCCCAGGTCTCGGGGTTCACTTCCTGGCCGAAAAGATGAATTTCGGCTTCGGGGTTTATGGGGCGGCTGACAATCCGGCCGTTCGTGCGCAGGCCGGTGGTGATGTGCTCTTTGGTGATCGTGAGCATGCCCCCCGAACCGCAACACGGATCGCAGACCGTGCAAACGATGCCCTTGCGGCGGATACGTTTTTCGTCGCCGGCCAGCATGAGATCGACCATCAGATGGACCACGTCGCGGGGCGTGAAGTGTTCGCCGGGGTTCTCGTTCAGGGCCTCATTGAACTTGCGGATCAGCTCTTCAAAGAGGGTGCCCATGGTGGGGTTGTCGATCTGGTCCGGGTGCAGATCGACGTTTTTGAAGCGTTCGAGGACCTGGAAGAGCAACCCTGCTTCGTCGAGTTTGCTGATGGTGTTGTCGAAATCGAACTTTTCGAGCACCTCGCGCATGTTGGGGCTGAATCCCGCGATGTAGTTCCGCAGGTTGGCGGCCAGATGGGGCGCATCGGCCAGCAGCTTTTCGAAATCGTAGCGGGAGGTGTTGTAGAATGCAAAACCCGATGCCTTGCGAAGTTGAGGGTCGAGGTTTTCGAGCTTGCCCTTGAAGCGTGCCTGGGTCTCCAGTACCTTGGCCTTGGCCGGAGCCAGCACGCAATCGAGCCGTCGCAGCACCGTAAGCGGCAGAATCACATCCTGATATTTGCCGCGTTTGAAGGTGTCGCGGATGAGGTCCGCCACTCCCCACAGAAAACTGACGATTTCGCCATGATTCATCGATGAAAACCCCTTGGTTGGGAATTGAGCGCGATTTGTTGAGTTGTATATCCGCGGTAAACGGGGTGTTTGTCAAACCGTTAAATTGGCTTGCCGGGAATCCAACGAGACCCGCAGGGGCCCGTGGCCCATCACCATGACGCCCACCACCAGACACTCCAGGCCGAAGGGCAGATAGCCGCCGTATCCGAGCAGGGGCATGGCGAAGATATGGAAGCGGTCCACATAGGGAACGGCGTATTGCCAGCGCGCCAGGCTGCCGATGTTCCACAGCTCCCAGAAAAAACCGCAGATCAAGGCGGCCAGGGCCGCCGATACCAGCGAGCGCCAGTCGCCATGACCCAGGGGCGCAAAGATCGTCGGGTGACCGCCGAGCACTTGCAGTGCGGTTATGATCAGCAGGGGCGAGATCCACAGCAGGGCGTAGAGCGCATCGGGAAACACCCCCAGCAGAGTCAATCCAACCCCCGCGGCCGTCAGGATCATGGCGGCGGCCATCCGGGGTCGGACGATGCGCATTGGCCGCAAACCGTGCAGATTTGCAAGCATTGGAAAGCTGAGCAGCAGCCGGTGCGTGCTCAATACGGCCGGCAGCACGGTGGCAAAGGCCAGGGAGGCGAAGGCGATGTAGTCCGTTGGGCTGAAATCGTCCACGCCCACATAATACCAATTCTGCACAAAGCGGTTGAGGTATTCGAAGAACCACCAGAAGAGCGCGCTGGCCGGGATGAGCCACGCAAAACGGCCTGGCGCATCGGTGAGCAGGCTGCGTCCGCTGCGTCGCAGGCACCAGGCATTGACCACCAGAATATATCCGACCCACGGCAGGCAGAAGGTGTGGGCCTGCCATGGGGCGAACCACTCCCAGCGTGTCCAGGCCAACGTCCAGCCGCCCAGAAGTATTGCAAGGCCGGCCCAACCCCACGCCGGCGGGCGCGCTTTAGGCGCGGGCAGGGCGCGCCGCCGCAGGTGCGGCCGTGCGAGCAGGCGGGCGGTGCCCGCGATCAACAGCAGATCCAGGGCTGCGAAAAGTGTGAACACTGCCCAAGAGAAAGGGGCGTGGCGGACATATATCGTGAGGGGTGGAAATTCGAGATAGGCACGAACATCGCGGCCGGCCAGAAAGATGCCGGTTACGGGAAACCCTATCAGCATGGCCGCCATAATGACCCACTGCATGGCCTTCCAGATGCTTTCCCTCTCGGCCATGCGCCTCCTTCGATCGGTAGAATTCCTTTATTTTCCACTTCCATTTTCAGGCCAGGGCCAGAATCTCCACGCTGCAATCGGTCAGATCCACCACCCACAGCTTGTTGCGCAAGAGCTGCTGCGGTAGGCCGGTCAACACCTTGAGCGCCTCGGCGCTTTCCATGGCGGACACCGTGGCCACGGTTTGGGGCGGACATCCCAATGCGATTTCCACACCCTTGGGGCTTTCGATGGCTTGCCGTGGGCCGAAGATCAGGACGAGACCTTCATCTTGGGGATAAATGGTGGTGACGTGACCCGTCATGCCGGCCACCGCCCCGGATACCATGGGAATGCCCAATTGCTTCGCCGCAGCTTCCAGAGCAAAGCGCGACGGAATGTCATCCAGGCAATCGATGACGATGTCGCAGCCCTGGATCAGTTCCTCGGCATTTACGGCAGTCAGGAAGACCGGGCGGCTTTCGGCCTGGACGGCACCATTGATGGCCGCTACTCGCTGTGCGGCCGCCTCGGCCTTCAATTGGCCCAGGCCATTTTCGGTGCTTAACCACTGGCGATTGAGATTGTGCTCCTCGAACCGGTCGCCGTCGATGAGCACGAGCGTGCCCACACCGGCCCGGGACAGGATCTCCACCAGCCCGCCTCCCAATCCGCCCAGGCCCACCACCGCCGCCCGCGACTTGAGCCAGCGCATCTGATCGGCGCTGCTAAAGGCCCGCTGATTGCGCAGATAACGCAGAGGCACGATTCCATTGGCCAGCGCTTCGATTTCAATCCCGCGGATGGGAAGATTGAGTTCGGCGGCGATCCGCTCGGTCTCGACGATGCTCAGGGTATGCATAGGCGTACCGTTCGGTCCCATGATTTCGGTCACCCGTGCCACAATATGATCGATGATGCGCGCCATGGTTTATCCTCCTCCCACCGGCGGAAAGATGCCCACCCGTTCTCCACCCTGCAATGGGGTTTGAAGATCGCGCTTAATGCCATTGATGAAAATCAATTTTGCTTCCGATAAGGGGATTTGTAATCGAACCAGCAGCGCTTCCACCGGCATGCCGGGGTCGATGGGGTAATGGGCGGCGTTTTGCGGGATCTTGCCGGCCAGGGTGGCGAACAGGCGCAAGTCAATGGTGGTCGGGATGCTGGGCATGTTTGCTTCTCCTTTTGGCCTCGAAGTAAAGGCATTCCCTGCCCGAGCTTTGATAGACGGCCTGGCTGGGCATCTGGGCACTCTTGAAACCCATGACCTTACATCCGTGGGGATGGGTCTTTTGCCAGGTAACATAATAATGCCGGCACTGATGGCAATCGATGCGGGGAGGCGCTGGCACGGCTTCCATCCTTTTAGATTTTATAGAATAATCATTGACGCTACCTTTTTTGCATACTATCGATGCCAAAGGAAGACAAGAGAGGTTTGGAACGCACCACATCAAGAGGATGAAGGAGTGATCTATGGCGTTCATGTTCCGCAGGGCCTTAGTCACCGGGGGGGCTGGCTTTATCGGTTCACACCTGGTCGCTGCGCTGGTTGGACAAGGGTGTGACGTCACGGTGCTGGATAATTTGGCCAGCGGACATCAGACCAATCTGGATACGGTCAAAGACAAAATCACCTTTATAAAAGGCGATATCAAGGATGAACGCGTGCTCAACCGGATCATCAAGGGGTGCGAGGTGGTGTTTCACCTGGCCGCGGTGGTGTCGGTCACCCAGACCGTGAAAGATCCGGTGGGGTCGGCCCTGGTCAATGAATTGGGGGCCATCCGCGTGCTCGATGCGGCCCGCAAGAACGGTGTGCGGCGCGTGGTGCTATCCAGTTCCAGCGCCGTGTACGGCGATGCCCCCCAACTGCCCAAGTCCGAATCGATGATTCCGGCACCCATGAGTCCGTATGCGGTTCAGAAGTTAACCAATGAGTATTATGCCGAGCTCTATCATCGGCTCTACGGGCTGGAAGCCGTATGCCTGAGGTACTTCAACGTCTACGGCCCGCACCAGGACCCGTCCTCGCCCTATTCCGGCGTGATCTCGATCTTCATGCTGAAGGCGATTAACGGTGAAGCGCCTATTATATATGGCGATGGGGGGCAGACCCGTGATTTCGTTTTCGTGAAGGACGTCGTTCAGGCCAACCTGCTGGCTGCCGCTCACGAGGCTGCACCGGGGCGGGTGTTCAATGTCGGGACCAGCAGTTCGGTATCGGTCAATGGATTGTGGGAAATGATCGCAAGGTTGGCGCAATGCCGCTTGCCTGCCAAGCATGAAGCGCCGCGTCCCGGCGACATCGTACATTCCTTGGCCAGCATCCAAAGGGCCAAGGAACTGCTCGGTTTCCAACCCAGTGTTACCTTCGAAGAGGGTTTGCGACTAACTTTTGCCTGGTATCGTCAAAGCAAATAATCGGCGATCACTTCCGCAAAGCCGCTAGGGTGCGACCATTTTTTCGAAAAGGGTCTTGACCGTAACACCCCGCCAGTTGCCTTTGCCCGAGATCGTGGGATAGCCCTTGGAACCGATATGGCGGGCGATCTTTTCCCATCCGTGGCCATCGGCGCGCATCTGGTTGATGAGCGCATAAAGGGTGTGGCGATCCACTTCGGTCAAGCGGCCCGGTGCTTCGGAGAAGTCATCGTCATCCCCGGAAATATCGCCGTCATTGCCATTTTCTTCGGAGTCGATCTCCTCGGCGGCGAATATGTCCTCTTCTGCCCGTTCATCCACCATTGTATCAGGGGCTGTTTCGACGATTTCGGCGGGTCGGACGTTTTCCGCGGGGGCCGCTTCTTCTTCGGGAAAGGATTGGGCGAAGGCTTCCGTGGCAAAAAGGGCCTCAACCTCGCCGGCGGTGGCATTGGGATTGATCATCCGGAAGAGATTTTTGGCCAGCACTTCCATGGCCTTGGCCTTGCGCTCCTCGGCTCTGGTGCGCGCTAGATAGGCATCGGCCATGCGTTTCTGGGTGTCGGCCAGGTTTTCAAGTACCTCTTTGATCGCGCCCAAGCGCTCGGAGTCTTTGTTCTCGAAATGGGGTTTGCGCCGATCCATCATGTTATTGCGGCGCTGACCGCCCTTGAACTGCTGGTCGCCGTAAGGCCGATTGGCGCGATCACCCTGCTTCAGTTTGCCGCTTCTAAGGTTGTGCAAAAAATCATCCATTAACCTTTTCTCCTCGGATTAATTCTCTTCGATCGCCGAAACTTCAGCTTCGATATCCGCATCACATTCCTGTTTAAGGACGCTTTTTATCTGACGAACCAGTTGTTGGAATATGGCACGACGCGAATCTTAATCAGGAACAAGGAAGGGGGCTCTGCATCGATGCGGTTCGGTGTATGCTATGTATCGGTCGCTTTATAGGAATACTTTAGTTGATATTATCCCTGCCGTAACCTGAGCGCTTCAGCTAGTTACCCATACCCGATTCAATTTTTTGGCAGAGAGATGAGCCAACCTAATCCTTTTTCGGAGAAAGGTCAACTGCCTTCTAGGAATTTTACTAATGCGGTTGCGGGCAAAGCCTCTTTGTCAACCGCGCTTGGGAGCCATCTGTCGCGGCTCGAATCGCAAGGTGGCCAGATAGTCTGCTTCGGTTTCGGCCCGGCGGATAAGTTCCACGATACCGTCGTCGCGCAGGAGAAGCTCCTGGGGGCGCAATTTGCCGTTATAGTTGAACCCCATGGCATGGCCATGGGCTCCGGTATCCTGGATGACGAGCAGGTCGCCCTCCGCGATTTGGGGCAACTCCCGCTGGATTGCGAATTTGTCGTTATTTTCGCACAAGGAGCCCACGACGTCCACAACTTGGCTGGGGCCATCGGCAGGTTTGCCCAGCACCTCGATGTGGTGATAGGCGCCGTACATGGCCGGGCGCATCAAAGCCGACATGCTGGCATCCACCCCGATGTAATGGCGGTAGATCTCTTTGCGGTTGATGGCCTTGACCACCAGCACGCCGTGGGGGCCGGTCATGAAGCGGCCGCTCTCCATGTACAGCCGGGGGGCATAGCCGTGACGGGCTCCAAAATCCTCGAAAAGGCCGGTGACCTCCCTGGCCAGGGCTTCCAACTTAAAGGGTTGATCCTCGGGCCGGTAGGGAATTCCCAAACCGCCGCCCATGTTCACAAAATCGAAGCGGATGCCCAGTTCGTTGCCGACCCAGGCGGCAACATCCAAAAGCATTTGAACGGTTTGCACCATGTAGGCATAGTTGAGTTCGTTGGAGGCCAGCATGGTGTGCAGGCCGAAGCGCCGGGCGCCGCGGTTCATGGCGGACCGATAAGCATCGATCAACTGGTGATGGGCCACGCCGTATTTGGCTTCAACCGGGTTGCCGATAATGCTGTTGCCGCTGCGCCGCGGGCCAGGATTGTAGCGGAAGCAAATGGTTTCGGGCATGCGCGGCACTTTGGGCAGCAGGCTGATGTCGTCCAGGTTCAACAGGCAACCGCCATTGTTTTGGGCCGCTAGAAATTCGGCCGCGCTGGTGTTGTTGGAGGTGAACATGACATCGTCACCATGGGCGCCCACTTGGCGGGCCAGCGTCAACTCGGCCGCGGAGCTGCAATCGAAGCCGAAGCCCATGGCGCGCATGATCTCCATGATACGCGGGTTGGGCAGGGCCTTGACCGCGAAGTATTCCCGAAACCCCGGCAGATCGGCAAACGCCTGTTGAAGCCGCAGGCCGGTTTGCCGGATACCCGCTTCATCGTAGATATGAAAAGGGGTGCCGAAGTTGGCGGCGATTTCCGGCAGTATTGGAAAAAGCCGGTCACGATAGGATGAACTCATCGGCATGGGGGTGTGCTCCTTAGATCAAGGCGGCGCGGATTCGTTCCATGGCCTTTTGAACATTCTCATAGCTGTTGAAAGCGCTCAGGCGGATGTACTGTGCACCGCATTTGCCGAACCCGGCTCCGGGTGTGCAGACCACGCCGGCTTTCTGGAGCAACAGGTCGAAAAATTCCCAGGCATCGCGCCGCGCATCGATCCAGATGTAGGGCGAGTGATCTCCGCCCACGCAGGCATAGCCCATGGCGGCAAAGGCCTGGCGGATGAAGGCGGCGTTTTTCAGGTAGTAATCGGTCAATGCCCGGGTCTGGGCTTGCCCCGCGGGGCTGTAAACGGCTTCGGCCGCGCGCTGGATGGGATAGGCGACCCCATTGAATTTGGTGGTGTGGCGGCGGTTCCAAAGGCCGTGCAGGGCCATCGTGCGGCCATCGGCCGTGTGGGCCATGCAGTTCTTGGGGACCACGGTGAAGGCGCAGCGCGTGCCGGTAAAGCCGGCGGTCTTGGAGAAGCTGCGGAATTCGATGGCCACTTCCCTGGCGCCCTCGATCTCGTAGATCGAGCGCGGCAGCCGCTCGTCCCGGATAAAGGCCTCATAGGCCGAATCGTACAGGATCAGGGCGTTGTGCTGACGGGCATAATCGACCCAGGTGGCCAACTGCTCCCGGGTGATGGTCGCGCCGGTGGGATTGTTGGGGAAGCAGAGGTAGATCAGATCCACCGGTTCCGCGGGCAGGGCCGGCACATAGTGGTTCTCGCGGGTGCATTCCAGATAGACCAACCCTTCGTAGCGGCCGTTGCCGAAGGCGCCGGTGCGGCCGGCCATGACATTGGTGTCCACATATACCGGATATACCGGATCGGGAACCGCCACGCGGATATCGCCGGCAAAAATCTCCTGGATATTACCGGTGTCGCACTTGGCACCGTCGCTCACGAAAATTTCGTCGGCCTCCACCTCGGCGCCCCGTGCCTGAAAATCATACTGAGCGATTTTTTCACGCAGGAATAGATAGCCTTGTTCCGGTCCGTAGCCCCGAAAAGTGCTCTCCTGGGCCATGTCTTCGGTGCCTTTGTGCAAAGCCTCGATACAGGCGGCCGGTAAGGCGCGGGTGACATCGCCGATGCCCAGACGGATGATGGTTTGATTGGGGTGCTGCTTCTGATAGGCGTCCACCCGTTTGGCGATGTCGGCGAATAGGTAGCTGGACTGAAGTTTCAAGAAATTTTCGTTGATTCGGATCATCGGTCTCCTCGATTGCCCTGCTTGCCGATGATGGGCAATCAGGTTTGGCGAGTCCTTATTCAGAGAGTTTTAAAAGGTTGTATCCCTTGTCCATCTTGACGCCGGATTGGATTGGATATTCAAAAAAAAGGATTTGGTCAATACCAATTGAGCCGGCCGGGCAGGGCCGTTAATCCTCTTCGTTGGGTTTGCCGCTTTTGATTTTGCGATGCCGCCACATGCGGATGGCGAAACCGATCAACAGCGTTGCGCTGATCAAGATGATGAAATTGGATGCGAAAAAGGTGAGCATGAAGGAAAAGGGATCGTTGAGCCGGTAGGCGCCCACCAGCACATGGATGCCCAGCAACATGAAAAGCGCCGCCACCGTCATCAGGCCGCCATATTTAAAGTAACCGACCATCCTCTGCGTTCATCCTTGTCCCTGTCTTAACCAAGCAGGGGTGAGTAACCATGGAAGCGAACCCTTTGTCAAGCCGTGGCCGTTCCCTTAAGTTTCCATGGCAAATTTGACATTTAGGCCTTCCCCCCATATGGTGACGGGCCGACAGGCACAGGTCTATTTATCCAGGAAAGGACCTCATGCAGACCCAGACAATACCTTGCAACAATTCAAACGAGCAGGCTGATCCGCGGAAGGTGATTGCGGAGATGGCCACCTTGATCGCTTCCATGGAACGGCGGCTGGCCCAAAAAGGCATTAGCGAGCAGATGCTGTCGGCTGTATCGGCCAAGGCCATTTCCACCCCGGATAACGCCTTTATAGAGTTTTGCTTGAGAATTATCGGCCAAACCCTGAAGCTCGACCTCGCCTGTCTGCGATGGTACGAACCGGATCTGCGCAAGTTCGATTCCGAGCGCTTCCACTGGACACCCCAGGTTTTTTTTCAAGGCGCCGATTCGGACGTCGCCCACCTGCTGGAGTTGCAGCCGATCCGCGATGTGCTCGACCGCCGGCAGCCGCTCTACTGTCCGGACAGCAGCGCCATCGGCGATATGGCTACCCAGAATTATATCCGGCGGAACAATTTCACGGCCTTTGCCTTGATGCCCATCTGCAACCAGGAGAAAGTGCATGGCCTCTTCACCATGGCCATGCAAGGTGTAACCCGGGATTGGGCTGAAGAAGAGTTGGGTACCCTCATGACCATTATGGGCATTATCGCTCAGTGGAAAGAGGCGCGCGTCATCGCGCATCAACTGGATGAGAGCCGGGCCCTGAACGAGCAGCTTTACCAATTGTCTCCGGCCGCCATCTACCGCATCGATCTGCGCAACCTGCGTTTGCTCAGGGTCAATGCCGAGGCCTGCCGCGCTACCGGCTATACCGAAGAAGAGCTGATGGCCATTCCGGCCGATGAGCTGCTGACGCCTTCCAGCCGGGAGCTCTTTTACCGGCAAATGGCCGAAATCGAAGCCGGCCGGCCTGCGCCCGAGGATTTGGAGTTCGAGTTCACCACCAAGAGCGGTCGCCGGGAATGGGGGCACCTGCAAATTCGGCATCTTTATGATGAGGGCGGGCAGATTTGGGGCGCCAACGTAGTGGCCCACATCATCACCGAGCAGAAGAAAGCCCAGGAGGAGTTGGACAGCTATCGCCGCCGCCTGGAAACGCTGGTCGAAGCGCGCACCCGCGAACTCTCCCTGGTCAATCAGAATCTGCGCGAAGAGATTGCGCGCCGTACCGAAATGGCCAGGGAGTTGCATATGAAAAGCGAGCGACTCGAGGAGCTGAACACCGCCATGCGCGTCCTGCTGGACAAGCGCAATGAAGATCGTCTGCGAGCGGAAGAGAATATCCGCGTCAATCTGGTTCAATTGATCGAACCGTATCTGGACCGCATCGGCCACAGCGGCCTCAACGAAGCGCAACAACAACTGCTCAATGTCATCCGCACGAACCTCAACGAAGTGGTCGGCTCGCCCATGCCCGAACTTTCGGCCAAATACTACATCTTCTCACCCGGCGAGTTGCAGGTGGCCAACCTGGTCCGCAAAGGCCGCACCACCAAGGATATGGCCCGTCTGCTCAACATCTCCCCCCGCACGGTGGAGTCCTACCGCAACAACATCCGCAAAAAGCTGGGCCTTAAAACCAAAAAGGTCAATCTGAAAACCTATCTCTCCTCCAAAGAGTAAGCTTCAGTTTAACAGGCTATCGGGTGCATCCGCCGCCGGCGGGAAATGCTCCGCCGCTAACAGGCGACCGTCGCTGAGCCGCAGCATGCGCTGGGCGTATTGCGCGCAGCCGGCGCTGTGGGTGACCATGATGATCGTCGTTCCGCTCCGATGCAGGCGTTCGAACAACTCCATGACCACCTTGACATTGCGGGAATCCAGGTTTCCGGTGGGTTCGTCGGCCAGCAATACTGGCGGTTGATTGACGATGGCCCGGGCAATGGCCGTGCGCTCCATTTCGCCGCCGGAAATCTGGTGGGGCAGCCGCGCGGCCTTGTTCTCCATGCCCATGCGGCTCAGCGCCTCCATGGCCATGGCTTTTTTCTGGCGCCGGGGCTTGGCCTTGGCGGCCAGGGGCAGCATCACATTCTCGAGCACCGAAAGATAGGGAATCAGGTGGAAACTCTGGAAGACAAAACCCAAATACTCCCCTCTAAAATCGGCTCGTTGTTCGGCGCTCAAGGCATAGACATCGATGCCATCCACCGCATAGCGTCCTTGGCTGGGAGAGTTCATGGCACCCAGAATGGAGAGCAACGTCGATTTGCCCGAGCCCGATTCGCCCATGATGGCCACAAATTCGCCCGGGTCGATGTAGAAACTCATGTTTCCCACCGCCTGGACGGAAGCGTCGCCCGCACCATAGATCTTGGTTATATTCTCACATTCGATAAAGCTCATAAGACCTCATTTATAATGTTTTCAGCGCCTGATTCGGATCCATGCGGGCCGCCAGGGCGGCCGGATAAGCGCTTGCCGCCAGCCCTACGACCATGGATACGAGGATGGCGGTTACCGCCAACAGCGGGTCGGGATGGAAGGGCGGTATCGACGGCCCACCGAACAGGCGCAAGCCGGCCCAGATACCGCCCACGCCGATTCCGTATCCGATCAGGCCGGCCAGCAGGCTGACGGCCCCGGCTTCCAGAAAGATGATCCGCATCACGTGGCTGCGACGAAAGCCAACGGCCCGGAAGATACCGATCTCTCCGGTCCTTTCCCGGACGCTGCCCATCAGGGTGACCAGGACCACGATCCCGCCGATGAGCACCACCACAATCGAGAGCCCGAAGGAGAATTGCTGAAAATGGGCCAGGGCTTCCAGGCGGCCTTTAACCACCTGTTGAATGGCCATCACCTTTGCCGACGGAAGTTTTTCGCCAATCTGCGCCACCATGTCATCGACCGGGCAGTTGTGGCACAAGGCGGCCACCTCCACGATGGAGATCTCGCCGGGCTTGTTCAGCAATGCCTGGGCGGTAGTCAGGCGAGTGAAGATCAATTGGTCGTCCTGGGAGCCGGTGGGGGCCAGTAGGCCGCTGACCTGCATGGGTCGACCATTGACCGTCACGATCTGGCCCATGGACAGGCCTAGTATGCGGGCCGCTTCGCTGCCCGCCAGCAGGCCTTCGTCTCCGGGAGGCTGGCATTGCAACTGCCACCAGGGCTTCAGGATGTGGATGGCGCCAAACTCGATGCCTGCCAGCGATGCGGGCTTGGCGTCGAGCGTAACCGTGCCTAGTACCATGGGGCCCACGGCGGCCACATTTTCGGCGTTTTTGATGGTTTTAATTTTATGCAGTTCCGATTGCCGTAGCGGCTGCATGTCAAAAGAGACGCCTCCCAGCGAGATGCCGCCATACGACAAGGTCAAGTTGTCGGTGCGAGGCACGATCAGAATGTTGGCACCAAATTTTTCCAGTTTGGTATTGATGTCGTGGGTCATGGTCTTGCTGTAACCGATTACGGCCACCACTGTGGCCACTCCGATGGCCAGGCCCGCCAGAATGAAGGCCGCCTTGGATTTGCGCCGCAGTAAGTTCTTGAAGGCAATATCGCTCAGGTTCATGGCTATCCCTTTCCCGCGGCACTCTGGGCAGCGTTAAAATTGAAATAGCGTTGTCCCTGCTCGATGTCCTGAATCAGGAGCACCAGCCGATCGTCCTGGATCGCGCGATTCAACGGCGCCGGGTTACAGCCGCCCTGAACCTCGTTGATCTTGACCGAATCGAAGCGGCGGCCGCAGTTGTTGCAAACCATGACGCTGCCATCCTGGGTGTAGCCTTTGTTTTCCGGCCAGCAGACATCGCAGGCATCGAAGGCCGCGCGCACGATGCCGTCCGTGCTTTTCAAGATGAAGTAGCGGATGGCAAGGCCATCGGCGGTTTTATGTTCGAAGTGTCGCGCCTTGCCGTCACCGAAGAGCGATAGGGGATATGCAATCTGGGTGGTGTTGCTCTGGGCGCCGGCCGACGTTGCGCTTAATGGCGCATCGGTCTGCCCAGGCTGATTAGTGATGAAGTAGGCGCCGCCCATGGCAGCGATCGCCACTGCGATGATGACGAAGACCAGCGGTTTTCTCGTTCGCTGTGGCTTTAAAACAAGGGCTTTCTTTCTGGAATGGGTAGCCTGGGATGGCTCAATAGGTTTCATTGGGGTCGTCTCCTTAAGGTGTATTGCCGATATGCGCAAAAATTCAGTTCGCCCTTCGGCCTGCATGGCCGGGGATGCAATCGGTTCGGTTTCTCTGTTTCTTCAGGGTTGAACCAACCGGTCAAACAGGATTAGGGCCTGAGAAGAGATTTTGGGGTCACGCTTACGATCAACACAGAATGGCGCGATTCCAAAGGTAGATGGGAATAGCCGTGAGGGACACAATAGATTGCGGATCTGCCTGGGGTACATGGGCTGGCGCAGGAAGGCTCCATGCCCAGGCGGCAGATGATGCCTGTAGCGCCGGGCCCCAGGTATTCGAACCGGGGGAAGGTATGGGGGCCGTTGTAGCGGCTCGGTCCGGGTTGGCTCCGGCATCGCAGCAGGAAGCTTCTGAATGGCAGCACTGGGAAGGCAAGCCGGGTGGATCGAACCCTTTTGATGCCGGGCAGCAACACACCTTCGTCGGACAAGTACTTTCTGGAAACAGTTGTCCCATGGCGCCGGACAACATCAGTCCAACGAGAAGC
This sequence comes from Deltaproteobacteria bacterium, assembly GCA_021819735.1. Classification (GTDB taxonomy): domain Bacteria; phylum Desulfobacterota; class Desulfobacteria; order Desulfobacterales; family Desulfosarcinaceae; genus Desulfatitalea. The sequence goes on from JAKAFO010000027.1 coordinate 19,634, forward strand.
GGCAAGAATGTGAAGTAAGCGTTGCGTCGCATGACCAGCCTTATCCCCTGTTTTGGGGTATCGTGCAGGAATTCATGCCTACGATAGGCGTCATTGTCAAGGATGATTTAGGAAAGTTAAAGGGCCGCCCGGGTAGGCGATCGGTCCCGGGCGGCCTCTGGCCTTATTGAAGCAGCGAACTGATGAAGCAGCTTCCGGCAGTCGATGAATGGGCGCCGTCACTGTTAGTATCCAGGGCGGCGTTTGGATTGGGGTCTTGGGGAGCCTCCGCGGCCACCTCCCGCGGCGCCACCACATCTATAATGGTGCCGTTGGCCACGCCATCGGCATCGTTTTCGCCGCCATCCTTCAGCAGACGGACGGCCGAAGCGCCATCGGCTTCGGGCTGAACCCCGGCGCTGGGGCTGTCTTGCCAGGCGCCATTGACCCCCTGTACGAGCCAGGTGGCCTGGGGATCGATGGGTTCGCTAAAATAGAGCCGGACGGAAACCTCCTGGCCGGCCTGCGGCACCTGGAGGCAATAGCTGATGATCCCATACGATCCGATATCCTGGACCGGCGGCAGCGGTTCTTCGGTGCTGGGATCGATGGAAACCAGATCGTCGATGGAAACGATCTTTTCACCTGCCTCAGCTATGCTTACCGCCAGAGCGCATTGATCGTCGTACGCGGCTGCGCTGAGCATGGTTTCGGTTTCCTGGGCATCCGCTACGCCATTGGCATTGAGATCGGTGAGCGCGCTATCGGTAGCGGGCAGTGCACTGCTGCGGACAAAGTTTGAACTGCGGGTGGTAAATGCCGAGGCCAAAGACCATTGCGAAGCCGCTCCGCGATTGTCGAAATAGCGCACCTGGCAGGTGTATTCGCTGTTTTTACTCAGCACCAGGCGCGGCACCCGGTAATAGGTCAGATAATATCCCTTACGCGTTACCTGGAGCACGGTCTTCTGACTTTTCTTGGAGACGATGCGCCACTCGCTTTTCAAATGGGTGTCCGCCGCGTTGGCATCGGAGAAAGCAGAGGCATACAACACGGGCGCCAGATCAACGGATGTGGCGCCATCCGCCGGAAAGGTTATGACCGGCTGAGAGGGCGCCAGGTTTTGCTCCCATTGGGTCGCATCGCTGGGATAAGCGTCCTGGTCATCGGAAACGCCGTCGCCATCGCTGTCAACGGCCGTTGCGCCTGTGACCTGCACCAGGCAGGTGTCAACGGCGGCAAGGGCTTTGCTGTCGGTGACCGTCAATTCAAAGAGCAGGGTAGCGCTCTGGCCGGCGGCTACCGTGGGCGCGGAGAACGTCGGCTTGGTGACCGTGGCGGCGGATAACGAAACGCTGGCCCCGCTGGTTTGAGTCCATTTATAGGTGATGGCTTGTCCTTCGGGATCGTAGGATTTGGTCCCGTTCAAGGTGACCTTCGCGCCCGAAGCGACGGTTTGGTTGTCGCCGGCATCGGCAATGGGGGCCTGATTCGGTGTGGCCGTGGGCGTTGGTGTTGCTGAGGGCTTGGGCGTGGCGCTCGGTGTCGGTGTCGCCGCAGGCTTGGGCGTGGCGGTCGGGGTTGGTGCCGGTGTTGGAGTAGGTTTGGGCGTTGCAGTTGGGGTCGGTGTTGGTGTCGCCGCAGGCGTGGGCGTTGCCGTCGGCGTAGCGGTCGGTCGCGGCGTGGCCGTGGGTGTAGGTGTGGCCGTCGGAGTCAGAGTCGGGGGCGTCGCGCTCGCGAGATAGCTAATCTCGTTGGAATCGCCGCTTTCGGTCGTGCCGGAATAGGCGCGAACGACGAAGTAGTACTGGGTGGCATCGCTGAGGTCGGTGAGGGTGCAGGTGGCGACTCTGCCGGTCCAAGCCGGCTGGGTGTAGTTGTAGGCCTGGTTTTGGGTGCGACGATAGAGCCGGTAGCCATCGGGTGCGGGCGTGTTGGCATCCCAGGCCAGGGTGACTTGAGCCGACCATGCGGCGGGGGTGCCTAATAAGAAGGTGGCGATTACCCAGAACCAGCAGAGCCATGCCAATTGCTTTTTTAGAATCGCGGATGCGTAGCGAACGGCTTCGGAACGTGAAGGGGAATTCTTCTCCAACGCGCTGGGTAGATCGGGCATACACACACTCCTTATGCACCAGAAAAGCGGGCAGCTTAAAATCGAGCGGACGATCGCTGTGTCGCTTTCAGGCGATTGCGCCTGAACATACTTCAAGCTTGCTTTCCCTGGAGGCATGCTTTGTTCTCCAAGCCACTATGTGTGGTTTGGAGGCTTCATGGGGATTGGACCCGGCCGCTACTTTGAGCATGGGTTGCTCGCGGCCGGGCCCGTATTCACATTAAGCAAGATACTTGCCAGCTATTTGCCTAACTTTTACTGAGCATCCGGCGCAAACGTTCCGCCGAAGTTATAAGGCGGCGCCAACAGAATCGGCGCTAGCACCGCATCCCATCCGCCTGTTGCGGGCACGCATCATGCGCTGTCGGGGTGAGCGCTGCACCGAGGATGGGAAGAATTGGTAACCACCGGTGCAAATGGTGTAACTTTCGCTTTTTCCCACGATCCTTTTTCAGCATCTACCCGACAGCCGGATAACCGCCATCGTTTCCACGCCCAAGCCGAACAGGGCCGGGGACCCTGTTCATCTAATTGCGCCTACCTGGGCTTTATGCCTTGATTTTAAGTACAGCTTAATTTACCAGAGGGGGGCAAAAACAAATATGATCGACCCTTAAACAAAAAATTCATAAAAAGCAAGCATCCAAAGGAGCGTCCATGCCTAAACGCGAAGATATTCACAAGATCATGATCATCGGCTCCGGCCCCATCGTCATCGGGCAAGCCTGCGAATTCGACTATTCCGGCACCCAGGCCTGCAAAGCGCTGCGCTCCTTAGGGTATGAAATCGTGCTGGTCAACTCCAATCCGGCCACCATCATGACCGATCCGGGCATGGCCGACGTGACCTACATCGAACCGCTCAATGTCCCCACCCTGGAAAAAATAATCGCGGCCGAACGCCCGGATGCACTCCTGCCCAATTTGGGTGGACAATCCGCCTTGAATCTTTCCTGCGAACTCAATCGCCAGGGGATTCTGGAAAAATATAATGTCCGGGTCATCGGCGTGAACATCGATGCCATCGAGCGCGGAGAGGACCGCACTGCATTCAAGCAGACCATGGAGCGCTTGGGTATCGACATGCCGCGCAGCAAGGCGGTGACCACCGCCGAGGGGGCCGAACAAGTGGCTGAAGAGTTAGGCTATCCCGTTGTCATCCGCCCGGCCTACACCATGGGCGGCACGGGCGGCGGACTGGTGTACAACCTGGAAGAGCTGCGCACCGTGGTCGCCCGTGGGCTGGCGGCCAGTCTGATCCACCAAGTGCTGGTGGAAGAGTCGGTGCTGGGTTGGGAGGAACTGGAACTGGAGGTGGTGCGCGACGCCAAGAATCAGATGATCACCGTCTGCTTCATCGAAAATGTGGATGCCATGGGGGTGCATACCGGCGACAGTTATTGCACGGCGCCCATGCTGACCATTGCGCCGGCCTTGCAGAAAAAGCTGCAGGAGTACTCGTATGCCATCGTCGAGGCCATCGAGGTGATCGGCGGCACCAATGTTCAGTTCGCCCACGACCCCCGTACCGGCCGGGTGGTGGTCATCGAGATCAATCCGCGCACCTCGCGTTCGTCGGCCCTGGCCTCCAAGGCCACGGGGTTTCCCATCGCCCGGGTTTCGTCGCTGCTGGCCGGCGGTCTGACCCTGGACGAGATCCCCTACTGGCGCGACGGGACCCTGGAGAAATATACCCCGTCGGGTGACTATGTCGTGGTCAAGTTCGCTCGCTGGGCCTTTGAGAAATTCCACGGCATCCAAGACCGCCTGGGCACCCAGATGCGCGCCGTGGGCGAAGTGATGAGCATCGGCAAGAACTATAAAGAAGCGCTGCAAAAGGCGATTCGCAGCCTGGAGATCAACCGCTATGGGTTGGGCTTTGCCAAGAACTTTAATTCGTTGTCCCTGGAGCAGTTGATGGAGCGCCTGGCGGTGGCCACCAGCGAGCGGCAGTTCCTTATGTACGAGGCATTGCGCAAGGGGGCCGACATCGAGCGGCTGCATGCCCTGACGCACATCAAAACCTGGTTCATCCGCCAGATGCAAGAGCTGGTGCAGTTGGAAGAAGAAATTTTGACCTTCAAGGGCGAAGCGCTTCCCGACGAGCTGTTGGCGCGGGCCAAACGCGACGGTTTCGCCGACCGCTACCTGGCCAAATTGCTCAAGGTGCCCGAACGGGCGATCCGCGAGCAGCGCATCGGCCTGGGCGTCGTGGAGAATTGGGAGCCGGTGCCGGTCAGCGGCGTGAAAGATGCCGCCTATTACTACTCTACCTATAACCCCGTCACCGCGGTTGATTCCATCCAGATAAGCAGCAGCAGGAAAATCATGGTGCTGGGCGGCGGTCCCAACCGCATCGGCCAGGGCATCGAATTCGATTACTGCTGCGTGCACGCGGCCATGGCCATCCGCGAGGCCGGCCTGGAATCGATCATGGTCAACTGCAATCCGGAAACAGTCTCCACCGATTACGATACCTCCAACCGGCTCTATTTCGAGCCGCTCACCGTGGAGGATGTGCTTAGCATCTACCATAAAGAAAAACCCGAGGGGGTTATCGTGCAGTTCGGCGGCCAGACGCCCCTGAACATCGCCCGGGAACTGGCCGAGGCCGGCGTCCGCGTCCTGGGCACCTCGCCCGAAACCATCGATCTGGCCGAAGATCGCGACCGTTTCCGGCAGATCATGCGGCGCCTGGGCATTCCCCAGCCCGAATCGGGCATGGCCGTCAGCCCCGATGAGGCCCTGGCCATTGCCGCCCGCATCGGCTATCCGCTCATGGTGCGGCCCTCCTATGTGCTCGGTGGGCGCGGCATGCAGATCGTGCATGACGATGCCATGCTCAAGCACTACCTCAATGCGGCCGTGGAAGAGGTCACCCCCGAACAGCCCGTGCTCATCGACAAGTTCCTGGACAACGCCATCGAGGCCGAAGCCGATGCCATCGCCGACGGCGTGGATGCCTTCGTGCCCGCCGTGATGGAGCACATCGAGCTGGCCGGCATTCACTCCGGCGATTCGGCCTGCGTGATTCCGCCCATCAGCCTGGCGCCCAAGCATATCGATACCATCCGCGAATACACCCGGCGTATCGCCATCGAACTCAAGGTGGTGGGGCTGATGAACATGCAGTACGCCATCTACCAAGATACGGTCTATGTGCTGGAAGCCAATCCGCGCGCCTCGCGCACCGTGCCCATCGTCTCCAAGGTGTGCGGGCTGTCCATGGCGCGCTTGGCCACCCAGGTGATTCTGGGCAAGAGCATGGCCGATCTCAAGTTGCGCGGCGTTCAATTCCCGTACTACGGCGTCAAAGAGGCGGTCTTCCCCTTCAACATGTTCCCGGAAGTCGATCCGGTGCTGGGCCCGGAAATGCGCTCCACCGGCGAAGTACTGGGCCTGGCCCACTCGTTCGGGCGCGCCTTTTACAAGGCCCAGGAGGCCACCCAATCCTTGCTGCCCCTGGAAGGGACGGTCCTCTTCACTGTCGCCGATCGCGATAAGCCGGCGGCCATCGAGCCGGTGCGGCGCTTCCGGGAACTGGGCTTCAACATCATGGCCACCGAAGGCACCCATGCATTCCTCAAAGAGAAGGGGATCGAAACCCAACTGGTCTCCAAATTGGGTCTGACGCGCCCCAACCTGGTGGATGCCATCAAAAACGGACAGATTCACTTGATGGTCAACACGCCCAGCGGCAAGAAGGGATCGGCCGATAGCTCGGATATCCGCAGGGCCGCCATCAAGTACAAGATTCCCTACATCACCACCACGGCGGCCGCCATTGCCGCCGCCAAGGGCATCGCGGCCCGCCGGGAAGGCGAGCCCCAGGTGAAGTCTTTGCAGAGCTATCACAGTGAAATTCGTTAATCGGAAAGGTTGATGAGGTAAAAGAAATGGGCGGATTGTTCGGCGTTGTCTCGACTTCAGATTGCGTGTCCGATCTTTATTATGGCACGGATTACCACTCCCACCTGGGCACCCGGCGCGGCGGCATGGCCGTGCGCAACGCCCACGGCTTCCATCGCGCCATTCACAATATCGAGAACAGTTACTTTCGCACCAAGTTCGAAGCCGAGCTCAACCAGTTCCAAGGTACCCTGGGCATCGGCGTGATCAGCGACACCGATCCGCAGCCGCTGATCGTCGGTTCGCACCTGGGCACCTTCGGCATCGTCACCGTGGGCCGGCTCAACAATCTGGCCGACCTGGTGCAAAGAGCCTTTGCCCGCAAGAGTCACTTTTCGGATACCAACGGCGGCGGACCCAACCCCACCGAAGTGGTGGCCATGCTCGTCTGCCAGGCGGAGAGTTTCGAGGCCGGTATTCGGCAGGCCCAGGAAGCGATTCAGGGGTCATGTTCGCTGCTTTTGCTTACCGATCATGCCGTTTACGCTGCCCGTGACCGCCTGGGTAGAACGCCTTTGATCATCGGCCGCCGGTCGGGGGCCTTGGCCGTCAGTTCGGAAACCTGCGCCTTTCCCAATCTGGATTTCGAGATCGACCATTTTCTCGGGCCGGGCGAAGTCGCGCGCATCACGGCCGAAGGCTGGGAGCAGCTTCTGCCGCCGGGCGAACGCATGCAGATCTGCTCTTTCCTGTGGGTTTACTACGGCTATCCGGCCTCCGAATACGAAGGCATCAATGTGGAGCATGTGCGCTACAACTGCGGCGCGGCCCTGGCCCAAAACGACGAGGTGGCGGTGGATCTGGTGGCCGGCATCCCCGATTCGGGTATCGGTCATGCCATCGGGTACGCCAACCGGAAGAAGATCCCCTACGGTCGGCCGTTCGTCAAATACACGCCCACCTGGCCGCGCAGCTTCATGCCCCAAAATCAACAGATGCGTGACCTGGTGGCCAAGATGAAATTGATCCCGGTGCGCCGCATGATCGAAGGTCAACGCCTGATGTTTTGCGAAGATTCCATCGTGCGCGGCACCCAGCTCAAGGACAATGTCCAGGTGCTCTTCGACTACGGAGCCCGGGAAGTGCACATGCGGCCGGCCTGTCCGACGCTGATTCACCCCTGCGCGTTTCTCAACTTCTCCACCTCGCGTTCCACCTTGGATCTGGCGGGTCGCAAAACCATTCAGGCCTTGGAAGGTGCCGAAGACAAACATCTGGAAGCGTATGCGCAGGATGGCTCGGAAAAGCACGCGGCCATGGTCGAGCAGATCCGGCGCAATCTGCGCCTGACCAGCCTCAAATACCAGCGATTGGAAGACCTGGTGGCGGCCATCGGCCTGCCCAAGGAACGATTATGCACCCATTGCTGGGACGCCAGCAGCTTCTTTTAAAAATAGGGCAAATATAGCCATTCCTGGATGGACACTAGTTGAATTGTCTCCGGGGAACGCTTAGTTCTTCTTTGACGGCTGTGCCCAAGCTCTGCAGGGAGTAAGGCTTGCGCAGATATCTTCCCGCACCCAGGCGCTGGGCTTCGCCGACCCGCTCGGTTTCCGAAAAGCCGCTGGCAATGATTGCCCTCTGGTCGGGACGGAAGGCGGCCACCCGTTTGAAGGTTTCGAGTCCGTCAATGCCGGGCCGCATGATCATATCCAGAAGCAAAAGATCGGCCGCGTGGGTTTGCAGGTAGGCCACGGCCTCCTCTCCGCTTGCAACCGAAGTAACCTTGTATCCCATGCGCGTCAACATGGCGGTCGCAATCTCACGTTGCGATTCCAAATCGTCCACCACCAGTATCGATTCGCCGTGGCCCTTGTACTGCTCGATGGATACGGCTTTTTTGGTTTCCGCCCTTTTCTCCCTGGTCGCCGGAAAACGAATGGTGAAGGTGGTTCCTTTGCCGACGGCGCTCTGCACATCG
>JAKAFO010000293.1 GCA_021819735.1 Deltaproteobacteria bacterium
CCACGGCGGCCAATATCAACACCTATTTGTCGCTCATGGACGGGCTGGAAACGGAGTTCCCGAATGTGCGCTTCGTCTACATGACCGGCCACCTCGATGGATCGGGCGCAGACGGCAACCTGAACCTGCGCAACGAGCAGATCCGCGCCTACTGTCGCGCCAACAATAAGATCCTCTACGACTTCGCGGACATCGAGAGTTACGATCCGGACCGCCTCGACAACTTCATGCTGCTGGATGCCAACGACAACTGCGACTACGACTCCGACGGCGACGGCACCCGGGAGTCCAACTGGGCCCTGGAGTGGCAGGCGGCCCATACCCAGGACGTGGAATGGTATGCCTGCTCAGCGGCCCACAGCCAGGCCCTCAACGCCAATCAAAAGGCCTATGCCGCCTGGTGGCTCTGGGCGCGCCTGGCCGGCTGGTCGGGGGCAGCGGAATAGCTTAGCAGTACATCTTTTTTGTCTTAATCCTCGGCGACTCGGGAAGATGAATGTTTCCCGAGTCGCTTTTTTTGGACACAATCGGCTGAATGAACAAAGGCGATGCCCGGCCGTGGGAATGATGTGAACATGCTTATGCCGGGCTGAAAACAGAGTGAACGCCAAAAGGTCAAGCCTGGTCGTTCTTCCGGGCCGTGCAGAGAATATTGAGGGAGATGATGCGCGGCCAGCCGCCTTCGGAGAAGTAGACCAGCAGCCGGAGCAGCAGGCGCACGCCCCAGACGATAAGCTTTTTGACGGCGAACAGCGGGTTGTAGATGCCGATCTCTTCCTGGAAGCATTCGATGGCCGTGAAGCCGCAGTGGCGCAGCAGTTGGCGCAGCGACTTTTCATGGAAAGAGCTGCGGTGCGTCAGATCCTGATAGCGGGATGAATTGCCGAGCGGGTAGGCGGCGTTGATGGTTTTGACGATCAGGCGGCCGCCGGGCTTGAGGGCCGCGCAGAGTGCGCGCACCAGGGGCAGCAGGGCTTCGGATTCGATGTGTTCGAGCACATCGTTGAGCACGATGAGATCGAAATGGGCGGGATGCTCGCTTAGAAATGCTTCGCCGGACGGTACGTGTCGAAAATCGAGGGCCGGCTGCATGCGCTTGGCCCGCTGGATCGTGTCGGCGGAGATATCGATGCCGACGAGATTGCGGTAGCCGTCTTGCGCCAGGTAGAACATAAACTGACCCACCCCGCAGCCCATGTCCAGAACGGCGGCATCCGCGGCCACGCCGCGCAAGAAGCGCCGGTAGTTCCAGCGGTACTTGCGCGCGTTTTGGGCAAAGCGTTTCGAATCGAGCTGCTGGCTGTCGCTCTGGCTCAGATTCTCTTCATAGTAGCGCGTGTAGAGTTCATTCATGGCGCCAGCTCCTTCTCGATGTGGTTCAAGTAGACGAGCGCGGCCACGGCGGCCGCCAGCAGGGAAACCCCGCCGGCCAGCATGCCCAGGCGACCCACCAGCCCGATCAGCAGCACGACGGCCACGCCCAGAAAGAGTACTTGCGACCCCAGCACGCGGCGGGTGGCGGCGGCCCCTTTGCTGGAGAGGTACCAGGCCTTGATCTGGCCGTGAAACTGGATGCCGCCGAAGAGGCAGAGGCAGATGAACAGCGGCGCCGAGATCGGGTAGTCATAAAGGTACAGGCCGACCAGTCCCATTAGGGCCGATAACAGCAGCGTAAAAGGATATTGCAGCCAGCCGATGCGTTTGAGGTTCTGGCCCATGGCGTTGCGGTCATCGCGGCAAAAGAGGGGGAAGGCATAGGTCAGCACCAGGGTCATCAGGGAAATTACCAGCCCATAGATGGAGATGAAATGCGCTTGGTACAGGCCGACCTCCTGGGGGCCGAGAAACCGTTGCAGCAAGACCCGGTCGATGCTGTAGGCCGTTATGCCGACGACGCCGTTGAGCAGCAGGAAACCGCCGTGCTGCAGGATCGGCCGGGCAAATGTCCGGGCCGGGCCGGTACCGATGCTTTTACGCACCCTTTTGGCGATGGCCAGGCTGGATAGCAAATAGGCGGCCAGGAAGGCGGCGCCGATGGTGGTCACTTCCGATCGGCCCAGGCGTATTAAGACGACGACCAGGAGCAGCAGGATGGCGGCCCAGCCCAGGTCCACGGCGATGTAAGTACCCCAGGACTGGAACGCCTGGGCGATCTGCTTGGCCAGGATCCACCCGGCATAGAGCAGGCTCATGAGCAGCGTGAGGTTCATCAGGGGCCGTTGCAGACTGAGCCAGGCGCCCAGGGGGTCGCGCAGGAGGTAGACTCCCGCGGCCACCGCTAGGGCGAAGCAAAGGCAGATCAGCAAAAGAGCTTTGAGGGCTTGATAGCTTTTCTGGGGGTCGTCCTGGGTGGCGGCCACGCGGGTGAAGGCCAGGCCCCAGCCGCCGGCGATGGGCAGGGAGAGGTAGCCGGCCAGCAGCGTGACGATGGTCAGTTCGCCGTAATGGGTGGGGCCGAGGGCCCGGCCGAGGAGGATCTGGACGACGGCGGAAAGTATTCTGGCGCTGAGCATGCCGGCGCCGAAGAAGAGCAGGCGGTCTAAATGCTGGCGGATGCCTTCGGGGAGCGGTTCCTTGAAGACCAGGCGCCAGCCGCTGGAGAGTAGGGTTGCAAGGCTGTGGCTGAAGGGGATCGGCATGGCTCCTCGATTGGGTTGGCTCACGGTAGCCGGAAAGGGGTTGAGAAGTCAAGGTGGTTGGGTACTATGGACCCGGTTCGCGTGCCCGGCGGTCTGTTTCACCTGCAACCCATTTCAAGTGCCGCTAGGGGCGCGCTCCGGGCGGCCTGGAAACTCGCTGCGCTCAGACAGTCCAGACCGCCGGGCACGCGAACCTAGTCTACGGAATAGAATCGGGGCTATGGGGTCTATTCTTCTCGAACTCGGAAGCGCCATTCCAGTTCGATGAGGTTCACGCGGATGAAGCGTGGGCGGTAGATGGTGGCGTCGCGGTAGAGGGCGTTGGGGTCGCTGACGTGGTTGACGTTGTAGGAGACGAGCACTTGGCCGCGGTCGCTGAACTGGGTGTGGGCAAAGGGATTGTAGGCCGCGATCCGGGTGTTGGCTTCCGGGGCCTGGTAAACCGTCTGGGGGCCTTGCCAGGGGCCGGTGGGGGCCCGGGAGCGGTAGGCCACGATGAGGTTGGAAAAGGGCACCCGGCCGTCCATGCTGAAGAGGTAATAGCCCTGGCAGGCCTGGATCACGGTGTATTGGGTGGAGACGCCCGCGAGGATGGGTGCCGAATCCTTGGATGCATCGCTCCACCGGCGGCCGTCGAAGTAGCGCCAGGCCGCTTGGATCTGGCCGGCCGCGGCCCGCGCCACGTGGGCTTCTTTGGGTTGTTGCTGGTCCTGGGTGCCGTAGATGTAGGTGAAGGTGTCAGTTTCGAGGATAGAGACACCGTAGAGGATATTGTTGTCCGAGGGGGCCGGGGCGGTGCCGATCAGCTTCAGCTCGGGCAGGGAGAGGGTGGCCAGGGACGTGCCGGTCCAGCGCCAGGCCCACAGCTCGGGTGCGTCCAGGCTGAAGCGGTGCAGGAAGATGTGCAGGCGGCCGGCTTGCACGGTGCCGTCGCCGGGCCAGAACCATTCGCGCGCCGAGGGGTCGGCAAAGAAGGCGCCGGGCAGGCCGCCATGCAGGCCATGGCGCGTCTCCAGCGCAAGCCCGTTCTGGACCACCAGGCTGTTATGGATGAAGGGCGTATGCTCCGACCGGGTCTGGTCGGGCGCCACGCTGCCCAGCAGGGTGTCGCCGAAGAGCCAGGCCGTGCGGCCGTCGGGCAGGGCCACCGACAAGGTGCCGTCGCCGCCGGTCCAGCCGTCGCCCGTGCGCTGAAACAGGCGGTCGAACTCCGGGGCCGGTTCGGCCAGGGGCGCTGGCGGCGGCGGTGGCGGCGGCGCACTCCGGCCGGTGCAGGCGCCCAGGCCGAGCAGCAGTAATGCCGCCAGCCATGCGACGGAAAACAGGCACCGGCGAGGGGTGTCGTTCGTTCGCATCGTCAGGCCACCGCCACGCGCGTCCGCAAAAACTTCATGAAGCGGGCGTAAAGAGAGTACTCCTTCATATGGGCCACGTACTTCTGGTAGGCGCTATCCTTGCCCAGGTGGGCCTCCTCGGTTTTGGCGCGCAGGTAGTAAATCAGGTTGACGTTGGCCAGCAGCAGGCAGTTTTTAACCGCCTCGGCGAAGCCTTCGTTAGAGATGAACGGCACCGCGATCAACCACCAGGAGAGATTCTTGGAAACATAGGCCGGGTGCTTGCAAAAGCGATAGGGGCCGTTGGTGATGATGCCCCGGTTGGTGAGATTGGAAAAGCGGATGCCGAACTGGACGGTGGCCCAGACATAGACCATCAGCAGCAGGATGATGGTCGTGCCCCAGGCGACCATCACGGCCGGGTGGTTGGAGAGCCAGCCGTCGAAGTTCAGGTTGTCCTTGTTGTACGAAAGATAGACCGAATCGATCTGGTTCCAGAAAGGATGGTAGCAGATCAGGGCCACGAACCAGCCCAGAAAGGTCGGCTCCACCGTGCGGATATGGGAGTTGAAGATCCGGAAGGTGGCCATGTACCCGATGCTGACGTAGGCCAGGTCGATGGTGAAGATCGTGGTGACCATGGCGTGGTAGAAGGCGGCGGGGTTGTTGCTGAACAGCTCGCCGATGGCCTTGACGATGCTCTGGTGCTGCAGCGAGCCGATGTTCTGGATGAAGTAGGTGAACATCAGCGGCAGGAAAAAGCCCTTCACGAACCATCCCAGGATGTGGTTCTTCAAGATCTCCCGGTCCACCTGGTGGATCTGGCCCAGGAAGAACATGCCGGCGTGCCAGTTGGCGTCCTTTTTGACCAGCAGGTAGCGGTCCAGGACGTAAATATAAGGGATGGCCAGCACGCAGGTGCCGGGGACCAGGTATTTCAGAAGCAGGAAGTAGTTGTGATAAAAGCCGCCGGCGTATTCATGGTAGAGGAAGTAGCACACGCCGATCATGGCCATGGAGGCATACAGGCCGAACAGCTTGACGATCACCCGTTTGAGGTTTACCCGGGAGGCGTAGCGGAAATCCAGGCCGGTCTCCGCATGCCGGTACGATTTGAAAATCAGGGCTTCGGCCACGACGATCGGCACCGCGATGGAGAGCAACAGCAGGATGCCGGCCGTAAAAGGCGAAAAATACTCCTGGATGCGGACCCCTTCGAGCAGGATCAGAAAGCTGATCAGGCCCCAGGCGCTGGTTTTAATCGACGGCCAGGAGTCGGTCGGCGCAGACGACGGCGGTGTGAGGGAGCTGTAGTCGCGCAAGGTTTTTTCCTTTGCATGGCAAGTGCCGGTTTGTTTGTAGTAAAGGTGCGGCGGAAATGGCTTGCGGTGTCGGGGTATGCATAGCAAAAAATGGCGAAGGGGGAAAGTTGAAAGATGCAGGCTGAAAGTTGAAATGCGGGGCATCGGTCTTTGGAGTTCTATTTTCGGACAACAAGGCAAATTGACATAGTCATCGGATTCCTGATATCTGCACGACGTTCAAGCGGGCGGAGCGAATTCATAACAGGAGCGAACATGAAAGATTTCAAAGGCAAAACGGCGTTTATCACTGGCGGTGCAGAGGGCATCGGCTTTCACATCGGGCGCGTGCTGGGCCGGGAGGGCATGAATGTGATGCTGGCCGACATCGACACCACGATGCTGGCCCAGGCGGTGGAAACTTTAAAAGGCGAGGGCCTGAAGGTCGAAGGGGTGGCCCTGGACGTGGCCTTGAAAGAGGAGTGGGAGGTGGCCGCCCAAAAAGCCGTCGCCACTTTCGGCAAGGTGCACCTGTTGGTGGGCAACGCCGGCGTGGCCGCCACCGGCGCCCATAAACATCTCACCGAAACGGACTGGCGCTGGACCATCGACGTCAACCTCATGGGCATCGTCTATGGCGCCCAGGTGTTCCATTCCCTGCTGAAATCCCATGGCGAGGGCGGACACATCCTCAACGTGGCCAGTATCGCCGGTATCCACGGCGTCTCTTTCTCCGGCCCCTATTGCGCCACCAAGGCAGCCGTGGTGAGTCTCTCCGAATGCTGGCGCTCGGAATTCAAGAAGGACGGCATCGACGTGTCGGTGCTCTGCCCCGGCTTCGTCAAATCCCGGGTGTATGACAGTTATCGTAACCGCCAGGCGCGCTACGGCGGACCGCTCTACCACGACGACCTGGTCAAGGAGAAGCCGGCCCGCAAATACAACAAGGAGCTGGTGGTGACCGGCATCGACACCGAGATCGCCGCCAACCGCGTGCTGGAAGGGTTGCGCAACGACGAGTTCT
>JAKAFO010000028.1 GCA_021819735.1 Deltaproteobacteria bacterium
TGGTCTTGCGCCAGATGATGGCGGGCAGTTGATCGAAACCCAAGGCGCCAAAGGCAGAGATGATACGTGCATGGTTGGCGAAGAGCCGGAAGCGGCCGGAGATGGTGCGGGTGGCATCGCCGATGTTGATGCAGACGATACCGCCGGGCTTGACCACGCGCCGTAGTTCGGCCCACACCTTGTCCAGCAGGCCGTGCATCTTCTCGAAGGCGCGGTCGGGATCCGACTGCTTGAAGGCTGTTTTAATATCTCCATCGGCCGCGCGGAACAGATCGTCCCACATTTCGATCATGGGGTATGGCGGCGACGTGACCACAAGATCGATGCTTTCAGGGGTGAGGGTCGTCATCCGCGCGGCGTCGGCAAAGATCAGTTGGTGCAGGGATTCCATGGGCGCCGCACCCGGGCTCTTTTTTTCCGTTGGGCAATCCATTATGCCACCGCCTCGCTGACGATGGCCTGGGCATCGGCCTGGATGCGCCGCAAGTGCTCGTCGTCCTTGAAGCTTTCGGCATAGATCTTATAGATGTTCTCCGTGCCCGAAGGCCGCGCCGCGAACCAGCCGCTGGCCGCCACCACCTTCAGACCGCCGATGGCGGCGCCGTTGCCCGGCGCATGGGTCAAAGCGGCTTGAATGGGCTCGCCGGCCAGGGTCTGGAGGCGGACTCGTTCCGGCGTGAGTTTGGACAAGGCCGCTTTTTGCTCCGGTGTGGCGGGAGCATCGATCCGCGCATACAAAGGGGCGCCGAAGCGCTGGGACAATTGGGTGTAGATTTCCGCCGGATCGCGCCCGGTGCGGGCCATGATCTCGGCGGCCAGCAGGCAGGCGATGATGCCGTCTTTGTCCGTGGACCAGGCGCTGCCGTCCAGGCATTCGAAAGAGGCACCGGCGCTCTCTTCCCCGCCAAAGCCCAACGAGCCGTCCAGCAAGCCGTCCACGAACCACTTGAACCCGACAGGCACCTCGTACACCCGGCGCGCCAGGGCTCCGGCAACGCGGTCGATCATCTGACTGCTGACCAGGGTTTTGCCCACGGCGGCCGCGGGGGACCACTGGGGCCGATGCTGGAAGAGATAATCCACGCACACGGCCAGGTAATGGTTGGGCGGCATCAACCCCGCACGGGTGACGATGCCGTGCCGGTCATGGTCCGTGTCGCAGGCGCAGGCCAGTTGAAATCGATCTTTGAGGCCCATTAGACGCTGCATGGCATAGGGCGAGGAGGGATCCATGCGGATACGGCCGTCCCAGTCCAGACTCATGAAGCGAAAGGAGGCATCCACGGTGTCGTCCACCACCGTTAGCTTCAGTCCATAGCGCTCGGCGATGACCGGCCAGTATTGCACCCCTGCCCCGCCGAGCGGGTCCACCCCGAACGAGATGCCGGCCTGCCGGATGGCGGCCAGATCGATCACCTTGACCAAATCGCGCGTGTAGGCATCGATATAGTTGTAACGATGGGTGGTGTCCGCGCGCAGCGCCCGTTCATAGGGAATCCGTTGGACGCCCTTCAAATCCGCGGCCAGCAGTTCATTGGCCGTTTTTTCAATCCAACCGGTGATCTCGCCGCCGGCCGGTCCGCCGCTGGGCGGGTTGTATTTGATGCCGCCGTCCTCGGGCGGGTTGTGCGATGGGGTGATGACGATACCGTCGGCCAGGCCGCTGGTGCGGCCCTGATTGTACGTCAGAATCGCATGGGAGATGGCCGGGGTGGGGGTGTAGGCCAAGCCATCCGCGATCATGACCTCTACACCGGCCGCCGCCAATACTTCCAAGGCGCTGGCGAATGCCGGCATGGAGAGCGCGTGGGTATCCATGCCCAAAAACAGGGGACCGTCGATGTTCCGGCTCTTGCGGTAGCGGCAAATGGCCTGGCTGATGGCCAGGATGTGGGCTTCGTTGAAACTGCTTTTGAAAGATGACCCGCGGTGCCCCGAAGTGCCGAAGGCGACCCGTTGGGAGGCAACGCCGGCATCCGGGGCAAGCGTGTAGTAAGCGGTGACCAATTTAGGGATGTCGGCAAGCATGGCTGCCGGTACCGGCTTTCCGGCAAACGGGTGGATCGTCATGCAAAACGCTCCTTTCTGGATTAAAGGGGGAGTACGATCTTTGGATAACGCGGTCCGAATCTCCTTTGCAAGAGATTTTAACCGAACCATTTTCACCTTGCGTGGCTCCGGCATCCACCCTATATTGTCGCGCTGGATTTCGATCGGATAATATCCCGCCCCTGGGGAAGGAGCAGACCATGAAGGCTCAAGAAGGCAAGATAATAAAAGGATATGTGAAGACGGAGAATATGATCCTGCTGGTGGCTGCGGCCCTGGCGGTGGGATTTGTGGCGGGTGTGATTTTTTCTATTTTTCGCTCCGGTGATGCGATGCCCACGGGCATGCAAGCCGATGGCAAACCACCGGTGAGCGCCGAACAGAGCCAGGTACTGAAGGAGCTGTTGGAAAAAACCAAACGCACACCGGACGATGTGGACGCATGGACCCAACTGGGCCACCTCTACTTCGATATGGATAAACCGGCGGAGGCCATCGCCGCCTATGAAACCTCCCTGAAGCTGGACGGCAATCGGCCGGATGTATGGACCGATTTGGGAGTGATGTACCGGCGCAACGGCGATCCGCGCAAGGCGGTGGAGACTTTCGACCACGCCCTTTCCCTCAAGCAGGATCATCGCATCGCCCTTTACAACAAAGGCATCGTGCTCATGCACGACCTCGACGACACCCAGGGCGCTCTGGCGGCTTGGGAGCGTTTGCTATCCATTGATCCCGACACCAAGACCCCGGGCGGCGACAGCTTGAAAAACATCGTCGATCAGTTGAAAGGCAATAGCGCCCAAACCGGCGCGCCCGGCCCCAAGACCGGGAAGTAGACATAAGGAAGGCAAAATCGACCATGAGCTTGCAGGTTAACAAAAGGCGCACCATCCGACACGGACGGGTGTTCGACATCACCGTGGAGAATGTCACCTTCCCCAACGGCTTTAACGTCGATTTGGAAATTCTGCGTCATCCTGGCGCGTCGGCCGTGGTACCGCTTTTGGGTACGGATAAGGTGGTGATGCTCAAGCAGTATCGCCACGCCGTGGGCGATTTCATGTGGGAGATCCCGGCCGGAACCTTTGACGGCAAAGAGGACCCTTTGGTATGCGCCCAACGCGAGTTGACCGAAGAGACCGGTTACACGGCCGGCGGGTGGGAGCGGCTGGGGGCGATCACGCCGGTGCCGGGCTACTCCGACGAGCGCATCCATCTCTTCCTGGCCAGGGATCTGGCGCCGGCCGCCCAAAATTTAGACCAGGACGAACTGCTGGAAGTCTATCCCCTGCCCTTGTCCGATGTGGTCAGCATGATCATGCAAGGCAAAATCGAGGACGCCAAGACCATCGCCGGTATCTTCTTCGCCCTGAACAAGCTGAAACGCTAGCCGGCTCGCTGGGCATAAATAGCCTGGACCGCCGCCTGATCGAAGGCATAACAGGTGTTGCATTTGTGGCAACGGATTTCCACCGGGAACGGACCGTTTGCGGCCATATCGGCCAATTCATTCAGTTCGAGCATGGAGAGCATGGCGCGAATCTGCTGCTCGCCGCAGTGGCACATGAACTCCACTCCCCGCTGGTCGAGCAGCCGGGGTTCCAAACCCTGAAAAGTTGCATCAAGCCAAGCGCCGGGGAAATCTTCGCGCTTTACTGACTGCCCCATAGAAGGGAGCCCACGCACCAGAGCTTCCAAGTGGGATAAAACATCATCGTCGGCCCCGGGCAACGCCTGAAGCAGCAACCCGCCGGCTCCTTGCACCTGCCCCTCCTTATCGAAAAGAATCCCCAGGGAGATCGACGTCGGGACCTGTTCCGATTTGAGATAGTAAAGTGCCAGGTCCTTGGCCAGACTGCCGTACTCCATCATCACCTTACCGGTGAAAGGGTGTTTGGCATCCTGGAGATATTTGGTCACCGAAATGAAGCCGGCTCCGAAAAAGGGCGACAGATCGAAACTCTCCAGGGGTTTGGCGATGGGAATCGGCACCCGGTCCAGGTAGCCGCGAACCTCACCGAAGGCATTGGCCTCCGCCGAAAGCCCTTTGATCGGTCCGGAGCACTCCACCTCGATGCGGATGCGGTCATTGCCTTTCAATTGGGCTGACATCAAGGCGGCCGCCATGTAGGCATGGCCCAGGACCAACGTCTCCAGCACCCCCAGCTCATGATTCCAGCGCATCTCGTTGACCATGCGCGTGGCATGCAGGGCCACCCCCCGGATGCTATCCCGGGCCATAATGAAGTGGTGAATACGATCCCGGGTGCTGGCCTTCAGTTGCTCTTTGAGAGTCTCCCCGTATATTTTCTTTTTCTTCATGGTCTATTTCGGCTGTTCTATTTTCATTTAAGGTTCTTCCGGAAGTTCGGGCCGGGGGTAGATCACCAGGCTCTCTCCGGGCTGAAGGTCTCTCTTCATATCGATGCGGTTCCAGATCAGCAGCGCCGCCAGAGGCACATGGAATTTTTCGGCAATCGAGGAAAGGTTGTCGCCTTTTTGAACGACGTAGATCCGTTGCTGCCGCTCTTGCGCATGGTCCGCAAGCAGCTTCTGGAAGCGTTCATCGAATTTGGCGCTCCCGCCGGGCGGAACCCGCACGGCGTGCCGGCCCGCTTGCAGATAGTGCCCGCGCAAATGAGGGTTCAGGTCCTTGATCGCTTTAAAGGAAGTATTGGCGGCTTGGGCCAGCAAACGCAGCGGCGTTTCCTGGGGGCAATCCACATTCACCGTATCGAAGCGCAATGGGTCATAACCGTCTTCCGCGGCCAGTTCGAAGCCGTACTTTTGCGGATCGCCCACGATGAGTTTGACGGCCAGCACTCGGAAGACGAAACGTTGGGTCTCCAAGGGCAGGTAGAGCTGGTAGTAATCCCGCGTCTTCTGCTCCAGGATCTCGGCGTCCACCGTCCCCTCCCCCATGTTGTAGGCCGCCAGGGCCAAGGTCCAGGAAGAGAAACGCTTGGAAAGATCTTTCAGATAGGCCAAGGCGGCCGGGGTGGAAAGAAAAAGATCCCGGCGCTGATCGATAAACTCGTCCACCGTCAGGCCGTACTTGCGCGCCGTTTCCGGAAGCAGTTGCCAGAAACCCACGGCCCCCCGGGACGAACCGGCATGGGGCATCAGGGCGCTCTCCACGATGGCCAAATATTTCAAGTCATCGGGCATGCCGGCCTTTTTCAACTCCTGGGAAATTAACGGCAGGAAGCGCGGGGCACGCTTGAGCCACAGCAGCACCTGGGGCCGATCCCAGAGGGTCAGCAGCATTTCCTTTTCGAAGCGCTCGCGCACATCGTCCAAATGGGTAGGCACGGCTTCCCCGCATAGATTCAAGTTTTTGGGCAGGCGCACCATGGCGGCGGTGATCTTTTCCTGGGCCATGGCGGGCGAGATCCCCAGGCAAAACCACACCAGGATAATTCTTAAGGCGAAATTCAAAGTATTCTCCTTAAACGTTGGCAGAACGGGTCGCGCCCAGATGCCGGTCGATACGCTCGATACATTGCCTGGCCTGGCGGACGCCGGGCATGTTTTCCAGACGTTGGATCGGGTCGAAAGCCGCTTGGGGCGATTCCTTGCGCGTCACGAGCACCAGGCGATACCAATAGGGCAATTCGAAGTTATGCACTTCTACCAGTTTCAACCCCAATTGGCGAATTTGAAGCAACTGGGGATTTTCCGCGCCAGGCTTCAAACGGGCGTCGTCTTCGGCGGGCAGACTTTGGCCGTAACTTGCCAGCTCTCGGCACAACTGCTTTTTGGTCCGCCGATAACGGCCGATGGGTACGATCCAAAAGCGTGCGATGATGTACCCGCACACGCCGGCGATGAAACTCAATAAAGCCGCCCAATAGAGTGGGTCCATGATTCCCCTTTTTCAACACCCTGCCGAGCAGGCGGTTGGGTTCGAGGCGCGATCGAAAAAAGCGTTGACCACTTGCCGGTATTGATCGACGCCGTGGGCCTTGCGCACCTGCTTGAGAATTCGCTCGCCGTCCGGGAAAAAGGCGGCAAAATAAGTCCAGTACCCTTTCATGCTGTCCACCAGATGGGCCGGACCATGGCGCACTTGGGCATAGCGTTCATACAGCGTATCATGAAAATGCCTGAATTGGTCGATCCGGTTCCCGTTGCACTCGGACAGGCCTTTGATGGCGGCTGGCAAAAATGGATCGCCCAATACCCCGCGCCCGATCATCCAGCCGCTGACCGCGGGGAAGCGATGCCTCAATTTTTCGAAATCCTCCCGGGTGTTGATATCCCCGTTATAGACGACCGGGCGTTTGCTTAAATCCAGGCATTGGGCAAAGCGCACCAGATCGGGCGTGCCGGTATACATCTGCTCTCCGGTGCGCGGGTGGATGATCAACTCCTGGATGGGATAGGCATTGAAAATCGGCATCAGGGCCAGGATCTCGTCGGCATGGCGGCGCCCCAGGCGCGTTTTGATGCTCAGGCGATTGGGGATCGCCGCCAGGGTCTTGTCGAGAAAAGCCTGGACCAGATCGGGGTGGGGCAGCAACCCCGAGCCCCGTTTCTTCTGGGCCACGCGGGCGAAGGGGCACCCCAGGTTCCAGTTGACCGTTTCGTAGCCCAGGTCGAAGAGCGCCTTGGCCAGCACGATGAACCTTTCGGCCGTTTTGCTCAGAATCTGGGGAACGACCGGCATGTCCCGATTGTTCTCGGGCAGCAATTCCTTGAGCTGGCCGGCTTTGATCCGCGTACCCTCGATCGTCGTCAGGAAGGGTGCCACCGCGCCGTCGATGCCTTGGAAGAACTGCGCGTAAGTGGCGCGAAAGATCGCCCCCGTCAACCCACGCAACGGGGCGAGGTAAATGTGGGGAAAGTTGTTTGCGTTCATGGACTACCGAAAAAAGTCTCTATCCCATGCGCGCTTGTAGCGCTAAAGCACGCTGCCGGGCGGCGCCGACCCGGTCTTTGAGCAGGGTTTTGAATTTAAACCAGTTGAATTCGGTCTGCGAGGCGAATCCGCAAATCGGCGCTCCCGGTTCGAGGGGAATGCCGAAGGATTGAAGCTGGGCCGCTTCCAGACGGCCCCTATCCACATAAAAGACGACCTGATCGCCCATACTCGCTGCGAATTCAGGGGAGATCGTGATCGCGACGCGGGTAACATTGCCCTTGCCCGTCTCGGTGGCTTGAATGCTGCCGATCTGCGTGCCGCGATAGTATATGCCATTGTCGAATACGTTGATCAGGCCATCGAATAGAACCGCCTGACCCGCCTTTTGGGAAGGTTGGGGGGCACATCCCATACCGATCATCAGAGCCGTCAAGGCGATGACGAACCAAATCCCGCGTCGCATAAATCCTCCTTTGAACATGGTACCGATCACCCCGATGCCAGGCAGGCCATGACCGAATCGCCGGGGCACAAGGGTGACTCCTCTACCATGTTCCGTCGCGTGGAGGCAAGCAAAACACTATTTTGCAGGCAGAACCAGACAATCGGCCACCAGTTCCCACAAGTATTTGACGGACAACTGGGGCATGCCGTAGGTGGCCTTGATATTGTTGAGCTGGCCATGGCAGCTATGGCAGGGGACCACCAGCATGCCGGCGCCGACGGCCTTGATTTGCTCCATTTTGCGGCGGCCGTAAAAGATCCGCTCCTCGTTATAGCCATTGGTCAGGGCCCCGCCGCCCCCACCGCAGCAGAATTGGTGCCGCCGGTCGGGATAGAGATCCACCCAGTTGGCCAGGCACTGATCCATGATCCAGCGCGGCTCGTCGAAAAATCCATGACCGAAGATCTTTTCCGCCCGCCGGCCGTAATTGCACGGGTCGTGGTAGGTGGCCGGCTCCGTAAAGCGATCACGGTCCAGGGTGATGCGGCCCTGGCGGATATAGCGGATCAACAGGTCGAACACCGTAATGGTTTCAAACTTCTCAAGCGCCTCGGGGAACCATTTCTGCAGACCAAGCCTGGTCGCCAGATAGGCGTGCCCTCACTCGGGCCACAACAGGGTCTTGGCCTTGAGCCGGCGCATGTTCTCCACGATGCGGCCGGCCATGGTCTTCATGGCCTCGTCGTCGCCGGTAAAATAGCCCCAACTGGTGCCTTCCCAGTTGTCGCTGGCCACGGTCCAATCCTCGCCGGCGGCATGGAAGATCTTCCACCAGTGCTTCAAGTCTTCGGTATGGGTATTGACCAGCTTGTTGTGGATGGTGGTGAGGATGTTGGCGCCTTGCTTGTCGATGGGCACCATAAAGGTTTCGAAGCCCTCTTCCTCGGCAATCTCCCCCCCGACATCTTCCAGGATGAAAACGAAGTCCTCCCTGGGCAGGGCCAGGTTGTTGCCGGTGCGCAAGGCATTGTCCAGGCCGCCTTGCAAAATGCCGGGGATCTTGTCCCGGCTGCGCAGCGACCGGATGCGGCGCATGAGGTCGGGGATGGCGATGCCCATGGGGCAAACCTGTTCGCATTTGCCGCACATGGTGCAAATCCAGGGCCAGCGTTCGGCCGCCACCTGATCCGTCATGCCCATAGCGACCATGCGCACGACTTTGCGCGGGTCGAAATCGTCCACACCCGCCACCGGACAGGCGCCGGAACAGTTGGCGCAGGTCAGGCATAGATCCTGGGCACAGGACCAATCCCTGGAACGACCGGGATTCAAGCTTTCAAAGGAGATGATGTCTGAGAGGGTGGTCATGGTTTTTCTTCCGATTCCGCGCGCGGCTTCAGGCCCGGCGCGCTGGCCTGGGCGATCGGCCCCAGAGCGGCGATTTTTTGAGCAAACTGTTGGAGCCTGGAAGCGAATTCGGCGCCCATATTGGCGGCCAGCGTGCTGAACTGAAGGCGCTCTGCGCCGACATCGGCCAGGGCCAAGGCCTGAGCCGCGGCGGCAACGCGCTGCTGGGCGTTGCGCGGGCCCTGTTCCGAATGGCAATTGCCCGGGTGGCAGGTCAACACCAATATGCCGTCGGCACCGGCCTCCAGAGCGCTTAACAGATGGCGCACCGCGAAGCTGCCGCCGCAAATGCCTTCCACCACCACCAGGCCGGCCGGCAGACTGTGTCCCGCAGCGATCGCCATTTCCCGGGCCTGAAGGGCGGAGCGTTGGCAACAGAAGGCGACCAGCCGAGGGCCGGCCTCCGCGATCATCAGGCGCTGAAGGGTTGCATCCAACTGGTCGTCGCGCACCTGGATGGCCCGGTTGGGACATCCGGCCGCGCATAGCCCGCAGCTTTGGCACGCCTGGGGCATGATGGTCATGCGCGGCGTCATTTCGATGGCTGCATGCGGACAGAGGCGATAGCAGGTCAGACAGCGCGCGCAACGCCCGGCGTCGATCTCCACGCGGGGCAGCGCGGGACGATCCAGGTCCGTCAGGAATTCAGCGACTTTGAGGGCGGCATGGCCGGCATCGGCCTGTTGAGCCTCCGGCGAAAGGATGGCCCGGGACCCGCCGGCAACGAAGATGCCGCGCCGGTTGGTGGTGTTGCTCCAGCGATGGGCATTGTCGCTTTGTACAAAGCCCTGCAGGTCGCGATCGAGCCGCAGCACCTTGGCCAACTGCGCCAGGGATGGGTCCGGAACGATCTTTTCGTCCACCACCACATAATCGAAGCTCATGGCGAAGGCGAGGTGCGTGGTATCGTCCTGCCAAGCAGCCTGGATTCGGCCGTCCTTTAATTCCTCTAACTTAGGGAATTCGCGGTCGAATTTAAAGAAAACCGATCCGGCGGTCTTGGCGGCCTGGCAGCAGGCTTCCATGCCGTCGCCGGAGACCTTGAGCTGGCCGCTCATATAGACCGTGCGCCTGCCGGACTGCTGCACGCCCAGGCATAGACGCAACATGCGGGCCGCCGTTACAGGATGGCACTGCTCGGCCCAATCGTTTAAGAAGAGCACGTTCGCGGCCCCCCGGGTGGTTGCCGCGAAGCCTTCGCCCGAAAGGAGCGTTTCCGCTTCGGCGATGGAGAGCACGCGCCCGGATGGCTTTAAGCCGTAGGCAGCGAAGTTGGGCAGATGCCGCGCCTGCTCGGCCACCACGATGCTGCCCACCTGGCGCATCATGCGCTGGCCATCGTGGTCGACCGCAACCTGAAACGCGCCGGCCTGCCCCTGGCAGTCGATGAGGCGGCCGCCGCGCCAGTGCGTCATCGATCCATTGGCGACGGCCGGTTTCGGGTCAGCATTGTCAGCGGCTGCGAGGGCAACGTCGAAGCTCTGGCGGCTCAATCGTTCAGCCAACAGCCGGGCGCACTCGCCCCTGCCAAGAATCAGCGTATGGTGTCGGAGAGGCATAATTTGCTGGGAACCTCACATTTAAATGCAGCGTTTCATGGAACCAAAAGCCGAGGCCCGGTTTCATTATTTGGGCATAACTTCGATTTTCAGATAATTTAAAAGATCCCAAGCCGCTTTGCCGGCGCTGTCGATGCTTTCGGCAATGCTCATGGGGCCGAGTGCCGCACCGGCCGTGAAAACCCCTGCCCCCTTGCCCGTTTCTTGACTCGCATGACTAAGAAAGAAACCGCTTTGCGCCAACGGCATGCCCAGCATGTCGGCCAGGATCGCGTTGTCCGGGCGCGGAGCGATTCCGGCCGAGAGGATCACCATATCGAAGGGCGCTTCCAGGGCCTTGCGCGTGTCGGGATCGAAGTAGGCCACCTGCAAGCGCTGGGCTTCGGTCTGGACAATGTCGCCGGGGATGGCGCGCACCATCCGCACCTGCCGGCGGGTCTGATCGTAATACTGCTGGAAGTTCTTCCCGAAGGTCTGCACGTCGATATAAAAGAAGGTCACCGCCGTCTGGGGGCGCCGCTGTTGGATCAGGCGCGCCATGCGCAGGGCCGCGCCGCAGCAGATTTTCGAGCACCAGGGGTGCCCGATGCGGCTGTCGCGGCTGCCCACGCACTGGATAAAGGCGATCCGCTCCGGAGGCTGCCCGTCGGAAGGACAGCTCAGATGGCCATGCCGCTGCAGGCGACCTTCCGCGTCCAGCAGGGTCAGCACGTTGGGAAAGCGCCCATAGCCGTAGGGTTTGTCGGATGGATCGTATGGCTTGAAACCGGTGGTCAGCAGCAGGGCGTCGGCCTTCAGTTCGCCTGCCGGGTTTCGATCTTCGGTGAGTTGGTAGCGGATGGTAAAACTAGCCGCGCACTGAATGCCGGTGATGCGCACGCCGGTGAGGATCGATACGTTCTGCTTGTTGGCCACATGCAGGCGGCGCTCGTTCGCCAGGCAAGCCCCGCAGGTGACGCATTCGCCCAGGGCTTTGCAGTTGAAACGCGCGGCATGCCCGCCGACCGACGGCCCTTGTTCCAGGAGGGTGATGTTCACGCCCCAGCGGGCGATTTCATCCGCGGCGGCCAGCCCCGCAACGCCGGCGCCCACAATGGCCACTTGCTTTTCGCGTGGATTCAAGGGTGCGCCTCTTTTTTCCCGGCCGTACAATCATGGACGATCGCTTCGATGCGCCGTTGAATAAATTGCGCCAAATCCTGGACTTTCCGCAGGGTCAAGGCCGGAATTCCCTGTGCCAGGGATTCCACACGCGCCTCGTCGATTTCGGTGATCTTGTTGACCAGGAAACTGTCGACTTCGCCCTGGTCCAACAGCAAACCGCAACCGCCGGCACTGCCTATATATTCGTCTTCCACGAAAATAGGAACCACCAGCTTGAGCATGCCGGCGTCGCACTCCTCGATCACAGGAGCCCGGCTCTCTTTGGCCATGATGGCGATATTCATATGGGCGGTGGCACAGATGAAACTCTGTCCCTTGGGCGTGGCCTTGATCTCCGGACAGAGCCGGTTGGGCCAGCGGGGGTGGGCATTGATGCGAATCCCGGCGGTATCGTAAACCGATGCATTCAAACCCGAGCGCTCATAAATATCGTTTTCCAGCGAGACCCATGTCTCCAATGGACAGACATCCAATAACCCCATGCTCCGACGCTCCTTTCCAACTGGCAATGCCCTACATTCAAAGGAAAAGTCTATAGACCCGGCAGAAATAAATTTCAAGTAATTGAAGCTTGACGCCCCCCCGGTTCTTTGCTCTAGAGGGAACTTTTTCAATGCGTTGGCGTTCTTGTCCGAGAACTCGCATAAGGAGAAAGGCCGTGGAAAAAGATTTTTTGCATATCGACGATTGGACCCGGGACGAAATCTTGTCCTCCCTGGATCTGGCCGTTGAAGTCAAACGCAAACTGAAAAACCGGGAAGCGTACAAGCCGTTCAAGGATCATTCCCTGGCCATGATCTTTGCCAAGCCATCGGCGCGCACCCGGGTCTCCTTCGAAACCGGCTTTTATCGACTGGGCGGTCACGCCATCTATTTAAACCCGGCCGACATCGATGTGGGCAATCGCGAACCGGCCAAAGACGTCGCCCGGGTGCTCAGCGGCTATAACGACCTGATCATGGCCCGCCTCTTCGATCACGCCCACATTCTGGAACTGGCGCGCTACGCCACCGTGCCGGTGATCAACGGTTTGACCGATTACAACCACCCCTGCCAGATCATGGCCGATATCCTGACCCTCAAGGAGCACTTCGGCCGGGCCGACAACTTGAAAATCGCCTATGTGGGCGACGGCAACAACATCGTCCACAGTTGGCTGAGACTGGCCATGCGCCTGCCTTTGCACTTTGTCTGCGCCTGCCCTCTGAACTATCCGCCGGATCAGGCCACCTTCGAACGCGCCAAGCAGGCCGGAGTGAGCACCGTGGAAATCGTGCATGACCCCCTAAGCGCGGTCAAGGACGCGGATGTGGTCTATACCGATGTATGGGCCTCCATGGGCAAGAAGCACGAGTTGGAGGAGCGCAAGCGCCATTTCAAACGCTTCACCGTGACATCGGAACTCATGGCCGCTGCCAAGCCCACGGCGGTCTTCATGCATTGCCTGCCGGCCCAGCGCGGCCTGGAAGTATCCGATGCGGTCATGGAATCGCCGGCCGCCATCATCTTCCCTCAGGCCGAAAACCGCATGCACATGCAAAACGCCATCATGCTGAAGCTGGCCGGCAAGGGCTAAGCGGCCGGCCATTCTACCATATATGGTATACCGGAAAGCGCCTCACTACCTTGGGGGGCGCTTTCTTTTACCAGTCACTCTCGTCTTTGCGCTTGGATGTCCGGGCTTGCCAACGCGATCCGTTGAGGTAGGTTTCATCCAGTTGGCGATGGGCCACGGGCAGATGCTCGGTCGGCGGGGCTTCAAAATCGAAAACTAGCTGCAAAAAAAAACTGGGTGATCCGATAGGTGGCGCCCCACAGCATCTCCCTGCCATGCTCGTCTTCATGAATAAAGCAAGGAAAGTCATCGTACCGCAGCGGTTGGCTGTCGCCTTTGGTGGCGGAGCTTACCATGGGGCGGAAGCGGCCGTAATGAAGCGGGTCCAACAGGTTGCGCAAAGGGATGGGCACGATACGCTCAACCTCCCAGTTAGGCTTGAGCGGCTGGGGAGCCGCCCACCCCACGATGGGGTAGATCACCCGCTTGAACATCACCAGATGTTGTTCGGGCAGCACCCCCAGAAACAAGAAGCGCAGGGGGTTGAGGTGCATCTCTTCCCAAGCTTCGCGCAGTCCGGCCGCCAGCAAAATCGACAAGGTTCGATGGGTCGGGTTCTCTGGGGAGCCGCCTTTGCTATCCCTGGACCAGCGCCACAAGGGGCATCCCGGCAGACGCAAGAGCCGACCCAGGAAGCGGTCCTTGGGCCATGTGACGCCACCGCCGGGGCAGCATAAATCTCCGGCCTGGCGCACCTGGGCAGAGCGCTTGTTCAAGATCAAACATGGTTGTCCGCGGCCATCGGTGGTGGCCTCGGCGCAATCGGTCAGGACGAAGAGCACCACCGATGCGGCCTTGGCGTCCTCTTCCGGCAACGCATTGAAGGAGTGGTGCAAACCGGCTTCAGCCGTTTTGTCTCGAATCCACGCTTGCAAGCTGGATGGGTTGTTGAGCAGGGACTCTCGTTGCGTCTCATCCATGGGGGTATCGTTCTTGGGCCGCAGTGCTCAAGGCTTGAACACCTTCATGCCCTGGGAGCTGTCCTGAACCACATACCCCAGGGCCTGAATCTGGTCGCGCAACTGGTCGGAAAGCGCCCACTGTTTTTCCTTGCGGGCACGCTGGCGGGCATCGGCCAGGGCTTGGATTTCGGCAGGCAGGGTCTGATCGGCGCCGCTCTTTTGCAGGTCCAAGCCCAGCACACGATCATAGTCTAAGAGCGTCGCCAGTTTGGCCGCCGGTGCGAGTTCCGATTTGAGCATATCCTGAGCCACGGCCAGGGCCTGGGGGATGTTCAGGTCGTTGTTGATCGCCTGAAGGAACTTTTCCCGGTATCCTGCATCCACCTCCGAAGGGGGAGCGGCATCCATCAAAACACGTGCCTGGTTGCGCAAATGCTGCAAACCGTTTTGGGCCGCGGCAATGGCTTCATCGCCATATTCCATGGGCTTGCGGTAATGGGTCTGGAACGAGGCGAAGCGGAAAGCCAGGGGATCGATGCGCTGGCTGGCAACGGTGGTCTCCAGGGTGAGAAAATTACCTTCGCTTTTGGCCATCTTCTTGCCGCCGGCGATGATCAAGAAGGCGCCATGCATCCAGTAATTAAAAAACTTGCGCCCGGTGGCCGCCTCGGATTGGGCGATCTCGTTGGTATGATGCACATCCACATGGTCAGTGCCGCCGCAGTGGATATCCAGCAACGCTCCCAAGTACTTCATGCTCATGGCCGAGCATTCGATGTGCCAGCCGGGGAAGCCCACGCCCCACGGGGAGGGCCACTCCATCTGGCGTTGAACGCCGGCCGGCGAGTATTTCCACAAGGCAAAGTCGGTGGCATTGCGCTTTTCTGGGTTTTTCTCTACCCGCGCGCCCTCCTGCAAGGCTTCCAGATCCTGGTGGGAGAGCTTGGCATAATCTTTAAAACGGGAGGTGTCGAAATAGATGCCGTCGCTGGTACGATAGGTGTAGCCCTTGACCTCCAGGGTTTGAATCAGGGCGATCTGGTCGGCGATGGTCTCTGTGGCCTTGCACCAGATGGTCGGTTCCAGAATGTTCAGGCGCCGAATATCCTTCTTGAAGGCCTGGGTGTAGTACGCGGCGATCTCCCAGGCGCTCTTGCCTTCGCTGCGGGCGCCCTTTTCCAGCTTGTCTTCGCCCATGTCGCGGTCGCCGGTCAGATGCCCCACGTCGGTGATGTTCATGACGTGGCGCACCTCGAAGCCGTTGTAAAGCAGCACGCGCTTGAGGATGTCCGAGAAAATATAGGTGCGCAGATTGCCGATGTGGGCGTAGTTATAGACCGTGGGACCGCAAGTATAGAGCCCCACCTGGGGCGGCTGGATGGGTTCAAAACGCTCCTTGCGGCGCGTCATCGTGTTGTATAGCAATAGCTCCATGGCACTTCCGATCGGCAAAATGGTTCGCGCTTATTTTACGCCCCGATTTATGCCTTAAGCCTCGGGTGAATGTCAAATTCGATATTTATCGCCATGATGTCGATGTAGTGCCTCATTGGGATGGCAGCGTGGTCGCATCGTAGCGAAACGCGTAATGCACCACCACCACCCCAGGTTCGATTTCCCTCATGGACTTCAAATCCAGCGCCGCATGGATGGGTTCCGAAAACATGGAAAGGCCTTCACCGAAAAGCACCGGGGAGATGGTCACCACCATCTCGTCGATCAAGTGGGCCCTAGCGAACAAGGAGTTAATCGTCGCGCCGCCGGTAAGGGCCGCGGCGGCGTATCCCCTGGCCTCGAGTTCTGACAAGATGCGTTCGGGGCTATCGGCCGTGATCCATAAATTTTCAGCCGGTTGAAATCGATCCGGATGGCGCGTCATGACCACGTTGAGACGACCGGAGAGCGGTTTGCCGATGGTCTCGTAGGTGCCGGCCCCCATGATCACAACCCCTGCCTCGGTTGTAAGCTGTTTGAACATGCGCTTGTCCGCGCGACCTGTCCAGTTGGGAAAATGCCGATTATGCCGGGCGATCTTGCCGTCAGCGGTCATGGCCATGACGAGGGTCAGCTTCATGGGCAGGTATCCTCTCTTTGGGTGCGTCTATCGTTTCGACACGAACAGCCGGCCCTGCTGTTATCGCGGCGCGGATCGATTGTCAAAAGGGAAGCAGCACGGATTGACCGGTGGTACGACGACTTTCCAACTCCATATGCCCCCGAGCCGCCTCGGCCAGGGGGTAGCGTTGATTGATCTCCACGCGAACAGCTCCCTTGCGAATCACCGCAAACAGGTCGGCGGCATGGGCCAGCAGATCGTCGCGCCGGGCCGTATAGGTCATTAAGGATGGCCGCGTCAGGAAAAGAGAACCTTTGGCGGCCAGCAGGCTCGGGTCAAATGGCGCGATGGGTCCCGAGGATTGACCAAAGGCAACCAATGTTCCCAAGGGCTTGAGGCAGTCCAGGGAGCGCAGGAAGGTGGCCTGACCCACTGAGTCGTAAACCACATCCACGCCCTCCCCGCCGGTGAGGTGCTTGACCTTGGCCACAAAATCCTCTTTCCCATAAAGAATCGGGTGATTGCACCCGCGTTGGGCGGCATAGGCTGCTTTCTCTTCCGACCCCACCGTGCCGATGACCGTAGCCCCCAAATGCCGCGCCCATTGGCAGACGATGCTGCCCACGCCGCCCGCGGCTGCATGGATCAGGATCGTATCCCCCGGTTGCACGGCATGGCATCCATACAGGAGATAGCGCGCCGTCATGCCCTTGAGCATGATCGCCGCGGCCTGTTCCATGCCAATCTCGGCCGGCAGCGGCACCAAACGATGGGAAGGGATCAAGCGCTCCTGGGCATAAGCCCCCGTCGGCAGACCGGCATAGGCCACCCGATCCCCCACACGCACTTCCTCCACACCGCTGCCCACCGCGGTCACGATGCCGGCGCCTTCCAACCCGATGATGACCGGCCACTTGGGCAACGGGTACAATCCCGTACGGTGATAGATGTCGATGAAGTTCAATCCGATGGCTTCGTGACGCAGGCGGACCTCGCCCTCTCGGGGAGGACCGGGATCATGCGCCTCCCAATGCATGGCATCGATTCCGCCTGGTCGTTGAACAAAAATCGCTTTCCCCATTTTTTTCTCCCTTTGATTTTGGTGCTCAACTTTGCCGAAAGCTGGACCGATAATAACTCAGATCGCGGGCTTTTAAAGCGTATTGCGGCGGCGAGTGAATTTAGTTGGCGGCCGCCACACCGGCCCTGAATGCGCGGGCGATGCGCCCTGCCGCCGTTATAAATGAGGGAGTTTTATGCGCATTGAGTGTTCAACATGTCAAAAGAGCTACACATTGCCCGATGACCGCCTGCCCCATGGCAAGGTGGTTTCATTCCCCTGCCCTTCGTGCAAGGGGAAAATAACCCTCGACCTGCGACCGCAGGAACAGGAAGAGGTGATTGTAGAGGCCGCACCGGCCGAGGCACCGGCCGATCGTCGCGTTTTCAAACCGTTGGCCGACGAACCGGAATCGGAACTCTCCAGTGACGATTTGAGAAAAAAAATCGTAAAACGCATCAACGACCTCCCGCCCATGCCCAAGGTGCTGCTCAAAGCACGGGAGGTGCTGTCCGATCCGAATTCCAGCTTCAAGGACATCTCGAAAATCATCGAAACCGATCAAGCCATCGCCGCCAAAATACTCAAGGTGGCCAACTCCGCCTATTACGGACTGAGCGGCATGGTCAGCTCGATCCATCAAGCCTCGGTGGTTTTAGGTTATCAGACCCTCGAACAGGTCATCACCATGGTGTCGTCCAGCTCCTTGCTGGGCAAACAGTTGAAGGGCTATGGGCTCAATGCCGGCGTGCTCTGGAAACACAGCCTGGCCACGGCCATCGCCTCCCGACTGATCGCCAAGCGACGGGCGCCGGCCATGGAAAACGACGCCTTTTCGGTGGGATTGATCCACGATGCCGGCAAATTGGCTTTGGATCCGTATGTCGCCAACAAACGCCGGGAGATCGAACAGTACCTGCGTGAAAAATCACCTTCCTTTCTAGAAGCTGAACGCACCCTGTTGGGATTCGATCATACCGAGATCGCCCACGACTTGTGCCAAAAATGGAAATTACCGGAAAACCAGGCTGAAGCCATGCGCTTTCACCACACCCCTGAGGCGTCCAAGGGAAACCAATTGGCCTACATCGTATGTTTGGCTAACCATATCGCCGCCCAGGCCGGTTTTGGGGGTGGTCCGGGCTTTGAAGATCAACCCATTCCAGCGGGATGCCTGGAAACCTTGCGCTTGAAAAATGAAGACTTGGTCGAAATGGCAGCCGAAGTGAGCGCGTCCGTGGCCCAGATCACTGCCTCTTTGACTGTTTGAAGCTTCCGTAGGCAAACTGCTCTTTACTGCCGCGGCATAGAGCGCTTCCGCCCCATTTATCTTCGTCTCTTGCTTCTTCTATCTGTTTTTGAGATGATCGGCCGTCGTTGGTTAATGGTAGACCACTCAGAGAAGATCGAAAGGAGTACAATACAAATGAGCGCCTCCCAAGAGATGTTGACCAGCCAGAAATTTGCCGAACGCGCCGGCGTTTCCCCATCGACCGTTTCCAAATGGCTGAAAAGTGGAAAAGTAAAAGGTGTCAAACAGAGCGGTAAGTGGATGATATCCGCGGACCAATTGACCGCCGTGGCGCCCGCGCAATCCGCCGCGCCTGCGGCAACGCCGGTTGCCTCCAAACCCATCGCAGCCGCCGCCAATACTTCCAAATCCGCGCCTGCGCAACGCACATACTCCATCGAGGAGTTCAGCGCGAAGACCTATCTCACCGTCTATGGTGTCGAGCGCTTTCTGAAAGAGGGTCGCCTGACCGGCCGTAAAGACGAAGCCGGCAAATGGTCCGTGGACCATGGGAATATGGAGCGCCCGGACATCCAGCATCTAATCCGCAAATAGTTCTTCTGAGGTGATGGCGCGCTCGTCTTCAGGGGAGAAAGTGCCGCGCCTGTCCGGCAGAATAGAGATTCAAAATTGGCTGTTAACGGCGTCTGATGCGCGGTGGGTTGATAGGTGGACGATGGTTTGGATGAAGTTCAATGTTTTGCATTTTGCGATTCCAATTTGCATATTGCATGGCATTTTTTCATAGTTTTCACCCTGCCACAAAGGCCTATTATGATTTTATCCTATTGTATTTTAATCATAATTAAATGCATTAAAAATATTTTTAAAAACGGCATGCATGATGCATATTGTCATATCGAAGCCTAACTTTTTCATCATCTTCCTCTCTTGCCAGCTGGGTGGCGCTTCCCGCGCCACCCAGCAGCCCCTCCAAAAAGATGGCGCCACCTTTCAGGTGACGCCTTTTTATTTTAGCGGACAGCCAACCGACTCACGCCGGCAAAACAACTCTTTCAGCTTTTCGATGTGCGCCTGCTCCTCTTCGATAATCAGCTCCAATTGGGCCATGGTGGCTGAATCGTCCATGAAACTATGCAGCATTTCATAGAACAGGATCGTATCGTTTTCGAACTCTATGGCTTGATCCAGCAGGTCCTGAACCTCACGGGTAGCCGCCAAACGAGATTCATCCAGTGAGAAGGTTTGCTGCACCAGCATCTTTTGGAGCAGATCTTTTCCCATCTGTTCGATGCGGGGATCTTTGGCGATCAACGGCATGGCACCATTTAAATGTTCGAACCAACGGGCATGCTTCTGCTCCTCATCGGCCATTTCGTTCAGTAAATGCGCGATTTTGGGAGTTCGACTGCTTTGGGCTGCGCGTCGATAGGCCCTTTCTCCATTGCGTTCAATTTGAAGGGCAATCTCACGGATATCGGATAATGTGAACATGAACCAGCCTCCCTGTTCGTTTTGGCTTCTTTTATATCATCGCATGAGGCGATTCAAGCGCTCCCGGGTGGATTGAACCACCCGCCCAACAATGATATGGCAATCTATATTTTTTCATTTTGCCAAAAAGAGCGCTATCCTCATGGTTCAAGCATTGCTCGTTCAGCTTCCGGTGCCGCAGCTCAACTACGGCCACCGGACAGGCAACATCCCATTCGCTGCCGCCTGCCTCCACCAGGCCGCTGTTCGCATCCCGGAGGCGCGTGTGGAGATTCTTTCTCAGATCAAAGCTTCTTACATGGGCGACGCGGCCATTTTGGATTGCATCCTGGCCCTGCGGCCTGACATCATCGGCTTTACCACATATACGTGGAATGTCACACGGGTGCTTTACCTTATTAAAGAGCTCAAAACGCATTATGGTCCCCGGGTCATTCTGGGCGGTCCGGAAGTAACCGAGGACAATCCGTTGCTGGACAGCGACCTGATCGATTTTCGCGTTTACGGCGAAGGCGAACACCTCTTTGCCCAATTGCTCCAGGAGCCGGAGCTATGGTCCCGCAAAAGTGGCTGTGCCGATGCCGGCGATCTCTTCGGCATATCGCCCAGCCCATATCTTTCCGCACCGTTGATACCCGGGATCGAAAACAGCATGCTGTTGGAGACGATGCGGGGCTGCCCCTACGCCTGTGCCTATTGCTACTATGGCAAATCCAGGAGGCAGCCCCTGTTTAAGCCAGATCAGCGGGTTTTGGAGGGAATCGAATGGGCTCTGGAGCGGGATGTGAAAGAGATCTACTTTCTGGACCCCTCTTTGAATAGCCGCCCCGGCCTCAAGCCATTGCTCAAGAATATCGCTTTGCACAACAAGGACCAACGCCTGTCGCTCATCAGTGAAATCCGCGCGGATGCGGTGGACGAAGAATTGGCTGATCTTTTGGCCGCCGCCGGGTTCACCTGGTTTGAAATCGGACTACAGAGCACCAATCCCAAAGCCTTGGCGACGATGCGCCGCAAAGCCGATCCGGACCGGTTTCTCCAGGGTGTGGGTGCCTTAAAGCAAAGAGGGATTGCCACCGCGGTCGATTTGATCGTCGGACTTCCGGGAGACGACTGGGCAGGTTTCGAAAGCACACTTCAATTCGTTCTGGACAACAACCTGCACGAAGACATCCAGATCTTTCCCTTATCAATCTTGCCGGGAACCGAATTCCGGCGCGATGCCAAACACCTTGGCCTGGTCTATGAGAACTATCCGCCCTACACCATAATCCATACGCCCAGCTTTTCCCGAACGGAAATACTGCAAGCCTTCGAACATGCCGAAAAGCGCCTGGATATATCGCTTTATCCAATGCCGGATCTGGATTTATCGTGGCGGACGGTAAACGACGACACGATGGAGACCGCGGCGGACCTATCGGTTGTTCTGGACGGCCAACGGTTGCTTTACAAGATTTGGCTGGGACTGCAGCGACGCTTCGAGGAGTTGGCGGCTCTGGCGCGGACGGTTACCCAACCTTATCAGTTATTGATTCCCCCCCAGGTCATCGATCCTGATTATGTCGCGCGTGCCCTCTCCATCTTTACCGCATCCAATCCCCATACCCCCATGGAGCTGGTCTTTTTCGATCCGCCGCGCATGCCGGCGATCCGACGGCTGCTCGACGCCGCGCGCATGGTGCGGCCGCACTATTTGGACGGCGACTTGCGTCCGCTTTTCGACCAAGCAGGCAACCGGTCAATCATGTTCACCGTTGCCACCACTGAAATGAGGGCCCGCTTTGACGGTCCCATGCAACGGCATGCCCACTGGTGGCGGCATTCGCACCTGCCTACACCGGAAGCCATCCATGGCCTTGAAGCCCAGGGATTCGATGGGATCCTCATCGACTCGCCGGCCGCGGTCGACAGAGTGCACGCCTGGCAGGATAAAACAGCCTCCCTGGCCGAGGATTTAATCCACATCAGTTTCGCCCAGGCCGACCTTCATAAACGATGGGTGCAGAAAACAATAGCGGATGAGTACTGTTTGCACGTGTTGCCGTGACCATCGGGCCATGAATAAAATATCAAGTAGCACATTGACAACATTATATAATACTTGGATAATGAGATCGTTTTGAATGATTGGTCCCTTTCCTTGGTGCCATCCGGCATTGAGGTTCCCCTCAACGGCTGTTGAAGAATCGTATAGATAAAAAACATGCGAACCTCTCCAGGGAATAGAAGGCAAAATGGCCCATAACAAGAATCCGGACCCCGAAGCGTACCTGATCCCTTTTCCGGCCGAGTCTTTCTCCAAACCGGTTCTTTTGACGTTAGGCAGAACTTCCATCGGGCGTGCGGCCTCCAACGCCATCCAGATCTCCCACCCTTCGGTGGCCGATCATCACGCCGTCATCCTGTTCAGCAACGATCAGTACCAGATTCAGGATCTGGATGCGATGAGCGGGACCTTCGTCAACAGCACAAAGATAAAAAGCACGCTGCTCAATCACCATGACAAACTCTCCTTCGGCGATCGCTCATTTCTCTTTCTCATGAAGTCGGCGCCCGCTTCCAGCGAGTCATCCAAGTCATTTTTCTCTCCCAAGGAAACCATCACGCTTTTCGAAGAGGATGTGGAGCCATCGGAGTTGTTGGCTCAAACCGCCAAAGAAGCCGCCAAGGGCATGTTCCGTCCCGCGGATGTCGACCTGGACGAAGAGACGGAAGAAGCCTCGCTGGCGCACCATCGCCTGTCCTTATTATATCAGTTGAGTGAAAAGCTGCGTGCGACCAAGGTCCTGGACCAGATTCTCGACAAGGGGCTCGAACTGATCCTCAGCGCCCTGAAAGCCTCCCAACGGGCCATGATCCTGCTCGGCGATCACAGCAAGGGGCAGTTGCAGGTCAGCGCCATCAAATATCGGGACCCTCAGGACGATAGCGGCAGTTTTCCCATCAGCCGAACAATTGTGGACTGGGTACTCACCGAAAAGATCGCCCTTGTAAGCCAGAACCTGACCCAGGATACCCGCTTTCGAGACTCCGACTCCATTCGCATTCACAACCTCAAAAGCATCATCGTCGTGCCGTTGATGAAGGACGACAAAGTCATCGGCATGCTCTACATCGATGGCAAAGACATCCTGCACACCTTCAGCCGGCAGGATGTGGCCTTTTCGGCCGCCGTGGCCAACGAGTTGGCCCTGTGTATCGAAAATGTACGCCTGCAAAATGAATTGATCCAAAGCGAACGCATGGCCGCCATCGGGCTGACCATGACCAACCTGGCCCATAACATCAAAAACCTGCTCGCCCTGAATCAGAATTCGGTGGATCTGCTGGGTTTACAACTCAAAACGTTGGATGACAGCAAAATCGATAAAAGCTGGCACTATGTCCTGCAAAGCTTTACCCGCATCAACAACCTGGCAATCAACATGCTGGCCTTTGCCAAAGAGCAGGATATGGTGCTGAAGCCGGTAGCCATCAACAAGGTCATTTTGGCCAATCGTGAAGTGATCGAGAACAGCCTGTCGAGCAAAGGGATTACCCTTGAATTCGCCCTCTGCGAAGGCGACCCCCTTTGGGTGATGGACGCCCACCAGTTCAACCGGGTGCTTCTCAATCTGGTGGTCAATGCCATCGACGCCGTCAAGCATAAAACATCGGGCAAAATCATCATCGCTTCTAAGTTGGAAGACACCGCTGAGACATTGAGCGTCAGCATCGCCGATAACGGTATCGGCATCGCTCCGGACCGCATCGGTCGAATTTTCGAACTTTTTTACACGACCAAGGGAACGGGCGGCACCGGCTTAGGTCTGCCGATGGTGAAAAAATTCGTGGAAAAAATGGGAGGTACGCTTACGGTGCAATCCGCGGTGGACGTGGGTTCCACTTTTACCATGACATTTCCCAAGATCGCACCTTAATCATCCACAAACGATTAGCCCTACGAGCACCCGCGCCGCGAATCCGCCGACCAACAAGGAGTAGACGCGTTCTTTCTTCGTAAAATGGGAAATTCTTTCCGGATGGAAAAAATCGGTCACGCCAAATGGGTAATTATCGTCGCGCTGGTGGCGACGGCAGCTCTGCTCACGATTTACTTCCAAGGCTTCCTGGGCATAGAGACGGTCTTTACGCATTTTTTCTACATCCCCATCATCCTGGGTGCTTTATGGTGGGGGCGACCCGGGATGAGCATTGCGGTGTTTCTGGGCGTGATCCTTCTGACCGGCCACTGGTTTTATCGCCCTGAGTATTCCGTTTATAAAGATCTCTTTCGCTCCGCGATATTCATTTTGGTATCCGCGGTGGTTGTGCTGCTGCGCAGCCGAATTCGCTCAACCGAAATTTCACTACAAAACCAGACCAAACTCCTTGAGAAGCGGGTGCGCTCGCTGAACTGTCTGTATGATATCAACAAGCTTCGAGAAAAAAGCAAAATCCCCCTCGGAGAAGTGTTTCTGGAAACAGCCAAGCTCTTGGAGAGGGCATTTGCCCACAAACCGGTTAAGGTTCGCATCCAATATGAGGGCAGTCTTTACGAAACCAAGACCGTTGCAACACATCCCATGCGGATCACCAGTGCAATTGAAGCCGATGGCCGTCCGGTCGGGGTCATTGAGGCAGGGTGGACGGAGAACGACTCGGAGCAGGAAGATTTTGTTATGGTGCGGGAGTTGGTAGAGTCAACGGCCAGGCGCCTGGGCAAAGTTATCGAGCATGAAAAAGTGCGCTCACAGCTAGACCAACACCATCTTCACCTGGAAGATCTGGTCCGAGAGCGCACCGAAGAGCTGAATGCAGCCAATTGCCGCCTGCGGGAGGAGATCGCCGAAAGAGAAAAAGTCGAAATCTCATTGCGCGATTCCGAGAAGCAATACCGCAAGCTGATCGAAAACGCCGATCAGGCGATCTACATCTCCCAGAACCAGTTGATTCGTTTCGCCAATCCGGCGTTGGCCACCCTGACCGGGCACCCCATTGAACGGTTAATGGACTTGCCTTTTCTGGATTTTGTATACCCGGAGGATCGCCCCATGATCGCCGATCGGTATACGCGCAGGCTCGCCGGTGACACTGCTTCCTTACCGAATCAGTATGCATTCCGTATCCTCGCCGCAGGCGGCGAAATTCGCTGGGTGGAGCTCGATACCGTCCTGATTCAATGGCAGGGAGGCCCCGCCACACTCAATTTTCTTCAGGACGTTACCGACCGCAAGCGCATGGAAGCTGCCATGGGGCAGATTCGCAAGATGGAGGCCATTGGTATTTTGGCCGGCGGGATCGCTCATCAATTCAATAACGCCTTGGCCGGAATCATCGGCAATATCGACCTGCTCAAACTCTCCTCGCCCGGCAACCCGCATATTAAAAAGTACGGTGATACCGCGCTTCAATGTGCCCAGTCGATTGCCGGCTTGACCCAGCAGCTTCTGGCTTATGCTCGCGGCGGCAAGTACCAATCCCAACCGCACTCTCTGAATGTACTGGTCAAAGAGGTTTTGCAGCAGGCGGCGGCCACCGGGGACAAACGCATTCACATCTCGACCGCCCTTTCACCGGATATGCCCATGGTCGAGGTGGATATCGTTCAAATCCGCATGGTGATTGTCGCGGTAATCAACAATGCCGCCGAAGCCATCGGAGAAGACGGACACATCCGCATCGAAACCTTCCGGACCAACATCGACGAGGCGGCCGC
Source organism: Deltaproteobacteria bacterium (assembly GCA_021819735.1). Taxonomy (GTDB): domain Bacteria; phylum Desulfobacterota; class Desulfobacteria; order Desulfobacterales; family Desulfosarcinaceae; genus Desulfatitalea. The sequence continues at coordinate 25,572 of JAKAFO010000028.1, forward strand.
CGAGGCTTTTACCGGCCTGCCACCAGGTGTATATGCCGGCGTGAGCATCATGGACGATGGCAAAGGCATGCCCGAAGAGATAAGGCAACACGTCTTCGAGCCGTTTTTCACCACCAAATTTCTCGGCCGGGGCATGGGCATGGCGGCCGCTTACGGCATCGTCAAAAACCACGGCGGATACATCTATGTGGATTCCGAGCCCGGCCGCGGCACCGTCGTGCATATTCTGCTGCCGCCCTTCCCCGCTTCTTGAAATCTTCGTGCTACGGACGCTTATGAACGAGGCGAAGTGAGCGCGCAATTGCGCATTCTGTGTACGACGCGCGCCTGCCCCAGGCAGAGCAGTACCTGGAGAAACTCCGGCCCCACGGATTGACCGGTAACGGCGGTGCGCACGGCATTGATCAGCCTGCCCGCCTTGAGGCCGTGCTGCTTGAGAAAAATCCCTAACATCGCTTCCAGATTCTGCTTATCGAATGGACTCAATGCGGCCAGATGGTCCGTCAGCTCTGAAAACCATGTCGGAATCCGATCTCCTTCCAGCAAGTTCTTCTCCACCGCGGTGGCCTCCATGGGAAAGATGTCGCTGAAGTAAGGCCGGCCGAGGGTGGCAAAATCGGTCAGCCTGTGGAAACGCCCCCGGATCAAATCGACGGTTTGCCCAAACCACTGGCGCTGCTCGGCTTCAAAAGCCGGGTCCCACAGGCCGGACGACACGAGCTGCTGCTTAACATGCGGCAACAACTTTTCCAGTGGCATGCTGCGCAGGTAGTGGGCGTTGATGCTGAGCAGCTTGGGATCGGTGAAGAACTTGGGGTCGTCGGGATGAAGATTGAAAATCGAGTTGGTGCGGCTGATGCCGTCCAGAGTGAAGGCCCGAATGAGTTCTTCCGGCGAAAATAGTTCCCGGGAGCCGGGAACGGCCCAGCCCAGCAGCGCCAGGAAGTTGACCATGGCCCAGGGCAAAAAGCCTTCCTCTTTATAATAGTGAATGGCCACATGATTGCCGTGTTTGCGTTTGGAGATCTTGGTCTTCTGGGGGTCGAGCGTCAGTGACATATGGGCGAAAACCGGCAGGGCCGCGCCCAGCCCCTGGTAAATGAGGATCTGCTTGGGCGTATTGGCCAACCCATCCTGGCCCCGGATGATATGGGTAATCCCGTCGCGGATGTCGTCCACCGCGTTGGCCAGCACATAAAGCGGCAGCCCGTTGGCCCGCACGAGCACGAAATCTTCGATATCCTGATACCGCTTTTCAACCGGGCCGCAGACCGCATCCTGAAAGATGACCGCGCCATCGCCCCGGGGCACCTTCAGTCGGATGACATACGGCATTCCCGCAGCCTCTTTTGCGGCGACTTGCTGGGCGGAAAGGTCGCGACAGGTCCCATCGTAGCGGTAGGTGGTCTTTAATGCGAGGGCCTCGGCCTTTTTGGCTTCCAGCGATTCTTTGGTGCAAAAGCATTTGTAGGCATGCCCCCCCTGGAGCAGTCTCCCGGCCGCGGCC
>JAKAFO010000294.1 GCA_021819735.1 Deltaproteobacteria bacterium
GGCTTGGCCCAGTCGATCAGCCAGACGGTGACGTGTTGTTCGCCAGCGTCGGGCTTGACCTTCACGCCATAGCGCAGCAGGCCGTAGACTTCGCGGTTGGCGTCGTAAAGCGTCTTGCTGCCGCCGAAGGCCACGGCCTTGCCCAGTTCGAACAGCACCTTGCCGACGATCTTGTCGCCGTGGCCCTGGCGCTTGAGCCAGTCGCCGAGCAGCGCCTCCTCAACGTTGGCGTTGCCCGCGCGGTCTTTCCGGTTGCCGAGATAGGCGTACCCGAGAACGTCGGCAAAGAAACGAACCACGTTCTTCTGGGTCTGGATCTCCTTTTGGCCGACCTTACTCATGTTTGTCCTCCGTTACCTTCCAGCGGCCTCCCCGGGCGGGTCCGATGCGCCCTACAATACCAGAATTCCGGAGTTTCGCGATCTGCATCTCCACGGCCCGCTTGGATTTCCCGAGGGTCTCGGCCATCTCGGGTATGGTGATGGTCGGGTCCTGACGGATCATCTCAATGATTTTTCCCGAAGTTTTCCCCGAAGCTTTCACCGAAGTTTTCACCGAAGTTTTTAGGGTAGGCTCTTCAGGGCCGACGGGCTGCTGATCCATGGCCGCAACACTGTCGAGGTAAGCCGGCGAGAATGGAAACTCGACCCACAGATCTCCCGGTTCCACCCGGATCCGGGGGACCGGTGTTCCCACCTCCCGGCAAGCGTCGAAGATTCGCTGTATCCCGCGTCCCCATGCTTCGATCTCGCCGGCCCGGAAGAAGGCATTGGCCACATCCGGATTGTAGGGCCGCTTCAGGTATTCGTCGCGCCAGGAGCGCTTCCACTCCACTTGCTGATGCTCGCTCATCAGGGTGCCTCTTTTGCTTTTGGCTCAACCAGCCGGATACGGCCGGTGAGAAGCTGCTGCATCATGCCCTGCTTGATGGCCCGGGTCTTGTCCCGCCGCCGCTCCAGCGCGGCGATCTCGGTGTCCATGTCGGAGAGGACGGTGGCGATGGCGGTTTGTTCTTCCGTGTCTGGAAGGCGAATCTTGGCACTTGATATATGCGTTCTGTTGGTGGCGAATACTTTTGTGCCCGCTGCAAGCCGCTTTAGCTGGTCTCGAAAGGCAGGGCAGAACTGCAAATAGGCCTTGAAGCCATCTGCGATAACCGACTTATCAAATCTTGCTGCAATAGTGTGAAGCCCTGCGACAACCTGAGCGTCTGAAATCCCATAGATCGCCAAGGATTTCCCTACACCATCAAGATCTTCGGACGCATCGACGAACACCAAGTCTCCATTACGGAGGCGGTCGAGTGTTTGAGCACGCTCCACTGACAATCTCGGCATCTCAGCGGCTTGCGGATCTAAACGCACTTGATTTGAGGTATGTATGTCGCCGTAGTGTAAATATTTGATGGAACCGTCGTTTGTAAGCTCAGCGCGAGCGTTGACCCCGTTACGGAGATATGTGACATGTTCGCCGAGGACGACTTTTCGCCACGCCCCGCTGAAACCTGGCAGGCGGGTTTTGCCGGCGAGCAGTTGCTGCATGGCGGCCTGCTTGATGGCCCGCTTCTTGGCGATCAGCGTCTCCAAAGCCTCTATCAAACAATCAGTATCCAACAGTGCCTTCGCGATAGCGCGTTGTTCCACGAGCGGTGGTACTGGATAAGCAAAGCGCACTGCATCGCTGATGTTGAACTGCTTTTGGGCCGTTCCGTACTGGACATTCGCGACTTGGCAGCGCCCTACACTTGAATTCATAACAAAACACAGCCAATTCGAATCAAAACTTTGATGTTTCCTGATAATCATCATGGACGCACAGTTGCATCCATCAATTTCTGGTGGCACCACTGAGGTGACGCCGGGCTCACCAACACGAACAGTTACGAGGTCTCCAGCAGATAACCGTGACGCAGGGATTTGAACATTGCTTTCTGCGCTAATTCGTTTGGCGAACTCCCAATCAATTACGTTTTCGCCGATATTCGACCCAACGAGCATCGGTACTGTGCCCTGGTCGTTGAAGTAGGACGAGGGGTTGATCACAAGGCCAACACTTTGAGCAGGGGATATCTTTCTGAGCTGTTTGACTTCCCAATCTTCCGGAATCACCCCGACTTCAGTCCATTTATATCCTTTCGGGATTCCGGCATCGCCTTTACTGGGATCATCCAGCCCCAGACTGGCATCCTTTGCCTCTTTGCCGATCTGGGGCTTGGCATTTCCTTGCTTATTAGCGTTCCCATGGAGGCGTGTGGCACTCATTACTTGCCTCCCTTTTCCAATTCGGCCTGAACCTCTTCCACCTGTGCCTTCAATTCCTTCTTGGAAGGCAGGTAGAGCTGGTACTTCGAGGCAAAGATATTGGCCTCGGCAGGCAGGGTCAATTCAACCAGGGTATCGTTTTTGCGGCGGCAGAGCACAATGCCCACGGTGGGCAGTTCCTCCGCTAGTTTGACGTGGCGGTCGAAATAGTTGACGTACATCTGCATCTGGCCCAGATCCTGATGGGTCAGCTTGTCGCGCTTGAGATCGATGAGTACGTAGCAGCGCAGCAGGCGGTTGTAGAAGACCAGATCCACGTAGAAATGATCGTTGTCGAAGGTGAAGCGTTTCTGGCGCGCCTCGAAAAGAAACCCTTTCCCCAATTCGAGCAAGAAGCTTTCCAGGCGGTCGATAATTGCCGTTTCCAGTTCGTTTTCGGAGTAGGTTGGCTTTTCCTCCAGGCCGAGAAATTCCAGCACCAACGGATTCTTGATGAGATCCGCGGCTTTCTCGACCACTTGCCCCTCCCGGGAAAGGCGCCGGATCTCCTCCTTATCGCGACTGAGTGCAAGCCGTTCGTAGAACGAACTGGCGATTTGCCGCTCCAGTTCGCGCACGCTCCAACTGTTGGCAGCCGCCTCGATTTCGTAAAACCGACATTCTTCTGGATTGTCGATGGTGAGTAACGCCACGTAGTGGGACCAGCTCAATCGGAAGTGGCTGAGGAGCCCATCGGCCATTGCATGCAGGGGTAGCGATGTGGGGCGCCTGGAAAGCTCGAATTGGTCGGACACCGTCTGACCTTTCTCGAGTACAAGGTTAGAAAGGTCAGACACTGTCTGACCAATTGCTTTTCGGCCAAGGTAGAAAGAGCGGAATTGTTTCAGGTTAGTTGTCGAAACGCCTTTGACCCCTTTATGCTTGAGCGCCTGTGACAGTTTTGGGATCAAGCGCTCTCCATATTCAGCGCGATCGCTGCCTCCCTGCTCGAATTCGACAATGTACCGGCCAAACAACCAATTCCGTGCCACCAGCGTGGTGTCAATGGAGTGGGCGGCTTGTTGTTGCAATTGTTCATGGGTGGCCCGACACAATTCCACCAGATGTTCGAAGACAAAATCCTGCTTCATAGCGATAACCCCATTTTCTTGAGGTGCCCCTCGACCTTGGCGCTGAATAGTTCTACCTCCCGCGTCAACTCAGGCAACGGCCGGGCGTAGCGCTCGTCCAATTCCTTGACCCTTCCGGCGAGTTGCTGGGTGAGCCGCTGCACCTCGCCCTCGACGGCAGCACGCAGGCTGGCGAACCATTTGTCGTCCACCACCAGGGTCTTGATCTCGGACTCGGAGAGCTTGGCGTAGCGGGCCAGTACCTTCTCGTCCAGCGCGGCCTGGGCCTCCTTGACGGCCCTGCCCGCCTCGGACTCGGCCTCGATCAGCGCCAGGCAGCGATTGAGGGCATCGCGCTCCTCGTCGCTCTCCGGCTCGCCCTCGATGGCTTTTAGCCGATCTTTGACGCCGGCCTTGGTGACCTTGCCCTTGTCGTTGAGAGCCTCTTCCAGCAGTCCCTCCTCGCCGCTGTGCTCTTCCACGTACGCATCCAATTCCTGGGCGGCGGTGTCCTGCTGCGTTTGGAGCGCATCGACGGCGGCCTGCTCCTTGGCGAAATAGCGCGCAACGATCAGGGTCGGAGGAATCAGGTCCATCTTGTACTTCTTGCGTTTGATGCTCAGGTCCGGCGTCTCCTTGATCTTCTTCTCCTTGTCCTCGATGATCCCGCGCGGCTTGGCGGCCTCGATCCAGCCGTCGGCGGCGATCAGATAGACATCGTCCTGCATGGTCTCGGCCCAGTAGTCCATCAATCGCTGGTAGACGTCGTAGCGACTGAGCAGGGGCAGGTCGGCGAAGCGCAAGAGAAGATCTTCCGACAGGGTGTGGATCAGTTGCCTGGGCTTGGCCGCCACCTTCAGTGCCTTGAGCCGGGGCGCATGGGCCTGACGCCAGGCTTCGAAGATGGCCGCGACACGCGCTCCAAAAGTTTTAAACTCTTCATGGTCCAGGATGGTGGGCTTCACCTGCCGCGCAACGACGCGGGGCTCGCTGTACCCCTTGAGACCGTTGCTCTTGAACAGCGCCTTGCGCAGAGTGGGAAAGACTGTCCAATAGGCGCCCAGAGCGTCGATGTCGCGGTTGGGGATGCCGCCGTTCAAGTGCGCATGGAGATCGTGCAGGTCCTCGGGCTCGCCGGCATCGATGTAGCGCGGGATGTTGAGGTTGTAATCGTTGGCGGGACTGGCGATCTCGGCCACCGGCACCATGCGCGCAAAGCGCGGCAGCTCGATCCGACGGTTGAACACATCCACGATCTTGTGGATGTCCTGGGCTCGCAGGCGGTTCTTGTTGCCGTCTTTCAAGAAGCCCTTGGAGGCGTCGATCATGAATATGCCGGTGCGGGCCGCAGCGTTCTCCTTGTCGATCACCACGATGCAGGCCGGAATGCCGGTGCCGTAAAAGAGGTTGGCGGGCAGTCCGATGACGCCCTTGATCAGGCCACGCTGGATGAGGTTACGGCGGATGTCGGCCTCCTTGTTGCCCCGGAACAGCACGCCGTGGGGCAAAATGATGGCGCCCTTGCCTTTGCTCTTGAGCGAGGCGATTAAGTGGAGCAGGAAGGCGTAGTCGCCGTTCTTGGCCGGTGGGATGCCGTACGCGAAGCGGCCAAAAACGTCGTTGGCCGGGTTGAGCCCGCTGGACCAGGCCTTGGCGGAAAAGGGCGGATTGGCAACGGCAAAGTCGAAGCTCTTGAGGCTGTCGTCCTTGTTCTTGAAGTACGGGGCGGCCAGCGTGTTACCGCGCCACAGCTCGGCGGTGGCGTGGCCGTGCAGAATCATGTTCATGCGGGCCAAGGCCCAGGTGGCCACGTCCATCTCCTGGCCGTAGATGGTGATGCCGCGCGGGGCCTCGTCGGCGGCCTTGAGCAGCAGCGAGCCGGAGCCGCAGGTGGGGTCGTAAATGGTCTGGTCCGGGCGGGTGTCGGGACCGATGCCCACCACCTGGGCCATGATGCGCGAAACCTCGGCCGGGGTGTAGAACTGGCCTTTGCTCTTGCCGCTCTCGGTGGCGAAGTGGCGCATCAGGTACTCGTAGGCGTCGCCCAGGAGATCGTCGCCCTCGGCCCGGTTGGCGCGGAAGTCGAGGCCGTCGAAGATCGCCACGAGCTTCGAGAGCCGGTCCTGCATCTCCTTGCCCGCGCCGATCTTGCCCTCGTCGTTGAAGTCGGCCTGGTCGATGACCCCCTTGAGGTCGTTGGCCTCGGCGAGCCGGCCGATGATCTTGTTGATCTTGTCGCCGATCTCTTTGTCGCCCTTGAGCTTCACCATATCGGCGAAACCGCCGCCGTCGGGCACCTCGATGAGCGCGTCGGTCTTAGCGGCATACTTGTCCGAGACGTACTTCATAAAGAGCAGCGTGAGGATATAGTCTTTGTACTGCGAGGCGTCCATGCCGCCGCGCAGTTCGTCACAGCTTTGCCAGAGGGAGCTGTAGAGTTGGGATTTCTTCAGGGCCATGCATGTCCTCTTATCGTTCGCATTCCTCAGATGAGGTTAGGTTTATATATGGCATTCCCAGCATGCTTATGAGGTCTCAAAAAGAAGCGCATTAAAACTAAACATCGGAATTCTACTGAATTAATTGAGAAAATACAAGGTTTTTGAAGGCACCTTGGTGGTCTCGTCAAACGGGCATTTGTTGAGAACCCTTCAGAATAATGTGGTTAGGCCAGCATAGGGTGCGTTGTAGAAGTGGGGATAGTAAGATTTCTCATAGGCGACGAAGGAATTTATGACTAAGATTTATTAACCGTATTTCCATCCGGGTTTTGGGGGCAAAATTGAGGTTCATCCGACTAAAGCGTACTTGGACTCATGGAGTCCCAAGATTCTCAATTTGAAAAATTCCTTATCCCTGTAGCCATATGCTTGCTTCTGAAGTGTTTTAATCTTGTTATTGGTGCCCT
>JAKAFO010000295.1 GCA_021819735.1 Deltaproteobacteria bacterium
GCCGGCCACGGCCTGCTGGGGGCATTTCAAAAAACAGAGGTGGCAGCCGTTGCAATTCTGCGCATCGATCTCGTAGTGGAAGAGCGGTTTGCAGACGCCGGCCGGACACTTTTTGTCCCGGATATGGGCTTCGTATTCATCCCGGAAGTAGTTGAGGGTGGTCAGCACCGGGTTGGGGGCCGAAGTTCCCAGGCCGCACAGCGACGCGTTTTTCACCATGTCGGCCAGTTCTTCCAACAGCGGGATATCGCTTTCCTTGCCCCTGCCTTGGCAGATGTTGTCGAGAATATCCAACATCTGCTTGATGCCTTCACGGCAGGGGATGCACTGCCCGCAAGACTCCTCTTTGAGGAAATCGAGGAAGTACCGGGCGATGTCCACCATGCAGGTATTGCGGTCCATGACGATCATGCCGCCGGAGCCCATGATGGAGCCGACTTCGGTCAGTTTTTGATAGTCCACGGGAAGATCGAGCAGTCGTTCGGGGATGCACCCGCCGGAGGGACCCCCGGTCTGAACGGCTTTGAAGGTTTTGCCTTTTACTACGCCGCCGCCGATCTTGAAGACGATATCGCGCAGCGACATGCCCATCGGCACTTCGACCAGCCCCGTATTTTTAACCTTGCCCACGAGGCTGAAGACCTTGGTTCCCTTGCTGCCCGCCGTACCCATGGCCGCGAACCATTCGGCGCCCTTGTGCAGGATGACCGGCACGCACGCATAGGTCTCCACGTTGTTCAGATTTGAAGGGCTGCCCCGGAAGCCTTTTTCCACGGTGTGGATGTATTTGGCCCTGGGCCGGCCGACCAGACCTTCCAAGGAGGCCATCAAGGCGGTGGATTCGCCGCAGACAAAGGCCCCGGCGCCGGTGGAGATTTTGATCCGGAACCCGAAGCCCGTGCCGGCGATTTGGTCCCCCAGCAGACCGTAGGCCTCCGCCTGGGCGATGGCGGTTTTGAGCCGTTGGACGGCCAGCGGGTACTCCTTGCGCACGTAGATGTACCCCTGGCCGGAGCCGATGGCCAGCGCTGCGATCAGCATGCCTTCGATGACGCTGTGCGGGTCGCCCTCGAGGATCGAGCGGTCCATGTAGGCGCCCGGGTCGCCTTCGTCGGCATTGCAGATGATATACCTGTCGCCGTCGTGGGCTGCGCAGGTTTCCCACTTGGCGCCGGTGGGGAAACCGCCGCCGCCGCGGCCCCGCAACCCGGAATTTTTGATCGACCGAATGATCTCCGCCGGGGAAGTACGCTCGAGCGCGCGCAGGAAAGATCCATATCCGCCCCTGGCCATGTACTCTTCGATGCGGTCCGGGTCGATGTATCCGCAGTTGCGCAGGGCGATTTTCATCTGGTCCTTGAAAAAGGGGATCTCTTCCAGAATCGGGATATCTTTCAGCGGCGCGATATCGGCCAGCGGGTTGGCGGTGCTCTCTTCCATCATCCCCAGCGGGTTCCGTAATTGCCCCAGAATCCACTTGGGGTGGGCATAATCTTCGCTTTGATAGGTTTTGATGATATCGACGATTTTATCTTCGGTCGCATTCTGATAGACAAGGCGCGGCCTGTTCTTCCCGGCGATTTCAACCAACGGCTCCTTTTCGCAAAATCCCAGGCATCCGGTCTGGCGGATCTTTACCCCGTTGCTTCCGGGGAATTCTCCGATTGCCTTTTCGAAGGCCGCTTTTCCGCCGGCGGCAATACCGCAGGACGCCATGCCGATCTTGACTTCGGTCGCTTCAGGATCGTACAGGCGCCGGCTGTATTCCCGGCTGACTGCTTCCAACTGATCCGCGGACATAATCTTCATGGTGGGGTCCCCATCGTCATTATTCGTATTTTTCCAAAATGGTTTCGACCTCATCGGCGGTAATACGGCTGTGAATATCTTCGTTGATTTTCACCACCGGCCCAAGACTGCAGCAGCCGATACAGCGCACGGGCTCCACCGAAAAGCGCAGGCCCTGTTGCGCATCGGCAGCGGTGTTTTCGATGACCGCCTCGATGCGTTCCTTTATGCGCTCCCCGCCGCGCACGTGGCAAGCGGTCCCCAGGCAGATGGAGACAATGTTGCGGCCCCTGGGTTCCAGGCTGAACGTGCTGTAGAAGGTGCCCACCCCGAAAATCTTGCTGAAAGGCATGGCGAGCTTTTCGGAGAGGTAGGCGAGGGCCGGCCGGGGGAGATAGTTATAGCGGTTCTGGATGGCCTGGAGCATCATGATCAGGTTTTCCCTGTCCGCCCGATATTGCTCTACGATGATGCTATCCAATTCGCGATAATCGACTTCGGGATGTATAGCGTTCATCTTCAAACTCCCTTATGCAGATAGCCCCCAGGGGCGGGCGCCGCCGGCCGATAGATCACCGGACAGTTTTCCACGCAGGTGCCGCAGCCGGTGCAGCGCTCGAGATCCACGCTGCGCGCCCGTTTGCGCACCTTGACTTTAAAATGACCCTGGGACCCTTCGATGGATTGAATGTCCGCGTAGGTGATCACTTGGATGTTCAAATGCTGGCCGACCTCGACCAGTTTGGGCGAGATGATTCACATGGCGCAGTCGTTGGTGGGAAAGGTCTTGTCGATCTGCGCCATTTTGCCCCCGATGGAGGGGCTCTCTTCTACCAGGTAGACGAAGTAACCGGAGTTGGCCATGTCCAGGGCCGCCTGCATGCCGGCGATGCCGCCGCCGACCACCAGCACGGAACCAATGGGTTGTGCCGTCATTTGCCGTCCCTCCTTATTAGAGTCCGACTTGCTGAAGCTCGGGTCCGAGATAGGTCCGTTCGTTTTCTCCCAGGCAGCCCAGGGAGAGGCAGATCAAGGTCCATAAATGCACGCTGTGAAAACCTGCCTTGAAATGCTCGGAGAGATCATGGATTTGAGAATGACAGTTGTGGCAGGGCGTGACGCAGTAGGTGGCGCCGGTGGCCAAGATCTGCTCCAGCTTCAATTGGCCGTAGGCCCGGCGTTCGTTGACGAAGCCCGATTGCAGCGATCCGCCGCCGCCGCCGCAGCAGTAGTTGTTGGAGCGGTTGGGGTGCATTTCGACGAAATTCTCTTCGCCGACCACCGCTTTCAGAACATAGCGCATCTCTTCGGCGATGGGATCGCCAAAGGTTTTGCGCACGGTCTGGCAAGGGTCGTGCAGCGTGAATTTGAGCTTGAGATCCTTGTTCCAGTCGGCGCTGACCTTCAGGTGACCTTCTCGGATCCACTTGGCGTAGTAGTTAAAGATGCTGTCGACACGGAAGTTGTGGGCAATGTCGAATCGTTGCAGTCCGGACCGGACCGCGAAGAGTTCGTGCCCTCACTCGGTGTTGAGCCAGACCTTGCAGCCAAGATCGTCGGCCGCCTTGGCCTTGATGCGGACGATGCGCTCCCAATTCTTTTCATCCGCGATGAACAGACAGTAGTTTTCCCCGGCCCACCCCTTTGCGCCGTAGGTCCAATCCGCGCCGGCCCGATGCAGAATTTTCCACAACGGCACCATCTCATCCGGTTCGGTGACCGGTTCCCTGGAATTCTGATTCACAAAAAAGTGGGCGGCCTGTTTGTCGATGGGCGCTTGCAGATCCTCGAAGGCCGGTTGCGTTTGGCGCACCTCCGCGAGCACATCCTCGACCACGAAGCGGAAGTCCTCTTCCGAGGCCCCCATGGCGCTGCAGGTGTCATGTTTGAGCGCCATGTCGCAGGATGCGAGAATCCCCTTGGGCCGATTTTCCCGGGGGACCTGCTGGCGTGCATAAAAGACGAGCTGGGGGATGTTGATCTTCATGGGACAGGCATGCACGCAACGCATGCACATGCTGCAGAACCAGACCCACGGCGAGGCGGCGATGGCCTCCTCCATGCCCAGCAGCGCCATGCGCAGGAATTTGCGGGGGTCCATATCCCCGATACCGCTGGCCGGGCAGCCCGATGAGCAGGAGCCGCAGGTCAGGCACAGATTCAGGTTGCCGCCATCCGGCAGCAGGTCTGCAACCCTTTGTTTCAATCCCGATTTTCCGTCTTTGCCGGAAATGACAAAAGCCCCGGATGGATCCATGCCAACCCTCCCTTCTATGGATGGTTCTAAACCTGAGAAAGGCGATGGTCCTGCCCATAAAAGACTTTGCGGAAAAACAGCGGCCAAAGAAAACCTTGACCGCTGTTTATCGGTGTCGATGTCAAAGCAAATCTGGTACTGGCGCAGGGGCACCGTCAGGCTGGCAGGGCATTGTCATGGGAACCGGCAATAGCGGCCTTGGCGGCGCTAAATGTCCCAAAAAGTATGAATGTAGTTTACTACGTAATTTCTATTCAACAATTGCAATGTCTGTCAATCTAATTTTTCCTTTTTTGTGCGATCCTGTTCGCCCGAGTCGGCCGCTTCTGGATGGATGCGCCAGAATCCGCTGGTGCGGCGCGGCGCGGCGCCGCAAAGCGCCAAGCCGGTGACATTGAAGCGCTTGCTTTGGGGCGGTGGCTACGTTAATAGGGAGGACCGCTGCGAAACGAATTTCCCGGCAGCGGCAACCGACACGAAACAAGCACGACACAGAAAAGCGATGATTGAAATCAAAGCCCTACCCATCAAGCGAGTGGTCTCGGTGCAGGTGCCGGGCTCCAAGAGCTATACCCACCGGCTGTTGATTGCCGCTGCGCTGTCCGACGGCACCTGCCGCATCGGCAATCCGTTGCGCAGCGACGACACTTTGTTGACCCTGGCGGCCTTGCGCTGCATGGGCATCGCCGCCGACGAGCAGCCCGAGGCCGTCATCGTGCGCGGCGCCGGCGGCATGCTGGCCCCCTGGGCCGAGCCCATCGACCTGGGCAACTCGGGCACCTCCATGCGGCTGCTCAGCGGGCTGGCCATTCTGGGCCGGGGCGACTACTGCTTTACCGGCTCGGCGCGCATGCAGGAACGACCCATGCGGGCGCTGCTCGATAGTTTGCGGCTGCTGGGGGTCGAGGCGCGTTCGGTGCGTAACAACGGCTGTCCGCCCATCGTCATTCCCGGCGGGCATCCCAAGAACCGGCGCACGGTCATCGACTGCGGCACCAGCAGCCAATACCTTTCGGCGCTGCTGCTGGCCGCGCCGTGCCTGGCCCAGGGCATGGAGATCGAAGTGAGCCACGGCCCGGTCTCCCAGCCCTACATCGACATGACCGTGGACATCATGCGCCTGTTCGGCATCGAAGTGCAACGCGACGGCTATACCCGTTTCCAGGTGCCGGGCGGCCAGGCCTACCGGGCCGGCGACCATGCCGTGGAGCCGGACGCTTCCCAGGCCGGCTACTTCTGGGCCGCGGGGGCCATCACCGGCAGCCGGGTCAAGGTCCAGGGAATTACGCGTGCCTCCAGCCAGGGGGATGTGGCCCTGGCCGAGGTCTTCGGCCGGATGGGGTGCCGGGTCGAGCACGAGGCCGACGGCATCGCCGTCACCGGCGGCGCGCTGAGCGCCATCGACGTGGACATGGGCCACATGCCCGACATGGTGCCGACCCTGGCCGTGGTTGCGGCTTTCGCCCAAGGCACCACCGTGATCCGCAACGTGGCCCATCTGCGCGCCAAAGAGAGCGACCGGCTGGCCGCCGTCTCCCAGGAGCTGACCAAGATGGGCATCCGGACCGAAACCGGCGCCGACGAGCTGCGCGTCACGGGCGGCACGCCCCGGGGAGCGACCATCGAGACTTACGACGATCACCGCATCGCCATGTGCTTTGCCGTGGCCGGGCTCAAAGCGCCGGGAACCCGAATCATGGATGAAGGCTGCGTCCGCAAATCCTTTCCGAACTATTGGGAAGTATTTCAGACGCTGTACGAAAGGAAGTAAAATGTCCAGTTCGTTCGGTACTCTTTTTCGCGTCTCCACCTTCGGCGAATCCCACTGCAAGGGCGTGGGCGCCGTGGTCGACGGCTGTCCGCCCAACCTTGAGTTGTGCGAGGCCGACATCCAGCGCCAGCTCGACCGCCGGCGGCCGGGCCAGAGCAAGATGACCACCGACCGCCAGGAGGCTGACCCGGTGACGATCTTCTCGGGCGTGGAGAACGGACGGACCCTGGGAACCCCCATCGGTTTGTTTGTGCCCAACCGCGACCAGCGGCCGGGCGACTACGCCGGCATGTCGGCCACGCCGCGGCCGTCGCATGCCGACTTTACCTACCAGATGAAGTACGGCATCCGGGCTTCGAGCGGCGGAGGCCGATCGAGCGCCCGGGAGACCATCGGCCGGGTGGCGGCCGGCGCCATCGCCGAAAAGGTGCTGGCCGAGCGCTATGGCGTGC
>JAKAFO010000029.1 GCA_021819735.1 Deltaproteobacteria bacterium
TCAGGAGGTAGCACAAATATAGGCAAAAGTCTAGATTTTTCTTAATGATTACTGCATGTTAAAAACAAGAGCCAAGGCTACTTTTTAAAGTCCCATACATCACTAATTCCAAATGCGGTTACCCTGCATCCCCGATGTGCAGGCGGTGGGCAAGGTCTATGCGGATTATGCCCAGATCGGCGCCGGCTGCAAAAATCTGTTGGCCTTCGGCGTATTTCCCACCAACGACACTTACACGACCAAGCTGTTCCGCGCCGGTTATTTGAAGGCCGGCAGCAATGCGGTGCAGAATGGCCTGGGCGCCAATCCGATCACCGAGGCGGTGGCCTACTCCTGGTATGCCGATGAATCGGACGGTTTGTCGCCGGACAAGGGCCGGACCCAACCGCTCTATCCGAAAAACAATGCATACTCCTGGCTCAAGGCGCCGCGGCTCTCCGGCGAGCCCTTCGAGGCCGGACCCCTTGCGCGCATGCGCGTCAACGGCGATTACAGCGGCGGCGTTTCCGTGATGGACCGCCATCTGGCACGGGCCTACGAAGCGGCCAAGATCGCAGCGGCCATGGGACAGTGGCTCAACGAACTGGTGTTAACCCAAAAAGTCTACGACGACGCCTTTGACATGCACTCCGGCACCGGGGTGGGCATGTCGGAAGCCCCCCGCGGGGCGCTGGGCCACTGGGTGCGGATCGAGCAGGGCAAAATCGCCCACTATCAGGTCATCACGCCCACCTGCTGGAACGCCTCGCCCCGGGACAACAAAGGGGTGCCCGGCCCCATGGAGCAGGCCCTGATCGGCACGCCGGTGCAAGATCCGCAGCGGCCGATAGAGGCGTTGCGGGTGATTCACTCGTTCGATCCATGTCTGTCCTGTGCCGTGCATATCGCGCGACCGGACGGTCGGCCGGTGGTCCTTTGGGCCGATCCACACTGAAGAGATGACGAATGCCGTCAACGCCAATATCCACCACCCTGATCCTGGGCATCGGCAATCTGCTGCTGGGCGACGAAGGCCTCGGCGTGCATGCCGCCCACCGGCTCATGCAGGCTACGCTGCCTGAGGGTGTCCGGGTGCTCGAAATCGGCACCGCCATTCTGGATGCCCTGCCGGATATTGCCGCGGCAGGGCGCATCATCGTCATCGACGCCATGCAAGCCGATGGCAAGCCGGGAACCGTCTACAAGATTCCCCACGCGCAATGCCAAAGCGCCCCCTGTATCGGTTCAATGCACGGCATCGACCTGCGGCGCGTCCTGGCCCTGGCAGGACGCGCCGATACGCCCGAAATTATGGCCTTCGGCATCGAACCCGCCTTCATCGGCTGGTCCATGACGCTTTCAGCGGAGGTGGAAAAATCGTTGCCTCGGCTTATCGAGGCCGTATCAACGGAAATCGGTCAATTTTGTTGCGCACCTTCCGATATCCAGCGCAGCAAGGCTCTATAATCTTCCGACCTTTCCGTCCAGAAAGCGCCGCCGCCATGCGGCTCACCCCCCGAAACGGTCTTTCGCAGCAGAAGACTTTGCGCCGCCGCCGCCGTATCCACCACGCTCAACACGCCCGCCTTGGCGATGGTTTCATAACCGATGACCCGCATGGGAATGGTTGGGTGGTAGAGCGGCGCCTCCACGGCCGATCCTTCATAAGTCATCAGATCGAGGCCGCCGCTGTAGTCGACCGCGGTGGAAGCGGCGGAAATATCGCTTTTGGTGTTTTTCGAGCTGACCGTGCGGCCGGGAATATGGCATGGAGAGCAGTTGCTGCGCAGAATCGGATAGATGTGCTTGCGGTAACTCAGACCGGCCTTGGGATAGGCGCCAAGCGTCTCGCCCTTGCCCACCCACAAGCCGCCCGCGCGGTGGGCAACCCCGCCATGGTGCATGCTGCAGCCCATGCGCATGGTGGTGGCGGAGCCGCCGCCGATGCCGGCAATGCTGACCATCGGCCGACTGTAGTTTCCCTTGCGCACCCAGGTCTTGTACTTCCAGGTTCGGGGATCATCGGAAGCGGCCGGCTCCAGGAGTTGCCCGTTTTGATCCTCGGTATACAATGGGATAAAAGGCTCGTGACCATGGGTGGTCGCCACCGAATAGGGATCGCTGGCAACGGGTGCCGTGGTCCAAAAATTGCCGGCCCGGTTACTGGTCATGCTGATCACCCCGCCTTCGCGGTCCTGCAAGATAACCTCACCGCCGGGCAGGGGGGAACTGGCGGATCGATCGCTATACAGCGTGCCCGCTATGGTGAAGAGAAAGTGCTCGGCCCGGCCTCCCGGGCTATGGCATCGTCCGCAGTTTTCCCCAGCGTGATGCAACCCGCGGCCCGCGTCATTGTCTTTACCGACCTTATAGCCATTCGGAGATGGTTCGTACAAGAGTTCGGCAGAGGAGAAGTAGATTTCTTCATACGCAAAAGCCGCGGCAGTGGCCAGCATGGCAGCGAAGATAATCGCAATGGCGATTCTCGTTTTCATTGGACACCTCCATCGTGAAGGTCGATCAAATAGACCCTGCCCGCATTGTTCATCTCGGTGGGCGCCCCGGCAGCCAGCCATCGACCTCCGCCAAAGAGCGCTAAAAAGGTGCCGAAATGCATATCCTTGGCCTCCCCGGGAAGTACACGACCATCCTGTAGACTAGCCCCTTGCGCAAGCCTCGCGCCGCTGAACAGATATATGCTTCCCGTCATGGGCCATGGATCGCCATCCGCATGCACCGCACTTGCCGCCAAATCCGCCACACCGTCTTTATCCACATCGCCAATGGGCGATACGGCTGCCGCGAACTGTCCACAGTCGGGGCTGCCGTCGATGCGTGACAGAATATCCAAACTCGTTGGCGTTGCATCCAGATCGATGCTGAGCGGCCCGGTGCCCCCTTTGAGGATAAAAAGTCTGCCGCTATCGGGGTTGCCGATGGCGGCCTGATACGCGCCGATGGCCACATCATTAAAACCGTCTTTATCGATATCTCCCAGAACGGCCATTGAGCGGCCGAAACCGCTGTCTTTAGAGCTAAAGACGACATCCGGGTTCAGCGGCGCAAATGTTTGGCCACCATAGAAGACGATCACTTTACCGCTGGCACCGAGCAGCAACTCCTGAACGCCGTCGCCGTCGATATCGCCGGATGCAGCAGCAAATCCGATTCCGCCATAGGCAGCGGTGGCCGGAAGATAAATATCTGCTTCGGGACCGTAATCGGGACCGAAGTAAATATAGATCGCACCTTGCTGGTAAAGCTCCGGACTCGGAGAGTGCATCGGCGCGCCGACAATCAGATCGGCCAGCCCATCCCCGTTCAGATCGCCGGCCGCCAGGCAATACCCAAACTTATCCATGGCATTGTCCCCTTCTAAAAGGACTTTGCGTATGGGCTTGCGGCCCCCTCGATACACTGAAACCGTTCCGCACAACGATGCCTTCTCGCCGCTGCCGCTATGGGCGCCGGCGGCAAACCATTGCTTTCCGTCGCCGGCCACATCGCCCAACGCGGCGAGGCTCCAGCCCAAATTCCCCTCTCCGCGCAACACCTCAACCGGCTTGTGGCGGAAAACGCGCTCTGCGTTACGATAGATCAACAGTGCCCCCATCTCTTTCCCGCGTTGCGCATAGGGCGCCCCAACGACCAGTTCTTCCAGGCCGTCACCGTCGATATCGACGGCCGCTCCGCAATTACCCTGAAGTGCCCCCTGCTCTTTGAACTGCCCGAGCGGCAGAGCCACCGATCTTTTCTTCTTGAATCCATGGCCCGCGAATGCATATCCCGCAAGACCCATCACCACCAAGGCCAGGATTACGGCATGATAAACCCCAATTCGGCGCATGCGCATTTCTCCTTTCTGAATTTTAAATGTGTCGGGAATACCGGCTGATATCGGTCACGGCCCCAAGATAGATATTTGAAGAGGGCCAAGCAAAGCCTGCCATGTGCTGAATAAGGCATCGCTTCTGCACCGCTGTTTCCAGGTGCCGCAGATGGCGCGGCGGGGCCGCCGAGATATCAGGTCCGGATTTCGATGGGAGGGGTGTGGGGCGGGGCGCGGGCCATGTGGTCGATGGCGGAGTACTGGGGCAGCGACAGGTGGGGCGCATCGCTGATCGCGACAATGAATTCGATGCCGGCCGGGGCGGTGATGGTTTCGGCTTCCAGCAAAATGAAATTGCTGAACTCGCGGCACACCGGACAAGGCTTCGGCCGCTGCTCTTCTGCCGGCGCCTTGGCACGCGAGCAGCAGCTTTTGGGAGCGAGGGCCGTGGCGGCGCAAATCCGCCGCATGCTGCCCGCGGTGGTCGCCTGGCGATATTTCGCCGCGGCGGCATAATCGGCCCGCAGCCGGTAAGCTTGGTGCGTCGGATAGACGGCGGGCAAGAGCACCAGGGTGTGGCACACCAAGAGCGCCGCCAACCGTTTGCCGATCCTGCGCGATAGCCAAAAGAGAACGATTGGGCGTATTGATTTGGATGCCGATTTCGCCAGCCAGGCCGCCAAGGTGGTCTCCCTTGCTGTATCTGAAATTGGCCGAAAACCGCTTTAGGTAGGATCGATAAGTTCAAACATCATGCCGTCCGTAACGCTCGGCCCCATATGGTAATAATCTCTATAATATTAGATTATTAAATCCTATGCCGCCTTAATCGACGATGGCGCCCGCATCAGCGGAGGCTGTGCCAAAATGAACTACCCATCATCCAATTCTTTTCGATTACAATGCGTTACCTATGGGATAGCGCAAAATGACCCAACCCGATTTCAGCGCGGTTGCCCAAGGCTTGCCGAGCTGCTTTAGGACAACCGGAAATCCCCGAAGATCATGGGATAGAGCGCCAACCCCAGGAAGAGCAGGCCGCCGGTCAGGCTGATCCAGGCATAGCGGCGCTGCAGGGCGGGCAGACGGCGGGCGAGGGAGGGCAAGGCCGTGAAGCGGTCCAGCAGACCCGCGGCCATGCCGGTGATGCCGAAGGTAAAGAGCGTGGCGTAAAGCGGATAGCCGATGAAGTGATAGCCCCCCTGGAGCAGGTCGAAGGGGCAATGGTGGGTCGGCAGTTCGTAGTAGTAGACCGAGATAAAGGAGATCACGGCCACCAGGGCGGCGGCAAAGTAGGCGGCGCTGAACCAGCCGAACAGCCGGCCGCCCCGGCCGGTGACCAGCAGATGCAGCGCGGTGCGAACATGCAGGGCCGCGGCCAGGAAAAAGAGCAGGCGCGTGGTGCCAAACGGCAGGGCGGCGATCTCGCCGGCCAGGTTGTCGGCGCCGGCGCTGAAAAGCGTGCCGCAGCAGGAGGTGATGACATTGGCCGCCAGCCCCTTGAAGTATAAGGTCTGGAGCAAAGCGCCCACTGCCAGCAGGGCGGTGACGGCAAAGAGCAAACGGTACTTGAAGCGGATCAGGGGATAGTCTTCGGCCTGGTTGTCGGCCTGGTTGACGATCAGCCAGATGCCGCAGCCCAGCACGCTGAATATCTTCACGACCAGCAGGGGGTAGCCGTAGCCATTGACGTTGAGGGTGCCGGCGGCGCACATGGCCCCCGCGAAGAGGGGGTGAAGATGATCGGCCGTGTAGACGAAGAGAAAGAGCGAGAAGATTTCAAACAGCATAACGACCGTCAGAATGGTGGATACCAGGTAGGTGCGCCGTTCCAGATCGAGCTGCAGCGCGCTGCCGCTGGCCAGATCCCAGCAGTGCACGATGCGCAGCCCCGTCATGGCGGCGTAGATGGCAAACCCCACCACCAGCAGGCCTCCGCCCAGCAGGGCGATGATGGCAGGCGAGACGATCATGCGGCGCGAGGCCTTTCAACGATGCGGCCGTCGTGCAGGTTGACCACCCGGTCCACCGACGGATGGCGGCTGACCAGAGGGTCGTGGCTGGCGATCAGCACGGTGCGGCCTTTTTCCGTCAACTGGCGGGCGATGGCCATGAACTGTTCCGAGCGCCGGGTGTCCAGGTGGGCGGTGGGCTCGTCGGCGATCACCAGGGCGGGTTGGTTGATGAGCGCCCGGGCAATGGCCACGCGCTGCTGCTCGCCGCCCGAGAGGTGCTGAACGGGAAGATCGGCCAGCCGCCCGATCTCCAATTGCGCCATCAGCGCCAGGGCGCGGCTGCGCACCGCGGCATGGGGCTCGCCCAGAGGCAGGGCCGGTAGCATGATGTTTTCCAGGGCGCGGATGCCCCGGATCAAGTTGTAGTTCTGGAAGACGAAACCCACCCGACGGCGCCGCAGCTCGGACAGAAAACGCTCGGGCAGGCTCGTGATCTCCCGGTCCTGGAAGTAAATTCGACCCGTCGAAGGCCGGGTCATGCAGCCGATCAGGGCCAGCAGGGTGGTCTTGCCCGATCCCGAGGGGCCCGCAAGCACGGTGATGCCGGCGGCCGCGATGGCCAGGTCGATATCGCTTACGGCGGTATAGGCGCGCGGAGTGCCGGCGCCATAAGTCTTGGCGATCTGTTCGAGCCGGATCATCACACCTGCCTCATGACCGTGTCGGGGTCGATGGTGGCCGCCCGCCAGGCAGGCACCATGGTGATGACCGCATAGGGGAAGACCGTCAGCCCCAGCACGGCCGCCAGTTGGTAGAAATCCACGGCAGGCGCCGGCTGCCACTGGGGATAGATCACGCTCCAGCCTTTGAGGGCCTGGGCAAAGAGCAGCCCGTCGGCGAAGAAGACATGCAGATAGGCGCCCACCACCCCCAGTAGAAAGGCCGACAGGGAGACGATCAGCCCCTCATGGAACTTGAGCGTCAGCACATCGGCGGTATCCCAGCCCACGGCTTTGAGGATGGCAATCTCGGCGCGCTCCTCGGCGCTCAGGCCGGTGGCCTTGTCCAGGGCGAAGATGAAGAAGGCCAGCAGGGCCCCGCCCAGCATCACCAGCATGTAGCCGCTGCGCCAGTCGAAGAGCGCGCCGTAGGTGCGGATCATCTCCTCGCGCAGCACGGGTCGCGCGTCGGGCAGGAGTTGCACGATCTTTTCGGCCACCTTCTGGACCTCCTTGGGGTTGCGCACGGCCACGCTCAAATCGGTGGCCAGATGGGCCTCCAGGCCGAAGATGGCGGCAAAATCGGCGGGATGCACGACGATCAGATCGGCGCTGAGCAGCTCGGTGGTGGCGGGCAGCAGCTCCGCCACCGTCAAGGTGGCAATCTCCCCGTCATGCCCCTTGAAGACGATCGAACCGCCGGGCACCGCGGACCAGACCAGCGCCGCGGTGACACCCATGCGCGCCTGGCCCTGGGCGAGCGTACCCTGCGGGTCGGCCATGACGGTGTAGTTGGCCTTGGCGGCCGGATGGAAGTAATAGCCCCAGTATCGCGGGGTCACCGCGCGCACGCCGCGAATCTCGGCGATGGCCTCGCCGTACTGACGGGGAATGGGCATATAGCGGCCTGTCTGCATGCGCTGTACCACGATCTCCGGGGCGTCCTGCAAAATGAAGACCGCTTCCTGCTTCAGGGCCTCGGCGAAGAAGAGCACCGAAGTAAAGCCGAAGATGATCAGGGCATAGACCGCCAGAAGGGAGAGATTCTTCACCTTGCGCCGCAAGAGCGAGGCCAGACAGAAGTCGATGAAATCGCGTTGGCGGCGCCACCACACCGTGATGCTCATGGCCGGCGCTCCTCATCGGGGCGGATCGGTTCGAGGGAGAGATGGTCCGGGGTCGCCAGCCAGCTCTCGGAAGGAAAATGGGAGAGGGCCGCGGGGTGGTTCTGAAAAGGTGCGAAGCCATCGGCCAGGGTTGGGTGCCGGGTGTAGCCGGCCTCGCCGAAGAGGCACAGATCGGTCAAGCCCAGGCTGGCCACCATCTGCCGCTCCAGGGCCATGCGCCGCTGGACAACCGGACGCGACACGGCCGGATGGATCTGCAGCAGGGCCATCGCCACGGCCAGAGCGGCCGCCGTCAAGCCGAGATAGAAGGTGGATGCGCGCATGGGGTCAACGGTCCAATTGTTGGATCAGGGCGGGCGTCACTTCGCCGAAGCGCACGATCCGGCGCCCGGCGTGGTCCTTGCAAAACTGCTGCGCGTCCTGCTCCGATTTAAAGGGGATCAGCTCATGCCCCATGGGACCCAGCACATTGCCGCCCATCACATAGTAGGCTATCCGGGCGTCCAGGGAATGCATGTCATAATATTCGGTGACCTGCATGGACGCAATATCTTCCTTGTGCAGCTTTGGGGCGTAAGCCGCGAGATCATGGAGAAACTTGAACATGTCCTTGACCCCGTCGAAGAAAAAGAGGGCGCCTGTGGTAAAGCGCACCGATGCGATGAAATCGGGGTAGCGCGCAACGAACATGCCGCATACCGGGCACTTGTCGTTCGGTCCGGGATGGGGGGCGGGCATCGCTTCGTCGGCAAATGCCGTTGCAGCGAATAGCAACACCAGGCTGCAAACAATGACGAGGCGCAATGGCCTTATGCTTCTGCCTTGCGAGCGTTGCGCCTCTGTGGTGAACATATCCTTGCACCCGTTGCTATTCGTGTTTCATTCCGTGGGCCATGTTGCCCTGGCCCCCTTTTTCCATCTTCATTTGCTTCATCTGCTTGCGTTTTTCGCGGATCATCTTGGTGTCCTGGTACATGTCGGCATAGGTCGCGGAGATCGCCGTTTCGAAATCGGCCTGCTTTCCGCCGTTGGCGGCGATGAAAGCCTTGGCGCCCGCCTCGTCGGCGAAGGCCCATTTGGCGTTGGCGGTCATCACCCCCGGTTTGTTGCCGCCCATGACCCAGACCGCTTTTTCGGCGTCGAGCAATTGCTTGCCCTGCAGGTCGGCGACCTCGATTTTCACCGGCGCCTTGTCCGGATGATAGGCCAACTCCAGGGCCGCGCAGTGCAGGGAGCAGGCGCCGAACTGCGATCCGTCCTCGAAGGACACCAGCACGCGCGAATGGGCGAATTGGTGCCGGTCCATGCCGCACAGGGGGCAACTGGGATGGGCGGCGATGTCGTCGCCAGCCAGGGAGATGGTCGGAAGTGCAAACAAGGCGGCTACTAAGACGCCAATCACGAGGGCCGAAATACGCTTTCTTTTCATAATGCTCCTTTCCGATCGTTGGGGTTTGATGCTTGCCAATGACATGCCCTACTTGACCAGGGCGACAAACCATCGGATGGCCTCGCGCACCGCCGGGCTGAGCTGGCCGTACTCGAAGCCGCACTGGCGCATCGGCCCTCCGCTGAAGGTGGCTTCGCTGGAGAGCGCGGGGATGTCGTAAACGGGCCGGCAGGGCAGCCCTTCCACCACGATGTCGCTCTGCAGGTCGTTGGCGATTTTAACGGTGGTTTCGCCCTCGAGGGCGATACAGGGGGCGCCGAAGTATTCCATGCAGACCCCCAGGGTGGAAATGTTGTGAATGCGGCCCAAGATGGGCCCTT
The DNA here is from genome assembly GCA_021819735.1 of Deltaproteobacteria bacterium. Taxonomy (GTDB): domain Bacteria; phylum Desulfobacterota; class Desulfobacteria; order Desulfobacterales; family Desulfosarcinaceae; genus Desulfatitalea. The sequence continues at coordinate 9,380 of JAKAFO010000029.1, forward strand.
TGCAGTCAAAGGTCATGATCATGTCTTTGCTTGGGTGGAGTCGGGGGAGTCTGCGGCGTTCTTCTGTCATGGTATCACCTACCCTTCCTTTGTTACTTGGGCGCCAGGCAAGGGGGGGCTGCATTTGCGCATGCAGATTCAATTGGCGGCATGGGACGGCCGGACCCGATGGCCCTTCGGCCACCGGTCCGGCGTCTGGGTTTATTAGAAGCCATTTACTTGATGACAATCGGCGCCGAGCGTTCGCCTTCGGGGCCGAATACGCGCACCATGCCGGGGGCGGCGGGGTTAAAGCCCTTGCGAAGAGCCTTGCCCACCGACTTCTGCCAGCGCTTCTGGGTGCTGTTCCAGGTCAATGCGGTCACGCCGATGCCCGGGATATCGGCACTCAGGTTCGCGGCCGCACCGGCTGTGCTGGTGGCCCAAATGACGACCTGATCGTTACTTGTATTATAGATTGCGCGGGTGATCGCGATAGTCAAGTCATAACCGTTGCAATCCTGATCGATGCCGTCCTTGACGATTTCGGGGGCACCGGGGTAGGCCGCCGGATTGCTGTCGGCGCAATCCACTGGCTGGCCGCAAACCGGGTCGCTCCCGGCGCTAAAGAAGCCGTCGTTGTCGTTGTCGATGCATACCGGTGCCGGCGGGTCCACCGGCGGCGGATCGACGGGGGGATCGGGAGGCGGGGTGCCGCCACCTAGCAGATCCAGCGCAGCGGCCGCTTGCACCAGGCCGTGGCCGTAGCTGTCATCGGCGCCGGACAGCCCCAGATCCAGGGCGCTGTTCCACAAGGCCTGCTCCAGTTCCGCCAGCGTTGCCGTCGGCGAGGCGCTCAGCAAGAGCGCCATGGCGCCGGCAATGTGGGGAGCGGCCAGCGAGGTGCCGCTGGCATAGGTGCTCATGTCCGGGAAAATACCGCCATAGGTCAGGCCGGCGGTGTAGATGGAGAAACCCGGCGCCGTGAGCTGGGGATAGAGGCCGCCGCCGCAGGCCGAAGGGCCGGTGCTGCTCATGGGGATCACCTGGGCATTGTTGTCCAGGGCGCCCACGGCCAGGCTGCCGGCGTTGTTGGCGGGGCTGAGGCTGGTATAGGCGGCCGGACCGCTGTTGCCCGCGGCGAACACCACGCCGATCTCGGCCGCGCGCAGGGTCGCGATATCGGGCTCGAACTCGGTCATGCACTGGTTGACCAGGCTGTGAAAGCCCCAGGAGTTGTTGACCACGTCGGGGGCATCGTCGGTGGCCGGGTCGGCGTCCGGGTCGAGCAGCCACTGAAAACCGCTGTGGATGCCGCTGAAGGTGGCCGTACCGGCATCATCGAAAATCTTCACGGCGATCCATTGGGCCTGGGGGGCCACGCCCATGCCGTCGCCGCCTACCAAGACGCCCATGGTCTGGGTGCCGTGGCCGTCGGCATCAAAGGGAGTGGCGTGCTGGCCGTTGGGATCGAACCAGGAGTTGGCCCCGCCCCTGAAGCTTGCGGCCAGGGCGTTATGCTGGGCGTCCACGCCGGTGTCCATGCCGGCCACCACCACGCCCTGACCCGCATAGCCCTGGGACCACAGCAGATCGGCCTGGATCATGGCCATGTTCCAGGAGGCCGTGCCGCTGCCCGTGGGCGTCGGATCGGCCAGCGTGACGATGCCGTCCAGGCGGATCGAGGCCACGGCCTTGAGATCGGCCAGCTTGCGGATCACCTGGGGATCGGCTTTGAGGGCCACGCCGTTGATCAGCCACAACTGGCGCAAACCGGCCTTCCGGCCGCCCAGGGCGGCCTCCAGGGCCGGCAGGTCCGCGGCGGCCTGCTGCTTCAAGGCCTTGATCAATTTATTGCGCCGCAACTGTTTCTTGAATTGCTTGAACTGCCGCACGTTGACGCGGTTTTGCAGTTGCACGATGACGGGGATCTGCTCGTCGGGGGCCGCCCCGGCCATGACCGCCGCCAGATCCGGGGCGATCTCGCCCGCCGCGGCGGGAGTCACCGCAGCCGGATACGCCGCCAGCACCATGAGCAGAATGAATACAATCGACCATTGGGAAGATTTCATAGCGCCTCCTTTGGCGCCCGTTGCTGGATAAGAAGCGGCGGGCGGCGCCGATTAAAAAGTCATAGTGGTTGCTGATTACATTACCTGGAGGTGCTCGGCGCGGAAATCGCCGATGACCACGGTGACCAGACTGCCTTTGTGCAAGATCTTCTCGCCGTTGCCGAAGATCACCACATAATTTCGGTCCGCCTTGGGCTCGATGGCCGATGCCCGCATGGGGCCCAGTTTGGTCACGGGGACATTGTGCACCCGGCCGCTGTGCTCATCGATCAGGTAAGCCTTGTTGTTGCGGCTCAGCAGGGTGACGGCCTTCTGGGGATCGGTGACGCGGTAGCGAAAATCGATGAAGTGCTCCCCGCCCACCAGCCTGAGGGCCACGGGGCGAATCCCCCACTGGGCCTCCAGTTGATCCATCTGCTCCTGGACGGCCACCTGGCGAATGCTGCTGCAGCCGGCTACCAGAAAGGCCGCCAGGGCCAAACAGGCCGACCATCGCCATGATCGCCGGATACCGCTTATGGATTGTGCTCTCATGATGTTCCTCCTTGGGTCGATGCCCCGGGCGAACCCGGGACATCGTGCCGTTTTACAGGTAGATTTAGTTGTACGGGATCGGCCGGGTGTCGCTGCCGCCCTGGTTGCTGGTCACCGTGATGCTGACCGGCAGACCGCGCGCGGTATTGAACGATTTCGTCGCGCGGTATTCGGCCGCGGCCGCGTTGTAGGTCAACGTGCCCAGGGCCTGGGGAGTGCCGGTGCTGAAGTTGGCAAAGGCACTGAGCACCGCCGAGCCGGCCGGCGCGCTGGAGGTGGCCAGGATGCGCACGGCGGTGTTGTTGTTGCGCCAGCGCAGGCGCGTGATGGTCACCGTGTCGCCCACGTTGTTGACCGTGAGGTTCACCGTGACCGGGGCGCTCATGGCGCCCAGGGCATCCGTCACCTGGTAGGTGAAACTGTCCGCTCCGGCGAAATTGAAGCCCGGGGCATAGGTGAAGGAACCGTTGGGGTTGAGGGTTAGAATTCCCTGGGTCGTGCCGCTGACCTGGGAGGCCGTCAAGGCCCCGCCGGCGGGGTTGGCATCGGTGTCGTTGCCCAGCACGCCGGGCGCGGCGACATTGAGGGTGACGTTTTCGTCGGTGGCATAGCTGTCGCCGACGGCCACCGGCAGATCGTTGATGTTGAGGGTCACGGTGGCCGGGGCGCTGTCGACTGCCCCGTCATTGGCGACATAGGTGAAGCTATGGCTGCCGGCCGGCCCATTGAAGGTGAAGGAGCCGTCCGCGCCGAGGGTCAAGGTTCCGGCCGAGGGGCCGGTATCCAGAACCGCGGTCAGCGGGCTGCCTTCGGCGTCCGTGTCATTGCCCAGCACGCCGGGGGCCGGCACGTTGAGCGTCACGCCCTGGGTGCCGTTGTAGGTATCGCTCTGGGCCACGGGGGCGCCGTTGGCGGCGTTGACATAGATCGTCACCGCGGCCGGGGCGCTGGCGGCCAGCAGGTTGTTGTTGGCGGTATTGTAGGCCTGGGCCACGTAAGTGAAGCTGTCCTGGCCGCTGAAGCCCGTGTTGGGGGTATAACTGATGGAACCGTCGAGATTCACGACGGCCGTGCCGTTGGCCGCCTGGGTCCCAAGCACCGCCCGCAGGGCGTTGTCGGCCACCAGCCAGCCGCCTTTGAGGTCATTGGTCAGCAGGCCCGCGGCGGCCACGTTGAGCACCAGCCCCTGATCCACGGCATAGGCATCGGGCACGGCCTGGGGGTCCATGGTCGAGGGCACCGCCACGGTGGCGCTGCCGCCGCTGCTGCTGCTCACCGTGACCGTGCCTGGATTGGCGGCCACACCGGACACATACAGGCGGGTGTATGCCCCGGTGAGCACATTGGGATCGGTAAAATTCGCGCTGGTGATGGAAGCGGCAGCAAAGCCGTCGACGGTCAGGGTAGCGGCCGGGTCGCTGCTGGTGGCCCAGACGCGCAATTCGCTGGTCGGGGCATTGAAGCGTGCCCGCAAGATGGTGACGGCCCCGGCCGGCGGTCCGCCCGCGCCCACGTTAAGCTTGACCAGCATGCCGCCGAAGGTGCTGCCCGCGCTGGTCAGGTGCTTGACGCGACCGTCGTATATGGGAAAGCTGCTGCCATTATCGGCGGCCTCGGTCTGCAGCAAGGCATCCATGGTGGCGGCCGCATTGAGCTCGAAGCCATAAACCTCCTGGCTATAGAGCTTGGGCTGGCCGTCCTGGGCCACCAGGGTGAGGTACTTGTTGAGGATCTGGGGCACGTGAGTCTCCAGGCCGGCGTTGACGAAACGCAGCAGCACGGTCTGGCCGGCGCCTACCTCGGCCAGGCTGGTGTTGGGATAGGCCGCGCCGTTGATCAGGAAGTACCTGGGATGGCGGTGAACGATGGCGGTCGTATCGGGTGCATTATGAAAATCCGGATCGATTTCATGGAACACCAGCACACGCTCGGCATCGTAGGTCAGACCGGGATAGGCTTGGTTGGCCCCGGAGTTGGCCTTGACGGCGGCATACAGGCCCATCTGCACCTGACGCGCCGGATGGGTGGCGCTTTGCAGCAGATAGGTGCCGGGTTTGAAGTTGTCCCATTGGTAGGCCACGGTGGCGCCGGCGGCCGTCTCCTTGACAAAGGACATGACCCGGCCGCCGTTATAGGTCGGTGCGCCCGGGGCGGTCATGGTCTGCCCCAGGATATGCAGCGAGGTGGCCTCGCCGGTGGGCAGGTTGTTGGTCAGGTTGACAATCAGCGTCGAATCTCCGGCCGGCACGTCGATCACCGGCCCAGGCGCCTTGGCCGACCCCACCGGGTCGCTGGTCAGTCGGTAGCCCCAGATGGGGACCACCGCGCCGTCGGGCATGGTGAGGGTTCCGGCTTCGGCCGTGAGATCATAGGTGATGGCGCCCGCGCTGCCTGTCGTGACGATCAGGAGGAGCAGGGCCAGCACAACTTTCAGCCATGGATTGCGGATATATCTTTTCATTGTCGATCCTCCCTTTCATCAGTCTATGGCGACGCGCGGGTGTTCCACGATCATGAAGGTCACCAGGCCGCCGGGCCAGATGTCGTTGCTGGTCAGCTCCTTCTCCGTGTGGGAGTGCCACATGAAGAAGTAGCCGGCCGTGCTGTTCAAGCCCGCGTCCCCGGGCGCCAGATTGCCCTCGCCGCCCAGGAAGGGGGTGCCGGCGTAGAAATCGCCGAAGGAGAGCGAGTCGCGCTGGGGCAGGATCACGGGGAACTGCACGCCGTGATCCGGGCAGTACTCGTAGGTGTAGGTGTCGAAGACGAATTGATCGGCCGGCGGGTTATCCGGGTCGAAGGTGAGGGGATCGAAATTGTCGCAGACGCTGCCCGGCCAGGCCGCGTTGATGTCCGCACGCGGGTAGACGATGCCGGGCTGATGATCGTAGATGTCCCAGCCCAGTTTTTCGGCGCTCCAGGTCCAGATCACGTCGGCGGTCTGGCCCGGCACCGTGCGCCGGGTGGCGGCGCGCCAGGCCAGGTTGGGGCCCCTGCCGGCGCCCGTGCTGAGCATGCGGCCATCCACGCCGATCACCTCGATGTCGTTGCCGTGGTAGTGGAAGGGGTGCAGGTCGTTACCCGCCCCGACGCTGCGGATCAGCACCTTTTCGCCCGGATGCATGCGCGGCACGAAGTTGTAGGGCTGGTTGGGCAGCCAGGGGACCAGGGGTTCGGCCATGTTGTCGGGGAAATTGCGGCCGTTGGCGAACCAGTTGGTGGCGCGGTTGTTACTAGTGTTGACCAAATGCATGAGACCCAGCTCGGTGAAACGGTGGATGGTGGGGTTCATCTCCGTGATCACCAACAGAAACTCACGGTCGAACTGGGTGTCGGGGTGGTTGTAGGCGAAGCCGGCGCCCATGGCGGGACGCACGATCAGAGCGCCGAGCAACCCCATCTCCACCTGCAGATCGGCACGCGTGCCGCTGCGGTACAGATAGGTGCCCGGATGGGTGGCGGTGAAGGTGTAGGTCACCTGGGCGCCCGGGGCGGCCTCCTGGGCGATCTCACCGGGCACACCGCCGGCGGCGGTCACTTTCTGGCCCGGAAAGACGATGGAGGTGTTCTGGGGCAGGCTGTTGGTCAAGGTGACGGTAACCACATCGCCTTCGTTGACGATCAAGGTCGGGCCGGGATATTGCATCTGGCCGTTGTTGCTGTTGGGGGCGGCATAGCCCCAGAAGAGAAAACTATCGCCGTCGGAGGTCACCACATAGCCTGTGGTGGCCGTGAGCGTGAAGCTGGGACCGGCAATGCCCTCTATGGCGGCGTGGGACAGGGATGCCATCAACAGGCAGCAGACGGTCAGCATTCCCGCGGCCCATGCATATTTTCGATGGTTTCTTAGGTTTTTCATCACAGGCCTCCTTGCTAGTTAATCGTGATTTCGGTCATGATGCCGCCGCGCTCCTGATCCCCATTGGTCAGAAACTGCAGATTGGTGGTGTAGAGAAAGTACTTTCCGGATGCGACCCCCGCAGTGTCCAGGATCACATCGTAGGCCTGGCCGCCGCCCACGTTGAGCACGCCCACCTTGTACGAGGTGTCCTCGCCGTTGGGGCCGCGCAGCAAGGCTGCATCGCCTCCCACCACATGCAGGGGCACACCCAGGGTGGTGGTCAGGCTGTACATGTCGGTGGTGGAGACATTGGAGACCCGTAAAAGGATGCGGTCACCGGCGTTGGCGGTGATGATCGTCGGCGTGGTCTGGGCGTTGAAGGGCTCGTCGGCCTGGTTGCTGATGGGGTTGGGGTTGATGGTATCGGGATAGCCCCGGCCGTTGATCATGGTGTAGTCGTCCTGCATGTCGGCAAAGGGCAGCGGTGCGATGTTTTCCGAGGCATCGTGGAAGACCGAGTCGAATCCGGTCATCTGGATGGGGTACTCGACATCGTAGCCGGTGGCGCCGTCGCCGTCATTGTAGGCAAAACGCGTGGCGCCGCCGATGTTGGCGCCGTTCTGTTTGGGTTGGACCCACAGGTTGCCGATCATGCCCATCTGCATGTGTTCGGCGGCCTCCACGTGGCAGTGGTAGAAGTAGGTGCCCGGATGGGCGGCCTTGTAGTAGTAGGTAAAGCTGGCACCCATTTTGGCCGTGGGCGATGGCTCGGGCAGCCCGTCGAAGATGGGGGCCGCGTTGGGAAAGCCGTGCCAGTGCACCGAGTGGGGGTCGAACAGGTCCGGCCGCATCACCATGGTCACGTTTGTCATGGTGAGGTAGAGCTCCTGGCCCTCGCGCAAGACGATCAAAGGCGCCGGCAACTGGGCCTTGAGAGCCTTGTTGGTCAGCGTCGCCTCCACGGGGGGACCGGTGGGATTCAAGGGTTGATGGTCACCGGCATTGCCGAAACCGAACATGTACAGGCGCCGGCCGTCGGCCATGGTGGAGAAGCCGTCGCCGCCGGTGATGTGCATGCAGACGATGTCGTTGGCCGGATTGCCGTCACCGTCCGCGTCGATACCGTCGAGATCTTCGGGACACTGCACCTCGAGGGCGGCGCCCGCCGGACCGGCGGCCAGAAGCAGCAGCAACGGGACAAGCAGCAACCTATATTTAAACAGTGCTTTTTTCATGATTTCCTCCTTGAAAAGTCTATCCGTGGCGGGGCCCTTTTCCGGCAGCGCCGGAGCGCTGCCGGAAGGGCCTTACGTTGACCGGCGGTTAGGGCGCCACCTCATCGGCGCCGATATCGACGGTGTTGCCGACCCCCAGGATTCTGGGGTCATCGTCGTAGTCCTGGGCCAGTTCGGCGATGTTGACCGCGCCGCCCGTGTTCACGGCCGCGGAGCCGCCGAGAATGTGGTAGTCTCCCACCGGCGAGAGCTGGTTGAAGCGGATATCGATGAAGTTGCCGCCCTCGTCGGTGGCCGCCGCAGTCAGCGGCGTGGCGTCTTCCGGAATGGCGATCAGCACGGTCGGGTCGGTGGCCCCGTTGAAGTAGGGCGCTACGAACAGATCGGTGGAGATCCCCGGTCCCGTCAGGTTGGAGGCATGGTAGCCGGTTTCGTCGGTCAGCAGGCAGAAGCGCGGATCGAGGACGCCGGCGGCACCGATAACCGCCAGATCGTCCATGCCGGGAATCAGCAAGAGCTCGCCCACGCCGGCTTGGATCTGCCACTGGTAGGAGCGGTTGTTGTAGACGATGTTGTTGCGCAACTGCTGGGGCTGAGAGTATCCAGCCGAGGCCGCGCGCTGGATCACATTCTCCAGGCCCGGGGTATGCGAGCGCGAAACGATGCCCGCACCGGGCTGAGCCACGGAGCCGTTGGCGGTGGCCGAGACCAGGGCCCCCACGGTGGCCATGGCGTCGTTGTGCGCGATGGTGTTGTGCATGATGCGCACGCGCAGGGCATCCTGCAGGGCGAGTCCCGCACCGGTGTTGCCGGCGGCGTTGTTGTGGATCAGGTTGTTGAACACATCCACCAGGTACCACTGGTTGATGTTGCCGGGGCTATTTTCAACGTCCAGGCCATTGATGAAGGCCAGGCGGATACCGCCGCCGTCGCCGGCGCCGGCCACGTTGCCCTGTAGATGGTTGGAAACGATGGTGACATTGCCGGCACCGGGGGTGAGCTGCCCTGGGATCTGGGCCCCCTCGATGGCGATGCCGCCGCCGCCCACATCCATGGGCATCTGGGTGAACGACTGATTGAACAGGATCTGGTTGTCCTGGATGCGGCCGCCGCGGCTCAGGCCGATATGGCCGATGCCGCCGCCCGAGCCGGTGCCGAAGTTGCCGCAGACGTAGTTGTCGGCGATGGTGTAGCTGTCGGCGCCGGTGTAGACGGCGATGCCGCCGGAGTAACCGATGGGGCTGCCGTTTTGCGAAATCCAGTTGTGGTGAATGCGCACGAAGTCATTGAAGGCGTCCGAGGGACCGTCGGCCAGGCTGGGATGGCCCACCTGGATGCCGCCGCCATTGTGGCCTTCATTGCCGAAGATGCGGTTGTTGCCGATTTGCAGATAGTTGGCGTAGCCGTTGACGACGATGCCGCCGCCGATATCCGCGCCGGTAATGGAGATGCCGTCGATACGCGCCGCCGGGAAGGGGCCGAAGCCGCCGTTGGCCGGGTTGGCATTGCGCGCCAGGACCAGAATGCCGGCGCCTTCCGACTCCACTAACAGGGCCGGCTCATTGCCCTGGGGGTCGAAGGCCAGGGTCTGACCCGGCAGTAGATAGCTGTTGATGTTGGGAATACTGGCGATCTTGTTGCGCCACATCTGCAGTTTTTCGCCTGGACGTTTGACCGCGTTGATCACGACGCGATCGGCGCCCCAGCCTTGCAGTTGCACCGGCTTGTACATGATGACCAGCTCTTCATACACACCGGGTGCGATCAGGATCAGGTCGCCGGCCTGGGCGGCATCGATGGCCGCCTGGATCGTTGAATAGCCGGCGGAATTGCCCACAGTGAGCACGTTACGTCCGCCGAAGAGCGGCCCCACCGTCAGGGTAACAGCATAGGGGGATTGCACCGGTTCGGGCACGCCGCCGACGCGCTCCACGGTCAGTTGATAATCGGCCGGGAAGGTGCCGGCCGGAATGCGGGCACGAATCACGGTGGCGCTCCAACTGACGATTTCAAGCTGTTGTTCGACGCCGGCCGCGTTGGTGATCAACACCCGACCGGCATTGTTGGTGCCGCCGAAGTTGTAGTTGCGACTGATGGTTTTGGGTTGGCCGTTGGTGGGCGTGTAGAGCGGGTTGGCCACCTGCACCACCCCGCGCGAGACGATGCGCAGGATGTCGCCCGGCACGCCATAGGGGCCGCCCAGGGTGTTGCTGGTGTTGGTCACCTGCTGGATCATGGGGGTCAGGTCGGGATACTCGCAATCCAGCGGGTACTGGTTCTGCCCGGCAAAAGCTGCGATGGGCAGCACCGGTGTATCCAGGTAGGTGGTGACGCCCGGCATGTACTGGAAGGTGTAGCAGAATTGACTGTACTGGGGCAAATAGTTGGGGTCCACGATCAACTCGCCCGTACCGGCCGGATCGGGGATGGGGCCCGGATCGTTCATGCAGGCGATCAGCATGTTGGGCGCCATGCCGCTGGGGTTGGGAATGTTGGTGGTGAAGGTGGACGGCGCCAAGGCATTGTAGTTGCCGTAGCGGTCCGAATAGACGCGGGTGACCTCGTTGCCCTGGTAGTCGTAGAAGGCCACGGGCAGGTTGGGCGGCGCATACTTTTCGCCGAAGTTGGGGTTGGCCGGATCGAACTCGTTGCTCAAATCATCCAGGATGAACCCCTTGATGCGGGCCGACACCGGCGCATCGGTGAAGAGGAAAAAGTCCGCCGGAGCATTCTTGCCGCCAGTGAGCAGGACGCGTTTGCGGTTACAATCGGGCAGCGCCTGGCCGGCCAGGGTCGGGGTGGGGAAGTTGGGATCGGTTTGATCTTCGAAAAGGCTGTAGGTATCGGCCACCACGTACTCCGGGCCCACGCATTCGGCCGGCAAGGCCAAAGTGCCGGGGGTGTAATCTTCACCGAAATCGACGTTTTTATCATGGGAACGCACCACCTTGTAACCCGGCGGGGGCATGACCTCCACGATATAGACGCCCGTTCTCAGGCCTTCGCCAGTGGCGACCTTGAAGCCGCCGAAGGCGTAGCCGCCGTCGAACACGGCATCGCGCACCTGGTTGAAGTTGCGCAGGCCGTCGTAGCACTTATCGGCCGGTGTGACACCGTCGCTGGGATCGCCGCCGGGACAGCCGGTGGGCAGATTGTCGTCCCAACTGTCGGTCCAGGCCACTTCCAAGGCATCACCGTTGTCGAAGATGCCGTCGCCGTTATGGTCTGTGTCCCCGGGACCGGGGAAATCCTCCAGCGGGAAGATATCGACATCGGGGGGGTCGAAGCTGCCGTTGCCATTCACGTCATCGGGCTGGGCGTTGTAGTCCAGATCTTGGTATAGGTTCATCTGCACCCGGGGAATGCCCGGTTGCCAGGTTTCACCGGCATTGAATTCCGGGTCGTCTTCGGCCCGGGTGGTGTCGTAAAAGACGATGCCCGAGATACCGCCGTTTTCACCCGGTCGGTAGGCCGTCTTGCCCCAATCGATGATGTTGGTCTGACCGAGGAAGGCCTGGAAGCCCTGGGTGAGCACCTCGCCGGTTTCGGTGCGGCCGGCCGGATCCTGGGGGTTCATGTCCCCGAAGTCCGGATGCACCGGTCCGCCGTGGTCTGCCCAGGCGGTCATGCCGGTGGCTTTTAACGAAGCGGCAAAATCCACCTCGGCCACCAGCCAGGAGAAGAAGGGGAAGACCTCGGCGAATTCATAGTCGCCATTGAGTTCCGTGGGGCCGGCGTCGTAAACCGTGCCGTCGCGCCAGCGCAGGTTGATGGCCGAGAAGATGCCCCGCTCGTTGGCGTCCCGGCGGCCGTTCTCGTTCAAGTCGGCGAAGACCGAACCGCGCAGGTGGGCGAACCAGTCGAAGACCCCCACGTCGCCCATGTTCACGGAAGCGCCGTTTTCCACCAGCACGCTCTGGGTAGCCCACACCATATCCAGAGCGCGGTCCCAGATCACCAGGTTATAGGTGCCGTCGGGCACACCATCGATGCTGAAGGTGCTGTCAGCGTTGCACGCCTGGGCGAAGACGCCTACACCGGCGGCGTCGTTTAAGCCGACGAAGCACTCCGGAAAGGGCCGGCCCACGGCAAAGGTATAGTCCGGGGGTCGCGACATGTGGGTGCTGACCACCCGGCCGCTGACCGTGGCTGCGCCGTTCAGATCGGGAAAGTTATCGCCGTTGTTGTCCTGGGAGCCGTCCATCATGCGCACGAAGCCGAAATCGGCGTGGTGACCGGCCGGCCCGAATTCAGTGAAGTAGGCCGGCTCGTTGCCCTTTACCCAGGCATCGATGGTGGGGCTGCCCTCGATGGTGCTGGTTTGGATCCAGGGGCCGCCCGGCGAGGAGAGCGGCTGGCGTACGGTCAGGCCGTACTTGGCCGGAGGCAGGTTCTTGATCACGGCTATGCCGAACTCATTGGTGACGATGCGGCCGCGCGTGGCGTCCTGGCCCGGATCGTTGACGCCGTCCAGGGCCGAGTTGACCACTGGGTTGCCGAAGGCGTCCTGGGTCACCGGACCGCCATTGGCGCCGTAGCGGCCGCCGGCCTCGGCCAGCTCGATCTCAAAGCCGGCCAAACCCTGTTCCTGGGGCAAGTCGGGGGTGTTGTTGATGGGATGATTGTCTTCGAAGACGAAGACCGAAATCTGAGCCGTGGGGGTGGGCAGCGACGTCAGGGTGATGCTGACGTTGGTCTGCCCCGGCGCGATGGGTGCGCCGCCCATGGCGTAACTGCCCAGTTGGGTGGGCAACACGGAGATGAAGTAGTGCTTGCTGGGGTCCAAATCCAGCGCGCCTAACTCCACTTCCCCGGCCTGGGTCGGATCGAACGGCAACCGGCCGACCGCCGTCAGCGGCATGTAGCTGCGGTGGAAGTTGTGGCCGAGAATGTCGACCTGGTTAGGATTGGCGGGATCGTGGTGGTAGGTTTGATCTTCTTCTATGGTCCAGCGATAGGCCGTAATAGCGCCGCCGCCGGAGCCGGTTACGGATAAATTCACGGTCTGGGCCTGGACGCCAGTGGTAAGCAGCAGCATGGACACCAGCAACGCGCCGATCGCCCAGAACCACTGATTGCCGGATGTCCGGCCGGTACTTGCGGTACGGATGGGGGTTGGATTCTTCATGGTCTCCTCCCTTTCGAGTAAGGAAAAAATTGGGGATGAGCGATCGTCTCATCCGGGGGTGCCTTCGGCTGATTCGGAAAAGCGTGACTTCGCAGATGGGAATATCAAGCTCTGTGCCAGGGACTACCCATTTTCATTATTTGATTAATATCGGAATGATATACAATTTTAGGAAGCATTGCGAAGCGAGCCGGGAGGCCAGTGTGGCTGTTTCAAATTGATACGGGTGGCGAGGCGCAAAGGCCGATTTTCAAAGATTTGCGGGTTGAATTGTATCAAAATGAAGCAGGCGGTCCTGATTTCAGATTGCACCAGGCGGGCAAGGGGGCGCGGGCAAAAAAAACCACCCGCGCGGCCACGGGCGTGGCGGCGGGTGGTATTGAGAGGGGACCGCAGGAGGGCGGGGGTGGTGGGCGATCAGGGTTTCTTGGTATTGGCGCGGCGTCGCCCGAAGGCAGCCAGGCCGGCCAGGCCGGTGCCCAGCAGCAGCATGGTGGCCGGCTCGGGCACGGGGGCTGCTTCGGCGTATAGCACTACGCGGTCGATGGTGAAGGTGTTGTACACATCGCCGAAAGCCGGGGCGATGGCCATGGCCATCAATTGGCCGTCAAAAAGGAGATCGAGCACTCCCGCGGCCGCCAGGTCGACCCGCACCCGCCGGCTGCCGTCGGCGTCATTTTCAAGAGCGAAGGTGGCGTTTCGGACCAGAGCGCCCGATTCGATATCGATGCGCACCCGCTCCTGAACCACACCATTGGTGAACTCAAACAACCAGTCGGAGATGAAGAAATCGACATAGGCCAGATAGGGGGTGTCATAGAGCGCGAGATCGTAAGCACTTTCATCGGCGGAGGGCATCAGCGCTTCGCCAATCGGCGTGTTTCCCAACAAGAGCTGGGCGCTGCCCCCCGAGCCGGTGAGGTCGAAATTAAAAAGAGCCCGGTTTCCCGTTCCGTATATGTTCTGGGCCACGGTTGTCTCCGCCAGGGAGAAATAGGTGCCGTCGCCCCTGGTGCCTAAAAAAGCTTCCTGCAGCGTGATCGGAACTGCCGCCGCGGTAGCCGCCATGGCCAGGCATAACAGGCTTGCAGCCACTGAATATAATAAATTGCGCGTCTTCATGTCTTCCTCCTCCCTGAATGTTGGATGCCCTGAGGCGTTGATAAGTTTGACCCTAACTTATCAATTTGCGTGCCGGGCCATCCCGCACATAGATAACAATTCGAAAAAGTTGATATTATTCCGATTACCGCAAACCGCGGAGCAAGGAAGGGCCATCCTGGCGGGCACTGAAGCGGGCCGGCGCCACTTCAAATTGACCCTTCGGAGGATGGTTATTGAATGGTTTCAGAGGATTGAGCGCATCGTGTCAAAATGGAACAGCCCAAAATGACCCAGCGGGCAGGAGATCGGCCTCACTCTACCCCGTAGCTCTCCAGCTTGCGGCGCAGGGTGCTCAGACTGATATCCAGCAGGCGCGCCGCTTCCGATTTGTTCTGCTCGGCCTGGTTGTAGATCCTGAGGATGTGGCGCTTTTCCACCTCCGCCATGGCCGTAACGCCGCCTTCGGCGGCCACGCTCTTTTTGGCCTTGAGAGCGCGGCGCGTCAGGTGCTCCGGCAGGTGCTCCGGCGCGATGGGACGGCCCTGACTCAAGTTCAGGGCCGACTCCACCACGGCCTTCAATTCGCGGATGTTGCCGGGCCAGGAATGGTTCATCAAAAGCGCCATCACATCCGGTGCGATTCTTTGCTTGCCGTCCCCATCACCGGCGGAGCGGACAAAATGCTCGGCCAGCAGAGCGATATCCTCCTTGCGCTGGCGCAGGGGCGGCAGGTGCAGCCATCCGCCGCGCAGGCGGTAGTAGAGATCCTTGCGGAAACGCTTCTGGACGATGAGTTTTTCCAGATCGGCATTGGTGGCGGCGATGAAACGCACATCCACCCGCTGGGGCCGGCTGGCGCCGATCTTGATGAACTCGCCGTTTTGCAGCACGCGCAACAGCTTGCCCTGCAAGTCCAGAGGCAGGTTCCCAATCTCGTCCAGAAAGAGAGTGCCGCGGTGGGTCTCCTCCAGGTAGCCGGCGCGGTCCTTCTGGGCACCGGTGAAGGCGCCCTTGACGTGGCCGAAGAATTCAGCCGCGAAGAGGTTGCTGTCCAGGGCATCCATGTTGACCGGCGTGTAGAGCCGGTGGGCGCGCGGACTGGCGCGGTGCACGGCCCGCGCCAAAAGCTCCTTGCCCGTACCGGTTTCGCCGCTGATGAGCACCGGCACGTTGCTCTGGGCGTGCAGTTCGGCCTCCTTGAAGATCTTGTACATGGTGGTGTCGCCGGTGACAATATCGGCGAAGGCTTCGGGTCTGGAGAGTTCCGGCGCCTTGCCCCGCTTGGTCATATTGAGGATGTCCACCAGGCGCTTGCGTTCCAGGGCACGGTTCAGGGAGACAATCAGATCCTCCTTAGAGATGGGTTTGACCAGGTAGTCATAGGCACCCTTGCGCAGACACTCCACGGCCACGCGGGCCTCATCGATGGCCGTGACCATGATGCACTCCGTCTGGGGACTGATCTCCTTGAAGCGCTCCAGCAGCTCGATGCCGGAAACCCCCGGCATGGTGATGTCGATGAGGGCCACATCATACAGCACATCGTCTTCTTCGAGCTTGCGGATCACCACCAGGGGGTCGGCTTCCAGCTCTACGTTTTGAAACCCCGAAGTAACCAGGCCCCGGCGGATGCTGTCCA
Organism: Deltaproteobacteria bacterium; assembly: GCA_021819735.1. GTDB lineage: Bacteria > Desulfobacterota > Desulfobacteria > Desulfobacterales > Desulfosarcinaceae > Desulfatitalea. The sequence continues at coordinate 24,909 of JAKAFO010000029.1, forward strand.
GGAAATCCAACTCATCATCGATCACGACAATTCGACTTTGCATGGGGGGGATGACTCCGTAAATTCAATTGACGAACTGGTTCATATTCAATGGGTTCGCGAACGACTCCGCGGCCTGCGGCGTCGGTCGGCACAGCCCGCCCGGGAATCCAGGGGCAGCTCCAGGGTGAAGCGACTGCCCAGGCCCACTTCGCTGAAGACCTCCAGGCGCCCACCAAGGGCGAGGGCCAGGTTGCGGCAGACGTACAGCCCAAGGCCGGTGCCCCCTTCGGCTATCTTGGTGGAGTAAAATGGCTCGAAAATACGGTTGAGCATCTGCTGATCCATGCCGCTGCCATTGTCCTCCACGACAATGGAGACGCTGAAGGGATCGTGTTCGATCGGTTTGACCTTCAGTCCGAGATAGGAATCGCCTTTGTCCATGGATTGAATACCGTTGATCAGGAGATTGACGATCACCTGCTCGAGGATGCCCGGATCGCTGTACATTTCGTCGAGGTGCGGGTCCACTTCCACATGGAAGGTTTTAACGCTTGTCTCGATTCGACGGCGGATCATGGCCAGAATGTTGTCCATGAGCCGGGGCAGGGAGAATAGGCAGACTTTCAATTCGGGACCGTTTTCTCCGGCGCCTTTGAGGTTTTTAAGAAAGGCGTCGATGCGCCGACTACCATGCTCCACGGTGTCGAGCAGCTTGAAGACATCCTTGCGAAAATCGGCATAAGGCAGGTGGCTGATTTCGAAATCGGGATCGGTCTGGGCGTGACGGTCGAGCAGCGGCAGGATCGCTTCGATATACTCCCGCAGGACGGAGATGTTGAAGGCTATGAAGCTGTTTGGATTTTTAATCTCATGAACCACGCTGGAGACCAGCATGCCCATGGAGGCCTTGCTTTTCAGGGCGTTGACCTTTCGCTCGATCTCCCGCGCCTCGGTAATATCCTGGATACGCACGATGGCCCCCTGCAGGTGCTCACCCTTTTTGATGGGATAAACCGAGACGGCTTCAAGGCGATTCGGATCGTTGAGCCCCGGGCGTTCGAACTCCAGGAGGCGCCCCTCTTGGACCGCTGCCGGGATGCGGCAATTGGGGCAGAAGGTGTCGCCATCGCGCAAGACCTCGTAGCAGGGCCGACTGGTCAACGGTGTCAACTGGTCAACATTGTAATAAGCCTGGGCCGCCGTGTTGACCATGGTTACATTCGATTTTTCATCCAGCAATACCAGGGGCTCCATGATTCCGTCGAACACCTGCTGGAGCAGGTGCCAGTTATGGGCCAGCTCGATCTCGGCGGAGAGACGCTGGGTGATCTGGATCTGCAGTCGATCATAGGCTTGCTGCAGTGTGGTCGTACGACGCTTCACTTCGCTTTCGAGAAATTCATTGGAGCGCTCGAGCATCTCCCGAGCGCGCGCCTTTTCGATAGCGCTGCCGAGCTGGGCGGCGGCATACTCCATTAGCTCTAGCAAATTGAGCGGCAGGCGGCCGGGCTCAGGATCGGCAATGTGAATGATGCCCAAGACCTGATCCCGGGCGCGCACGGGCAACAGCGCCATGGTGCGAAAGCCAGTCTTGACACAGATGCCCCGCTGGGGGCACAGGCCCTTGAAGTCGTCGGTCTGGGATAGATCACCCAGGTCATTGCTGTGGAAGGCGCCGGCGGCGGTGAAAAAAGGCTTCCCGGGCGTTGTTTTCTGGAGAAACACCATGGTGCAGAGGCAATGGTCCTCGGTGAGGGAAAGGGTGGCCTCCTCCTTCAAAAATTCGGTGCTGAATCCGCTCTGGGCGCCGTAGATGAGGAGCTTGTGCTCATTAAACATCCGGATGCCCGCCGCCGCGCAGCCGGTGACCTCTCTAATCGCCCGCACGAATTCATTCAATGTATCGATTTCTTTGGATATATTGTTAGAAATGGAAAGGAAGCGATAGGTGGCGGCAAGAAGCTGCTTGTCGGTGACTTTTTTTTTGGCTGGCAACGCTGCTCTCATCGATATGTCCAGGTGGCGTTCCGCTTGCCTTTTCAACGAGA
>JAKAFO010000296.1 GCA_021819735.1 Deltaproteobacteria bacterium
CGGGTTCGGCGATGGGTTTGTTTTCGGCGTCTTCCAGGCGGGTCTCCATGTTCAGGCCGGCCATGCCGGCCGAGCCCAGTTTGGCCAGGGCGTCTTCGGCTTTTAAAATGGTGTGGTAGGGGGCCAGTTCGGTCTGGCCGTAGTAGTTGTAGACCTTGCAGCCGGGCAGGCGCGCCATGAGCTCTTTCAGGACTTCCACGGGCATGATCGAGGCGCCGTAGTAGCATTTGGTCAGGCAGGTGAGGTCGTGGCGGTCGAATTCGGGGTGGCGCAGGATGCCGATCCAGACCGTGGGCGGGGCGAAGAACATGTTGGCCCGGTGGCGGTCGATGGTGGCCAGGATCTGGCCGATGTCCGGGGCCATCAGGATGTTGGTGCCGCCGGTGAGAAAGATGGGGTTCAAAAAGACGTCGCGCTGGGCGCAGTGGTAGATGGGCAGGGCGTTGACGTTGATGTCGCTGGTGGCATAGCCGCCGTCGATGATGGCGCCCATGTACTGGGCCAGCAGGGCCTGGTTGCTGATGATCACGCCTTTGGGCAGGGATTCGGTGCCGCTGGTGTAGGTCATCTGGCAGGGGTCTTCGATGTGCAGCAATACGTCCGGCTCGCTGGCCGGTGCTTTGGCCATCCAGGCGTCAAAGGCCAGGAAGCGGCGGTCCACGGGCGGCTGGCCGGCGCCCTGGTCGGACCACACCAGGGCTTGGACCGTGGGCATCTGGTCCAGCACCTCGGCGACCAGGGGATAGAGGGCGTCCTCGACGATGAAAACTTTGCTCTCCGAGTGGTTGAGGCAGTAGGTGATGTCTTTGCCGCGCAGCAGGTAGTTGATGGCCAGATAGACCGCCCCCAGTTTACAGCAGCCCAGCCAGGTGAGCACGTGGTGGATTGTGTTGTGGGCCAGGATGGCCACGCGGTCGTATTTTTGAACGCCCAAGCCTGCCAGGGCGTTGGCCGTGCGGTTGGCGGCCGCTTCCAGTTGGGCGTAGGTCAGGCGCTGCTCGCCGAAGATCAGGGCCACCTTGTCCGGGTAGTGATAGGCGCTGCGGCGCACCATGTCGGCGATCACCCAGCGGTTGACCCGGTTGTAGCGATTCATCAAAAACGCGAGGTTTTCCTGGTTGAGGAAATTGAACCGTTCGCGCTCCTCTTGACTGAGCGGCCGCGTGGTGTCCGGCATGGTCTGGCCTCCTTTGGGGGGTTGGGGTGGGTGGACGTTGCGCTAATCCAAGGAATGTAGCCCTCCGGCGCCCTTGCGGTCAACTTCCGATTCCGCCTTGTTATTTTTCAGGCCGGTGGGTATACCATTAACAATAATTCAGGCGGTCGTCATGAACGGTAAGCAGTTTGAAAATGACAAGACGCGGCGCAATTTGTTTTGGGCGTTGCTTTTTCTGGTTTTGCTTTTCACTGCGATGCCCGCGGGTATTGCCTGGGGTCAAGACGCGCCGTTTAAAATCGGGGTTCTGGCCATCCGGGGACCGGAACAATGCCTGACCCTCTGGTCGCCGACGGCGGAGTACCTCACCCGGCAGATCGCCGGCCAACGTTTTTCCATCGTGCCCCTTTCCCACGACCAGATCTACGCCGCGGCCAAATACGGCGAAGTCGATTTCATCCTGGCCAATTCTTCTTTTTATGTGGGGATCGAGTACTGGTTTCAGGCCAAACGCATCGTCACGCTCAAGGAGCGGCGCGACGGCGGGGTGTATGCCCAATACGGCGGTGTCATTTTCTGCCGCGGCGATCGCAAGGAGATCCGCTCCCTCGCCGATCTTAAAGGCAAGTCCTTCATGGCGGTTTCCGAAGCCTCACTGGGCGGATGGCTCATGGCCTGGCGGGAATTCAAGGAAAATAAAATCGACCCGTACCGCGATTTCAAGGCGCTGCGTTTTAGCGAAACCCATGACCAGGTGGTGTATGCGGTGCGCGACCGCCTGATCGATGCGGGCACGGTGCGAACGGGCACGCTGGAAGATCTCAGTGCCGAGGGCAAGATCGACTTGGCCGATTTTTATGTCTTTCCGCGCCTGCATCCCACGGAAGAGCCCTCCTCGTATTACTGCACGACCCGCGAATATCCGGGCTGGCCCATGGCCAGCCTGAAGCATATCCCGGACGACCTGGCCGAAAAAGTGGCCGTGGCCCTTTTGCAGATGCCGGCCGATGCGCAGGCCGCCAAGGCGGCAGGCAGCGCCGGCTGGACCATCCCCTTGAATTATCAACCGGTTCATGACTGCTTGAAGGTCTTGAAAGTCGGCCCTTACGAAGATCTGGGGCAAATCAGCTTCGCGGACGTGTTGAAGAAATACGGGCCATGGATCATCCTGGCGGTGATCGCCTTTTGCACCTTGGCCGTCTTTACCGGGGTCGTCCTGCGCCTGAACCGGCGCGTCCGAAACTCCCACGCGCGCCTGAAAGCCGAAATCGACCTGCGCAAGGAAAAGGACCGCGAGTTGAAAAAGGCCAAGGAGCTGGCCGAAGCCGCCACCCGGGCCAAGAGCGAGTTCCTGGCCAATATGAGCCATGAAATCCGCACGCCCATGAACGGCGTCATTGCCGCAAGCGATTTGGCGCTGGCCGAAGAACTGCCGCCAAAAATCGAGAACTATCTGAAAATCATCCATAGTTCGGCCTACTCGCTCTTGGGCATCATCAACGACATTCTCGATTTTTCGAAGATCGAGGCCGGCAAATTCGAACTCAAAGAACGGAGCTTCGGGTTAAACGAAGTCTTCGACCGGGTCATGGAGCAGTTCTTCAGCAAAGCGGCCGAAAAGGGGATCGAACTGCTGGTGGATTGCGATCCGGATACGCCCGAGGTGCTCAAAGGCGACCCCTTGCGCTTGCAGCAGATTCTGACCAATCTGGTCAGCAATGCCGTCAAATTCACGGAAGCGGGGGGCGTGATCCTGGTGAGCGTGAAAGCGGCCCAGGCCCCGACGCCGGACGAAGTCATTTTAAACTTTACGGTAAAAGACACGGGCGTGGGCATCGCTCCGGAGTACCGCGATTTGCTTTTCCTGCCGTTCAGCCAGGGCGACACGTCGTCCACCCGCAAGTACGAGGGCACCGGCCTGGGGCTGAGCATCTGCAAACAACTGGTCACCTTGATGCGCGGCGAGATCGGGGTGGAGAGCGAGCTGGGAAAAGGCAGTACTTTTTTCTTCTCGGTGCATCTCGATCGTCCGCCCGACATGCGGACCGCCAGGCAGGTGCTTCCGCCGGATATCGAGGGGCTGAACGTCCTGGTGGTCGACGATCTGGCCGACAGCCGCGTCGTCATGCGCAAGATGCTGGAGTCCATGGGCTTCAGGGTCGAGACCCTGGACTCCGGCGCCGAAGCCCTGCAGCGCCTGGAAGACAATATGTTGCGCAACGATCCCATCGAATTGATCCTGATGGACTGGAAGATGCCGGGGATGGATGGCATCGAGACATCCGGGAAAATCCGCCGGGAGCTGAACCTGACCATGCCCATCATCATGATGACGGCCTTCGGCGGCGACGAACAGCGCCTCGAAGCGGAAAAAGCGGGCATCAACGGATTCCTGACCAAGCCCATCTATCCCTCCACGCTTTTCGACGCCATCATGGACGGTTTCGGCAAAGAGGGCCTCAAAAGCGGAGTCCGTAAAAAGCAATTTACCACCCGCGCGTCCATGTACCGCAAGCCATTGAAAGGCGCGCGCATTCTGGTAGCCGAAGACAATCCCACCAACCAGCAGGTGGCCCAGGCCATTCTGGAAGGGGCCGGCATCGTGGTGACCATCGTCGCCAATGGCCAGGCGGCCGTCGAGGCCGTCAAGAACGAAACCTTCGATGCCGTGCTGATGGATATTCAAATGCCTATAATGAACGGCTACGAGGCCACGCAATCGATTCGGCAATTGCCCCAGGGCCGTTCGCTTCCCATTGCCGCCATGACGGCGCATGCCATGAAAGGCGACGAAGAGAAGTGTCTGGAAGCCGGCATGGACGGCTACGTCTCCAAGCCCATCCAGCAGGACCGCCTGTTTCAAACCCTGTTCCGGCTGTTGCGCTCCCGCGCGGATATTTCAGCGGAGCCGGCACCGGAAGAGGAAGAAGACGCGGCGCCCGCTCCCGACGCCGGGACGCTTCCGGACCGCCTTCCGGGGATCGAGATCGGGCCGACGCTGGCGGCCTTGAAGCTCGATCCGGTCACCTTCGCGCACATTCTGGCAGGGTTTCTGGCCGATAACCGGCAGAGCGCCGAAAAGCTGAAACAAGCACTGGCCGATAGCGACCCCGCGAGCCTGCGCCAACTGGCCCACAGCCTCAAGGGCAGCGCGGCCAACATCGGGGCCCACGATCTGCGGGCCGCCGCGCATATGCTCGAAGATGCCGCCCACCGGAGCACGCCGACGGACATGGATCGCTCCCATTTGGAAGGGTTGGTCCGGAAAGTAGAGTGCGCCCTGGGGCCAGTGCTGGCGTCGATTCAATCCCTGGCGGCGCCGGCCACCGAGGCGCCGGTCGCTGCGCACTCCGACCTCGGCGGACCGGCCTTCGAGGCCCTGTTGGCGCAGCTCATGGAAGCCCTCGATCGCGCCGATCCGGAACAGATTGCGCCGATTATGGCGGCCGTCGGCCGGCAGGCGCTCCCGGCGGGGCGGATGGACAAGGGAACGCTGGCGGCGCTCGAAGCGAAGGTCGGCCGCTATGACTACGATCAGGCTTTGGAAATACTTCGAAAGATAAGTTAATGACCGAAAATGCCGCCAACGATTCCCGTCCGATGATCCTGATCGTCGATGACAACGCCACCAACATCGACCTGCTGGTCAATACCCTCAAGGCCGAGCACCGCCTGGGCATTGCCAAGAACGGACCCAAGGCCCTGGAATTCGCGACCAGACAGAAACCGGACCTGGTGTTGCTGGACATCATGATGCCCGAGATGGACGGCTATGAGGTGTGCCGGCGGCTGAAAGCCGATCCGCAAACCGCCGCCATTCCGGTGATCTTCATCACCGCCATGAGCGAAACCGGCGACAAGACCCGCGGCTTCGAACTGGGCGCGGTGGACTACATCACCAAACCCTTTCAGGCCGCGGAAGTCATGGCCCGCGTGCGCACCCATCTCTCCCTGGAAGAGATGCGACGGCAACTGATTTCCCAAAATCTGCTGCTCGAACGCAAAGTCGAACAAAAAACGGCCGAGATCCGCGCCATTCTCGAAGCCAGCATCGGCGCCATGACCCTGATGGTGGAGATCCGCGACCCTTACACGGCCGGCCATCAGCAGCGGGTGGCGCAACTCGCCTGCGCCATCGCCCGGAAGATGGGCCTGGCCGCCGAGGCCGTCGAAGGGATTCGCATCGCCTCTCTGCTGCACGATGTGGGCAAGATCCGCATCCCGGTATCGATCCTCAGCCGGTCCGGCAGTCTCTTGGAGGCCGAGTTTCAAATGCTCAAAATACACCCCCAGGTGAGTTACGACATCTTGAAAAACATTCCCTTTCCATGGCCCGTGGCCCAGATGGCCTATCAGCACCATGAACGGCTGGACGGCTCGGGCTATCCCCGCGGGCTTGCCGCCGCCGAGATTCTGCCCGAGGCCAGAATGCTGGCGGTGGCCGACGCCGTCGAGGCCAACAGCTCCTACCGCCCCTATCGACCGGCGCACGGCATCGAAGCGGCCCTGGCGCTGATTGAAGACCAGAAGGGGACAAGGTATGACGCGGAGGTCGTCGCGGCTTGCCTCGAACTGTTCAGGCGTGAAAACTTCAGCTTCGATTACGACGCCGGGAAGCGCGAGCGTTTGCTTTGAGAAGAAAAACGTAACCATAGTCGAGATAGGATGGAAAAGATGGTACCCCTAATTTTTTTCGGCGCTGTTGTGCTCTTCGTATCGGTGGCCTGGCTTTTCGGGACCTACAATCGCTTCATCAAGTACAAAAACAGAATCGAGGAGGCCTGGAGCAGCATCGATGTGGCCTTGAAGCGCCGTCACAACCTGATTCCCAATCTGATCGGCGCCATCGAAGGCTACAGCGAACACGAAGCCAAACTCGTCGGCAGCAAACATGATTACTTCAGCCGTCCGAGCGCCTCGTCCAACCGCATGGAAGAGGAGAGCCAGGTGTCCATGTCCCTGACCGGGCTGCTGGCCCTGGCCGAGGCTTACCCGGACCTGAAGGCCAGCGCCAATTTCATCGCCCTGCAGAACAGCCTGAACGAGGTCGAGGAAGACATCCAGGCGGCCCGCAACCGCTTCAACAGCT
>JAKAFO010000297.1 GCA_021819735.1 Deltaproteobacteria bacterium
CTCTTGCAGCACCTGGGCCCCGGCCCAGACATAGCGGGTGCGGATGCCGTCGACCCACTTTTCCACCCGACGGCCGAAGGCATCATAGGCGTAGCGGGCCTTGCTGCCGTTGGTGGTGGCCGATGCCAGACGGTTGGCGCTGGCCCAGCCATAGGTGCTTTGGCCGGTGGGGCCGGGGGCTTCGGTCTGGTTGCCCAGGCCATCATAGGCATAGCCGGGCTGGGCGATGCGGTCGGCGGCGTTGAGCGTATACCGGCCGTGGGCATCGGCCAGGCGGTTGGCCTTGGGGTCGAGGGTAAAGGTCTCGTTGCGGTCGGCGCGGTCGCTATGGGCGCCCAGCAAGCGGCCCGCTTTATCATAGGCGTAGGCCACCGCGGTTTCCGCGTCACGGATGCGGACCACCCGGTCGGCCAGGTCGCGCTGGAAGCGGCGCTCGAAGATGGGGTCGTCCGCGGCCGGGCTGGTTAGCGTCATGCGCTCGGGCAGGCCCGACACCGCGGTATTCTGTGCCAGCCGCGTGCCGTTGGGATAGGCGATGCTTTCCATGACGCCGCTGGGGGCATAAGCCACGGCCAGGGAGCGGCCGCTCCAGTCCTCGATTCGATTCACCCGCTGGTCTTTGTCTCGGCCAAAGGCGATGGCTTGGCCGTCGGGAGCGACGATGCCGGTCAATTGCCCCAGGGCGTCGCGCCGGTAGCTGACGGTCTGCTGGTTGAAGCTTTCCGAAGCGAGCCGGCCGTTGCCGTCATAGGTCAACACCAGGGTGCCGACCTGGTTTTCGGCGCTGGTAATCTTGCCGTCTTCCACCTTGAAATGGGCCCAGGTGCCGTCAGTGTAGGCCACGCGCCAACTGCCGCTGTCCGGCTCTACACTGTATTCGGCCACGCGTTGGTCATTGGCCAGGAAAGTTTGCAGGTGGCCGGCGTCGGTGTAGCTGAAGTCAAAGGCCGTGCCGTCGGCAAAGGCGATGCGCGCTGGGGCCAGGCGATCTTGATATTCGAACCGCGTGGCCTGCCCATTGGTATCGATGGCGCGGGTGAGCCGTTCCTCGTGATCGCGTTCAAAGCGCCCGGTGTGGCCGTTGCGATCGGTGTGGCTTAGAAGGTGGCCATACGGGTCGTGCTCGAAAAGTGCCTGGGTGCCGTCCGGATAGTCGATGCTTTGCAGATGGTTGCGTTCGTCGTAGTCCAGGACCCAGCGTTTGCGGTTGCGCTCCATGCGGATGGCGTAGAGCAGACTTTGCTTGTGGTGGGTGACGATGTTCTCGCGCTCCTGGATGTCCAGGTCGACGCGGCTGCCGGCCGGATCGATGATCCAGGCCGGGTTCTTACAGGTGGTAAGTCCGTATTGGAAGGTGCGGCCCAGACCGGTGGTGGTGGCGACACCCTCGGCGGTCTTTTGCAAGGTGGCCCTGGCGCCGACCTGGTCTTCGAGCAAGAGGCGGTTGCTTTCGGGATCGATATGAACCGTAAAGCCCAAGGCCTGTAGCTTGGCCGCGTGCTGGTGCATCAACCGGCGGTTCCAGGCCGCGGAGAATATGCTGCGTTTGGACAAGATCATCCGGCCGGGGGGCATGTCCGGCGCGAATTGATTCAGGGGCCGGTCGAACGCTTGAGGTTGCCCGTGCTCGTCTTCGATCACAAAGCGTTGGATCGGTCCGAAAAAGAGCGCGCCCTCCGGCGGGGACAGCTCCGGCAGCAGTTGCCCCAGAATGAGCGGGTCAAAAAAGCGGAAGAATACCTGGCGCCCGTTTTCGGCCCGAACATCGAAGCAGGCGCGCAAGTGGGTCAGCAGGGTGTGAACATCGGCATCGCAGGTGAAGAAAATGGCCTGGGCCCGGCCCCAACTGTTGTCGATGAGCCACTGAGCTAGCGCGGGCTGGGTGTCCAGCCGCACCAGGTAGGGCGCCGAACGCGCCATGGTCCAGGCGCGCTCGCCGGTTAGCAGGTGGTGTTTTTCGACTTCCGGCGCGCTGAGCCTCAAAAACAGCGTGTCCTCGTCGGTGACCGCGGCCGTGGCGGCGCAGTCGATGATTGAAAAGTACGCCGTATCGGCGGCCATGCCCCTGGAAAGCATTTTCTTCAATAGCTGGTGGTCCATTGGTCATCCTGATAAGTAGTAAAAAAACGGTCGCGACTATCTACTTGAAGCAATTGCACACGAACGGCGCGTGGTTTTTGGCCGCGCCGATGAAGCCGCTGGCCTGGGAGTCGCCCACGATCACGTTGCCGCTGGACTCCACCAGTTGGCCGCTGCCGCCGCAGTGAATGGTGGCGTCGTTCAGGCGGAAGGCCTGCTTGCCGTTGATCGTCACGGTGGGGCTGCTGCCTTCGGCCGTCCAGGTGTTGGACCCGCAGCAAGACGAATGCACGCCGCCGTCCCCCTTGCGCACCGCGGGCTTGCCGTTGACTAAGACATCGGGCGATCCCTGGGTGGCCGGTCCGATGACGGTATGGGGGCACGCGTTGCAGCGGTGTCCATCCACACCTTGGGCTTTGTCTCCGATTCGGGCTTGGCCGGGCATGAGAATTCCTCCTTGCTTTGAATGGCTATTGAGCCGCGTCGATGCACACCTGATCGATGTCGGCGGTGGAAGCATCGGACAAAGGCAGCGCCGCGCGCCACACCAGGCAGTAGCGCTTTTCTTCTGGTTCCATGAAGAGCGTATCCAGATGCATGACCGGCTTTTCGGATCTGGGCTTGCCGTTTTCGGTCCTGCGTTGGACAGCGCAGGTGGGCGTGATGTCGACCAGGTTGAAGTGAACTTCTCCCTCGGGCGTCAGGTTGAGCAACGTGACGGGTGCGCCGGGCTTCAGGTAACCATCGGCCTGCAGATCCGGATGGGCGCCGTTGTAAAAACGGGCGTCGAAGTCTGCGGGCGGCAACGGGCTGCGCTGCTTGCGCCAGGCGGCGTCGTAGGTGCCGGCATAGCCGGCGCGTGGCCGCCAGGCGCGGTGATAAAAGCCGAAGCCCACCGGTCGGGGGCGATCTTCCAATTCGCGGATCAGGCAACGGGGGTCTTCGATGCACGGCAGGGGCTTGCCGGCCAGGTTCTGCTTGCTTTTGGCGCTGTACAAACCGGTGCCCACCAGATTTTCGGGGCAGTACGCTCCGGTGACCGCATCCAGTCCGCCGAAAGCGTCCCGGTAGACGATCGGGCGGCGGACGAACGGTTTGGGCGCGGTCATGGTATAGTGGCGGCTCAGCACGCCGGCATGGTTCCAGTAGCGCTCGCCGAAGACCGCCAGGCGTTTCTCCAGCGATCCCACCTTGACGGCCACCGGCACGGCAGGGGCCGGCTTACCGTCCGGGGCATGGGCCGTGGCGCGCAGCACGATATCCGCCCGAGGTTTGAAGGGCACGATGTCCGATTCGTAGCGCACCCCGCCGCCCAGCGCTTCGTCTTCGTATTCATCACCATAGGCGATGGGAATTTGGTCATCGGCCGGTTGCGTGCGACCGGCGGCAAAACTGAAAGTGCCTTTGACCATGACCGTGAGCAGGTTTTCTCCCTTTGGGCCGATCAGCGGCAGGGCCGCGGCATCGAAGAAGGTGGCGTTATCGATTTTCATTTAGACGAAATTTCCTGGCGTGGGGATGACGGTACCACCGGCAACCGGCCCGCTGGGTGCTACGGCTACCGGCCCGGTGCCCATGACACTGCTCACCACGGTGCTGGTCTTGAAGGTTTGAAAGTGGCTGTAAACCGATTGAGCCACCGCCTCGAAGAGCGCGCCGGCGTGCTGCCCGTCTTCTTGCAGGGCCGCGCGCATGGCGTTCTTGAGTGGCACCGGCGTCAGGGCGCTTTCGCCCGACGACCCGAAGGTCACCAGCGGCGCCGGGGTGTTGGGCGTGGGCGGGGCCATGGGCATGGGCGCGGCGGCAAACGAGGGGTAGTTGAGCACACCGCCCAGCCCCTGCTGCCATTTTTGCCAGCCGTTGGAGACCGCTTGGGCGATGGCCTGGGAGTATTTCTTTTCCATTTCGGTGGCGCGTGGCGCTTTGGCCAGGATGAACGGCTCGAGCGGCGGACCGGTGACGCCGCCGGGCAGCAGGGTGCCGATGGGGCCGTTGATCGTCAGCGCCGATACCGACGCCATTTTCATCCACTTGGCGATGGCATCGGCGATGGCAGCGCAGATGCCGTCAATGTAGCGTTCCATGCTGCGGCCCACGGTGCGCGCCGCGCCGGTGTGGTAGCGGTTCAAGGTGGGCTCGTGAAACAGATTGGTCGGTGCGTTGCTTTGGGTCTGCTGCTCGGCGGGGGTGAAGGCTCGTTGATAAAGCGGCCCCATGTCCCGCCAGTTCACCGGCAGTCGGACGCCCTGGCCGGCGAAGTTGAGCTTGGCGGTTTGGCTCAAAGCGGTTCCCAATGGTGCGGTCATGGCATGCGGGTCCTTTATCCGTTCAAAATGATCTTGGCGCCGGTGATGGTCACCAGGCCCGAGGCGTCGATGGTGATGTTGCCGTTGACCTTCAAGGTGTAGTTGGCGCTGACCTTCTGGTCGAAGTTGGCCGAGTTGATATGCTTCTCGTTGGATTGGACCGATACTTCCCGGGTGCCGCTCTGGATGGCCACGGTCTCGTTGCCGCTGGCCACGCTCACCGAACGGTTCTGCTCCACCTTGATCATCTGGTGGCGCTTGACCTCGGTGGACATGTCGTTTTCCACGATCTCGTTCTGGTCCTTGGCCGCGTGGGTGAAAAACTCTTCCGACCCCTTGAGGTCTTCGAAGCGGATCTCGTTGGAGTTGCCGCCCCCCTCCTTGGTGGAGTTGGACTTAATGGTGCTCTTGGTCTTTTCGCCCGGCAGATCGTAGGGCGGCAGGTTCAGGCCGTGGTAGACCCGGCCGGTGACGATGGGCCGGTCCGGGTCGCCATCCAGGAAATTGACGATCACCTCGTGCCCCACGCGGGGCAGAAACATGGCGCCCCACTTGGCACCGGCCCAGTTTTGGGAGACCCTAATCCAGCAGGACATATTACCGTCTTGCTTGGCATCGGTGCGTCGGTCCCAATGGAACTTGACCTTGACCCGGCCGTGCTCATCGGTATGGATCTCCTCAGCCTTGGGTCCGGTGACGATGGCGGTCTGGCTGCTGACGATGGCCGGTTTGGCGGTTTTGCGCTGGGGGCGGTATGGCGTGGCGTGGGGCCTGCCGAAGAAAATATTGAAATAGGTATCCCCCGTGGAAGTTCCGGTGGTGATCTCCTGCTTGGCGTCATGGTGCACCTTGGTCAACAGGTACTCCTTATTGTTGAGCGCCGGGATGGGATACTCCTTGAGCGTGAACTTGAACCCGGCGGCAAAGGCCCGGCAGTTGGACCGGCCTTGGATATTGCACGTCTGGGCGTCGCTGGCCTCCATACGGATCATGGCCACCCTGGCGCCTTCGCCGCCACTGGCGGCATAGCCGCCGGGGTACTCGTAGATTTCACCTTCGCTTTTGGGTTTGCTGACCGCCGTGGATTTCTGGACGGTGGTGTCGTTGTTGGGGTTGAGGAAATTGTAATCCCGGGCCGAATACTTGCCGGTCGCCAGGCGGTTGTGGACCTGCAAGGTCTGGATGCACTCCTGGTCCATGTTGGCGCCCAGGGTCCCCTGGAAGCGCATGGCCGAGCCGTGGCCGGCGGCGATGGCCTTGTGCGCCGGGGCATGATTGGCAAACACCAGGGTGTGCTTCTTATAGGCATGCTCGAAAAAGTAGAAGATGCCCTCGGATTCGCACAGCCGGTTGATGAAATCATGGTCCGACTCGTTGTACTGCACGCAAAGCTCCCTTTTCGGAAAGTCGCCGTTGAGCTCCATGCGAAAGTCGATGGTCTGAACGACCCCCTTGGCGTCCAATGCGCCTTTGGCCAGCACCTCTTTGAGGATGTCGGGAACGGTTTTGTCCTGGAAGAGCCGGCAATCGATGCACTCCCGCAGCACCCACGGGGCCGGCACCATGGTCGCGCGGTACTTGCTGAGACCATCTTTCTCGGAGGTCTCCATGAAGACGAATTCGGAGATGATGCCGTTGAAAAATCGCTCGCCGCCGCCCGCGGAGCGAACGCCCACGGTGACGTTCTTGCCGCCAAGCTGGTCGAAGGTGATGTCGTTGCGCTCCGACACCAGTTGCAAAGTAAAAATGAAATCCTGGGAGATATATTCAGAGCCGGTGAAAGATAAGACGATGAACGTATCGTCACCCAGGGGGGTGGCGATGCGGATCAAGCGGTCGGTCTGCGAAAGGGCCATGG
>JAKAFO010000298.1 GCA_021819735.1 Deltaproteobacteria bacterium
CTATCGACATGCCGAAAGCATGGCGTTAATCCAAGTAAGGCTTTGGAGCTCTTGCTCAAAGGTAAATTGCCGGACTTCCTTATGTAATTGGTAGTATACGGCTAAAAAGACGCTGAATAGTTACAATATAAATTGATAACCCTGCCAGAGTTTGATACATCGCGCTCATGCCCCGGCAATCCCGCATAGACGCCCCCGGCGCGTTGCACCACATCATCGGCCGGGGTATCGCCCGGCAGGCGATCTTTAGCGATGAGGTGGACTATTACAGCTTTCTGGAGCGCCTGGGCAAACTTCTGACGGAATCCGGCACCCGCTGCTTCGCCTGGGCCCTGATCCCAAATCATTTCCATCTGCTGCTGCGAACCGGCAACATTCCCATTTCGACCTTGATGAAAAAACTGCTCACCGGTTACGCCGTAAACTTCAATCGGCGCCACCACCGGGTGGGCCACCTGTTCCAGAACCGGTACAAATCGATTCTGTGCCAGGAAGATACCTATCTGCTGGAACTCGTCCGCTATATCCATCTCAATCCGCTACGGGCCAAGCTGGTTGCGGATTACCGGAGTCTGGCCACGCACCCCTATTGCGGCCATGGCGTCATATTGGGGCGGCTTCATCATGCCTGGCAGGACAAAGATTACGTCCTGCAACTGTTCGACCCCCATGCAACGGAAGCCAAAAGAAAGTACCGTGAGTTCGTCCGCAAAGGCGTCGAAACGGGCAGCCGGCCGGAGCTCACCGGCGGCGGACTGCTGCGCAGCCAGGGCGGCTGGGCCGGGCTAAAGGCCAACCGAAGGGCGGGCGATTACCAGAAGGGGGACGAGCGCATCCTGGGGGACGGCGATTTCGTCAAGAGCGTTCTGGGACAAGCCGAAGAACGGCTCAAAGGAAGACAGCGCATAACCGCCGACGGATTCGATTTCGAGAAACTCCTGGCGCGCGTGGCGGAGATCACGGGAGTCGATTCCCGGCAGATCCTGGATGCCCAACGGGACCAGCGGAGAACCCGCGCCCGAAGCATCCTGTGCTACTGGGCCGTGGATCAACTAGGAATGCCCCAAAGCAGTCTGGCCCGAATATTCAACCAGACCCAGCCGGCCATCTGCTACGCGGTACGAAGGGGAAGATCGCTTGTCGAAGAACATGGGTATGTGATGGTTGTATGCGCGATGTCGGGGGACACCAAAAAACCCTAACGACGATGGTGGGATGCACAAAAGCTGAAATTCATGCTAAAAGGGATGAAACAATTAAGTGGATGAAAGTGCGGCAGGCCCATGCAGTTGGGGAGGCAACTCATGAATACCAAGGACGTACGCTGGAAACAGCGCTTCCAGAACTTCGAGAAAGCCTTTCTGCGGTTAAAAGAGGCCATGGAACTCGAGGAACTGAACGAACTGGAAAGAAACGGCTTGATCCAGCGGTTCGAATTCACGCTCGACTCGTCATGGAAGGTCATGAAGGATTATCTGGAAGATAAAGGTTTTTCTTTCAATCCCGCCCCCAAAGACACCTTCCGGCTGGCCCAGCAAAGCAAAGTTATCGATTATGCCCAAGAACTGATTGACGGGCTGGATATGAGAAACGAGCTTTCCCACGATTATAGCGGCGCAAAATTCGAATCTTTCGAGCCACAACTGAGAGATAAAACCTTCGTGGCCTTGCAAAAGCTTTATGCCCTATTCTCAAAGGAGATGGGATAGGCGTCGGAAACCTTATGGACCCTCAACATCAGGAAAATTTAGGCCTTTCCGATCGAGACATGCGGACGCTGCGGGGGATTCTCGAAAGATATCCCGCCGTCCAAAGTGTTTTTATCTTTGGCAGCCGGGCCAAGGGAAGCTCATACAAGGGCAGCGACATCGACCTGGCGATCATGAACGAAGGCGTTTCCGATACGATCATCGCCCAAATGAAAGCCGACTTTCGGGAAAGCACGCTGCCTTATTTTGTGGACGTAATCAATTACCCTGCCTTGCGCCATCCGGAACTGAAAAGCCATATCGATCGCGTCGGCAGGCCTTTCTATCAGAAGACTTGTCTCTAACTTCTTAACTTCCATAAAATTATATCTGCCGGCGGTTTGAGGAATTGATTGGTTATCGCCGTCTTCGTTAGATCTCCTCTGGCAACAACCGAGCGCCGTGGATAACGGCCAGTATATCGATCTGATCCTGTTTGATGCGGTAGATGATACGGTAGGGCTTTTCGATCAGCTCGCGAATGTCTTGGGCCTGGTACTCCGGCACCATGCGGCCCGATAACGGGTTGCCGGCAATTTGGGATGATCGACGAGTGATCCTGTCGACCATCCCCTTGGCATAGGTGGGCGAGTTTAAAGAAATGTATTCGTAGATGTTGACCAGATGGTCAACGGCATTGTTCGTCCAGTGAACTCTCATGCCGGCAGACCAAACCTTTTACGCACTTCTTTGACATCCATGGTTCGGCCGGCATCACTGTCTTGTACGCCGGCATCGATGGCTTGGCGGACATAGATCCGGTACATCACATCTTCCCAGGTGGCATTGTTGGGCAGATTGTCCACCAGTTCTTTGGCTTGTTGTTTAATGCTCTGGGCTTGCATAGTCTTTTCTCCTATCAGGCTTTTTATTAAATTAGTGCATTATTTAGCATTTAAGAGTGATAGTCAATCCTCGACAATATCAGCGACCGCATCCTGGCCCCAACCACTTCCGGGTCTACCAGGGCGACCTGCCGCCCCTGGAAGCGCATAGTGGTCTGACGGCCAAAGCCCTTGCCGGCGGCCGCATCGATCTCGCCTGGCAGGCGGTGGACGAAGCCATCGGCTACCAGCTTTACCGCCAGGCGCCCAACGAACCTGAGCTCACGGTCCTGACGCGTCTTGAAGGTCAGACCGCCGTCTTCCAGGACGCCACCCCCAGGGGGTAGTAGGGGACGGGCGTCCTCATACCCAGTCACCGGTACCTGCCCCCAGTCCCCCCACCCCAAACTGCCTGAATTCCCTCAAGCGGCAGGAGCAGGTGACGATAAATAGCGTATGAGATGCCCCAAATGCGATTGTGAACAGGATGAGGGACGGTCGGAGTGCCTGCGCTGTGGCGTCATTTTCGCCAAACTGCGGGAGCGGTCGTCGGCCGCGATACAGCCGCCCACGACGGTCGAGGTCACGGACGATCCGGCCATGACATGGAAAACGTTGTTCTTTCCCGCGCCCACCGAGCCCAACGCTTTGATCATCGGCGCCAAGGCGATCCTGTTGGTGCTGCTCGCAATCTGGGGCGCGACCTTTATCTTCGCCTCGATTCAATCCAACCGCGTGGGCGACAGCTTCATGCACCTGGTGAACCTGCCGTTTCACGAAGCCGGCCACATTATCTTCAGTCCGCTGGGGCGCTTCATTCAGGTGCTGGGGGGCACGCTCGGCCAGTTGCTGATGCCGTTGATGTGCCTCGGCGTTTTGCTGGTCCGCACCCGCGACGCCTTCGGTGCAGCCGTGGCCCAGTGGTGGCTGGCCGAAAGTTTCATGGACATCGCGCCGTACATCAACGACGCCCGGGCCTTGGACCTGGTGCTGTTGGGCGGCGTGACCGGCAAGGATGTCGAGGACTATCACGATTGGGAATATCTTCTCAGAACCCTGGGCATGCTCAAGATGGATCATGCCCTGGCCTGTTTCGCCCAGGGGGCCGGCATCGTGCTTATGGTGACGGCGCTGCTGTGGGCGGCCACTAATCTGTGGTTTGAATACGGTGTTATGAAAAGCGGAGAGTCCAAACTGGGTTGATGACTGGATTCCCGCCTTCGCGGGAATGACGCTAAGGGACTTTCTGGCCTTCTGTCAGCGCTATTTCAATTCCCGCTCCAGGATGCGCATGATTCCATCGGTGGTCTTGCCGGGGGTGTTGCGCATCACCACGAACATGTAGTTCCCTCCGTCGGCTGCTTCGATGTAACCCACGCGCGTATGGACATCCGATAAGGTGCCGGTCTTGTACCACTGGCGACCTTCCCGGCGCATCAGCGCGTAGTGCGGGGCAAACTGCGTAAGGATGCGCAGCATGGCTCGGGCCGTGACCTGATTGCGGCGCGAGAGCCCCGAGCCTTCATCGATATAGCCCGTCTTCAATCCCAGTTCATTGCCATAATATGCGCGCAGTACTTCCAGTCCCTTTTCCACGGTGGCCGGCGCGCCGTGGACCTGGGCGCCCATGGTCAGCAGCAGTTGGTTGGCGATGAAGTTGTTGGAGAAGGCGAGCAGGTTGGATACGGCCTCGGTCACACGGCGCTCGGATCGATAGCTGTAGAGCAGCTTGTCTTTCTGGGGATCGATGGCGGCGAAGGTGATCGGGCCTTGGACGGCCATGCCGGCCTGCTTGAAGAAATGGGCGAACAACTCGCCGGCGTAGCGCAGGCCTTGCTCGTGGTCGTCGGCCAGTTTGATGCGTCCGTTTTTGAGGCCGCAGGCCTTGATTTGGGGCAGGAGGTAGGGCAGCAGCGGGGTCTGGGGTTCGGCGCTGACGAAGCGGCCGTTCTGATGCTGGAAGCAGACGGTATTGAAGTTGACGCACAAGGCGCCGTTGGGCGCGTCGTAGGGATTGGTCGATCGGCCGCGGCCCGGGATCTGGATGGGATAGGCAAAGTAGCTGTCGTCGAGCACCAGGGCGCCGATGGCCGGAAGCTTGGGGGCCAGTTGACGGGCGATGGCGTCCAGGTCTTCGGAGAGCAGCAAGGGGTCGCCGTAGCCCTTGATGCTCAGGTCGTTCCGGCTGTTGGTGTAGAACTCGGTGGTGAACCGGTAATCCGCCCCCAGATGGTGGATTGCCGCCAGGCTGGTGAGCACTTTGAGGATGGAGGCCGGCACCAGCGGCGTGTCGACATGGATGGCCGCCAGCATGCGGCCGTCGGGGGCCGCCACCAGCACCGCATCCTTGGGGCCGAGCAGTGGCTTTAGTTGCCGTTCCAGGCGTTGGTCCGGGGCGGTCGGCGCCGCCAAGGCGCTGCCGGCGACGACCGACCAGATAAAGATGATGGTCAGGGAGATAACATACAGGTGGAAACGTTGGGGCATGTCGGGCTCTTTCTGAGGGGGATGCCTCCTGGCATTGTTTTGTCTTAGAATTTCAAATCAATATCCTGGTTTGCATGGCTTTCGACCGTGTTGAGGTTGTGCCACGGCCATGAATATTTTTCAAGATCGGCGCATCAGGCACCGATAATAAGAGCAGCCCGGTTCAGACCGGAGGACGGCGTGCACCAGTGCGCCGCGATTTATCACCAAGGAACTGATTGCATGGAGATCCAGCAAGAGCGCCGATTCGCAGTTTTGCTCGTAGATGATGAGCCCAACATTTTGTCCTCGTTGAAGCGGGTATTCCAGAGATTGCCCTATGACCTTTTTACGGCCGAGCATGGTCTGGCGGCCTTGGAGGTTTTAAAGCAGACCCCCATCGACGTGGCCTTCGTGGATTTGATGATGCCGCAAATGGACGGCATGACCCTGCTGGCCGAAATGCGCGCCAAGTGGCCCCATGTGCGCGTGCTGATGCTCACCGGCTACGGCGGTGTGAAAGAGGCCGTGGCGGCCATCAAACTGGGGGCCGTGGATTTCCTGGAAAAGCCCTTTGAAGACGAAAGCCTGCGCAGCCGGGTGGATCAATTTTACCAGATGTGGCTGCTGGAGCGGGAGAACCGTCAGCTCAAGGAGCAGGTGCAGTTCAATTTCGGCTTCGAGCAGCTCATCGGCACCTCCCTGGCCATCCTTAATTTGAAAAGGATGATCCTACAGGTAGCCCATTCCGACGCCTCGATTCTCATCCAGGGCGAAACCGGCACCGGCAAGGAGCTGGTGGCGCGGGCCATTCATCACCACAGCGCCCGGGCCGAGCAGCCCTTCGTGCCGGTGGATTGCGCCAGCATCAACGAAACCGTCATGGGCAGCGAGCTGTTCGGCCACGTCAAAGGTGCCTTTACCGGCGCGATCGAGAACACCACGGGCCTGATCCGTTCCGGCGACAAGGGCACGGTCTTTCTGGACGAGGTGGGCGAGCTCTCTCCGGCCATGCAGGTCAAGCTGCTGCGCGCCATCCAGGAGAAGGAGGTCCGGCCCGTGGGCGCCAGCCGTAGCTATTCCGTGGATGTGCGCTTCCTGGCGGCCACCAACCGCAACCTGGAAGAAGAAGTGGCCCAGGGACGGTTCCGGCAGGATTTGTTCTATCGCCTGAATGTGGTGGTGATGTCCGTGCCGCCGC
>JAKAFO010000299.1 GCA_021819735.1 Deltaproteobacteria bacterium
GATCTGCGCCTCAACATGCTGGCCGTGCGCTGCAACCGGTTGCTGGGCACGGACGCCAGGCTGCCCCTGGCCGTGGGTCTGGCCGGCGCCGGCCTGGCCAATCTTTGCCGGCGCCGCCTTTTGTCCTACTTTTTTCGGCAAACCCTCTTTTCCGACCCCCGGCAGCTTCCGCCCTTTCAAACCGTGAATGGCTTCAGCCCCCGACGGGTTAGCCTGACGGAGGCCAATTTTCGCCAGGCCCTGCTGGCCTCGGGTTCCATTCCCCTGGTCATGAGCCGGGTGCTGGATATCCCCGGCGCCCCACCGGGGGCCTACCGGGATGGGGGCATTGTCGACTATCACCTGGACATCCCCTTCGGCGTCAACGACGGTCTGGTGCTTTTTCCCCACTACACCGACCGCATCACGCCCGGCTGGTTCGACAAGAAACTCACCTGGCGCAAACCGCGCCCCGAGCACATGGCCCATGTGCTCATGATCGCGCCTTCCCCGGAATTCGTGGCCGATCTGCCGTTGGAAAAAATCCCCGACCGCAACGACTTCTGGACCTTTTTCAAGGACGACGACCGCCGGATCGACTATTGGCAGGCGGTGTCCCGCAAGAGCCGCCGGTTGGCCGAAGAACTGGCCGAACTCATGGATCGCGGCGGCATTGCGGACAGGGTGCAGCCCCTTGAAGATGGCGGTCCCTAAGCCCCGGCGGCAATGGCATGTCCGGCATAGGTCGCAATGGTCGGGATGGGAAACTGGCAGACCCTCAGCATGGTGGTGGCAAACCGTCTTTAAAACTTGAGCTGCTCGCGAAGGTCCTGGGTGGGCAGCAGCTTCAGGTCGAGGCCCGCGGAAAAAACGCCTGGCCGGCCCGTAAAGATCAGGGCGGCGGCCTCGTCGGCCATGGTCCGATCCAAGGCTTTGTTGAGTTCGCTGAAAAACTCCCAGTTCATGGCATTGACCTAGCCGTCATCGAGGGTGATGCGCGCAATTCCGTTATCTTTTTCGTATCGCAGTTTGGACATGACGTTCCTCTTTTGCTTGGACGATTTTCATTGTTCAGGCCCGCCAACGATGGCGCGGCCCGGCGATATTTACATGCAGCATTTCTTATACTTTTTCCCGCTCCCGCATGGGCAGGGATCGTTTCTGCCGACTTTAGGCACCTGCGCCTGCGGTTTGAAATGCCTCTTTTTACAGTGGGCATAAATTGCTTTGAGCTTGATGTGCCGTTGGAGAAGTCGCTTGTGTATATCAGGGATTTGATCTTCAACGGCCCTTCGGACCGCCCCGATATCCACGGGCCCTGCATTCCCTTCAGCCGTTGCCCACTGCTTGGTTTTGTAATCCAATCGGACCGCGAACAGCTCCCGGATCGGTTGGTCCAACCCCTTGTCCGGAAAAAAGGTCAAGGTCGTGTCGGTGCATGCGCACTTTGGCCGCAGGCAGTACTGGTCATAAATCAGGCAGCTTTCGCCCTGCATTCGGACTTGCAACGGGTCGCCGTAAGGCAGGACATCATTGTACGCATACAGCGCTCCATTTTCTTCGACATCCTGGTAATCGAAGTCGGCTTCGATGGTCTCGATATCCGCTTTTTCCGTTATTCCATTCTTGTAGGCGAAATGTGAGTACAACAGGAATTCGTAATCCGTCTCGTCCATTGTGGATAGAAGCGACTTCGCGAACGTCAAATTCTCCGCGGAAACCTTCCCTTCATCCTCATAAGCGAGTTTTCTGTGCATCACATCGAAATCGACCTGATAGGGTGAAGCCGGATCGTCCGGGGCCGCCTGGTCCCGAGGGGTGAAACTCAGATGCACGGTCCCGCAGAGGCAGAGGGGATTATCGCAACAAAGCAGCGCGCATTCATATTGTCGCATCTCTCCGGCGCCTTGAACTTCGGCTATGATTGTTTTGGTATGCTTATCTACGGAAAATACCTTTCCATCCTGAATGTCCCGAATCATTTTACCTCTCTTTTTTCGTGAATTGGAAGTTGGATCTTTTTGCCGAAAACCGGCGGTACCATGCGCCTCTTCCGATACCTCGAATCGGCTATTCAGTTCATTTCGATTCACTTGTCAATTGGCCTTGATCGCACTCCGTATCGTTCGAGTATGAAAACCCATTAACAGCTTGAATATCCATCTGACGCATCATAAATGGTGCAAGTTAAATCCCAAACTCGTTTCCCTGCACCCCTGCGCCAACTCCACCAAATGCCGATGGTGCGTGAAAAACAGCACCTGGGTTTTCTTCGCCAGTTCGGCCAGCACATTTAATGTCGCCAGGGACCGTTCGTCGTCGAAGCGCAGCAGGATGTCGTCGACGATGAAGGGGAGGGGTTCGTTGTTTTCGAGGTATTGTTCGAGGCTGGCCAGGCGCAGGGAGAGGTAGAGCTGGTCGGCGGTGCCGTCGCTCATGCCGTCGACGGTGACCTGGGCGTCGGTATGGGCGCGGACGCCGACCAGGACGGGGTTGCCTTTGTCGTCGTAGTCGGCGCGCAAGCGGCTGAAGGCGCCCAGGGTCATGCGGGCGAAGAGGTCGCTGGCCCGGGCGATGAGCGGGCCCTGGTGCTTTTCGCGGTACTGCTCGACGGTGCGGGCCAGGATGACGGCGGCAATCTTCAGCCGGGCATAGGTTTCAACGTCCGCCTCCAGGCCGGCCAGCAGACGCTCGGCCGCTTCGGCATGGGCCGCAGCCTGGGAGCGGCCGTCCATCTGGTCGAGCTGGGCCTGCAGGGCGCCGATTTGCTGATCGAGCTGGGAGCGCTCGGCTTCCAGGGCCGCGGCCGTGTCGGCCAGCTCCTGGCGTTCCGGGCCGATGCGGTCGGCATCGGTGGCTGCGGCTTCCTGGATAAAGGCCTCGACGGCCGCGCCGGCGCTTAATTGGCGCAACTGCTGTTCGAGGGCGGCCAGCTCCTGGTGCAGGTGTTTCTTCTCCCGCGCGCGCCGCTCCATGGGGGCCAGCTCGTCCAAGCCCTGGCACTGGGCCGCCTGGCACAACGCTTCGATGGAGGTCCCACATTCGAAGCGCCGCCGCTGGGCCTCTTCGAGCGCCTGGCGGGCCGCAGCCAGTTGATCGAGGAGGCTCTGGCGCTGGGAAGCCTCTTTGCGCGCCTTGGTCAACCGGCTGTTGAGCTGCTCGGTGGCCCGGTCCTGGGGTTCGGTCCCCAGATCGGGCGCCAGCAGGGCCACCAGCTCGTCCACCCGCGCCTTGAAATCGGCGCTGTCCCGGTCGATACCGGCGATGCGCTTGCGCAGCACGTCGGCTTCGCTGTGAATCGTCCGGATGTTGCGCACGTGCTCGATGACCGCCCCCGCGGCGGTGGGTGTGGCGTCGGTCCGGATGCCGAGCGTGCCCAGGCAGGCTTCCCAGCGGGTGTGCCATTGGGCGCGGGCGGTCTCCAGCGTTGTCAGGCGCCCGGCCAGCTCTTCTAAGTCGGCCGCCAGGCGCCGCAGCTCTTTGTCCGCGGCGGCGATGGCGGCTGCGCGCTCGCGCTGGGTGGCGATGTGGGCCTGGGCTGCCTTGATCAGGACGGTCAAGGGCGCATCGTCCGCCTGGACCGCGCCGGCCTCGCCCAGGGCGGCGGACAGATCCTTTTTGAGAGCCGCCAACCGGACGGCTATACGCGCGACCTCGTTGTGGCGCGTGCGCAGGTCGGCCAGCTT
The DNA here is from genome assembly GCA_021819735.1 of Deltaproteobacteria bacterium. Lineage (GTDB taxonomy): Bacteria > Desulfobacterota > Desulfobacteria > Desulfobacterales > Desulfosarcinaceae > Desulfatitalea. The sequence continues at coordinate 3,666 of JAKAFO010000299.1, forward strand.
CTCGCGCAGCGACGTGATTTGGGCCAGCCAGGCGCGCATCTCCCGGGGGCTCAGGGGGCTGATGGCGGCCGGTCGCCAGAGCTGTTGCCACTCGGCCGAAAGGAGGCTCTGTTGCGCCAGGGTCTGGGCCAGGGCCGCGGCGGTCTGGGCCAGGCTCTCTTCCAACTGGGCTTTGCGGGCGGCGAGCAACCCTTTGCGGCTGACCTGGTCGGCTTCGCGGCGCAGGCGGTCGGCGACTTGGTCGGCCCGCTGCAGACTGGTTTCGAAGGCGTCGGGCAGGGCGGCGGCGCGGTCGCAGCGCGCCAGATGGGCCTGCACGGCCTCGGCCAGCGGCGGACGGCCGTCGAGCTGGCCGCGGATCAGGCCCCATCCCTGGTCGCGCAGGTCGCGAGCGGCGGTCAGGTCCTTTTCGGTGGGCACCGACTGGGAAAGGTCGATGGCTTGGAGCTGTTCCCGGGTCTGGGCGATTTCGGCACGGGTGGCATCCTTGGCCGCCTGCTGTGTTTCCAGGAGGCGTTGCAGCTCGTCGAAGCGCGCTTCGCAGCGGTCGATGCTCTCCCGGGCCGGCAGCGGCAGGGCGTCGATCTGCGATAGGGGGCCGGGCCAGAGGGTCTGGCATTTGAGCGCACGGTGCAGGCTCTCTTCTATGGCCTGGGCCGCGGCGCGCCGGTCGGCCAGTTGGGCTTCGAGGGGGCCGGCCTCCACGGCCGGCTGCAGGGCCTGTTCCAGGCGGCCGACCGCCACCGGGGCGGCCAGGGCCGTGCGCTGGGCGCTCAAGCGGTCGAAGCGCTGCTGCTGCCGGCGTTGCTGGTCGGCGGCCGATTCCTGCTGGGCCAGCATGCGCTGGTGGTCGCTGCCCAGTTCCTGGATCTCGCTGACCGTGGCCGCCGGCAGGTGCAGTTGGCTGGCGGCGCCGGGCGAGAGGTCGGCGGCGATCTCGGCCAGCAGGTCGGCGGCCTGGCGCTGCAGGGTGCGCATGCGGCCCTCGAGGCCGGGGCGGTCCTGACGGGCCTTGCGGAAGCTGCCCAATTCATGCTGCAGCGCCTCGATGGCCGGGGCGTGGTCGAGCAGGGCCACGTGGGGGGGCAGGGCGGCGATGGCCGTTTCGATGCCGGCGATGGCGTCGGCGGCGCGCTGAACGTCGCGGTCGGCCAGTTTCAGCTCTTTTTCCGCGTCGCGCCAGCAGTTGCCGAAATCGTCGGCCAGGTCGGGGACGTCATGAAAGGCGGCCAGCCGAGCGTCGATCTCGTTCTTGCGCACGATGCGGGGCAGGGCCTCCTGGATGCGCTCGAGCCGGGCCAGGCGCCGGCGGCTGGCGGCCAGCGCCGTCTGGACGGTTGCAAGCCGCTGCCGGGCCGCTTGGCGGGCGCTGTCGTGCGCCTGCCAGGTCTGGGGCAGCAGCAGGGCCTCCTTTTGCTGCTGGCGGGTCTCCTTGAGAAAGCGCAGGGTCTGGTTGATGGCCGGGGTCGAGCCGCTGGGCTTGAACAGGTCGCCGCACTGCTGTTCGAGGGCCTGCTGGACGTTCTGCAGGCGGATCAGCCCGGCGCCGGCGGCAAACAGGGCCTCGCCCAGGCTGCCCTTGCCCGAGACGATCTCCTCGCCGCCGCGGATCAGGTCATCGTGGCCGATGGCGAACATCTGCTCAAACACCTCGGCGCTGACGCCGCCTAGGAAGGGGGCCAGGGCATCGTCGTCGAGCACGGTCTCGTCGTCCGGGCCGCGCAGGGTCTTGCCCCGGCCTTTGCGGCGCAAAAAGTCGATGCGGTCGCCGCCGCGATTCACCAGGGTGGCGCCCACGCGCAGCCGGGCATAGCCGTGGAGAAAGTCGACCGTGGTCTGGGCCGGGATGCCGAAGAGCATGTGCCGCACGGCACGCAGGGCCGAGCTTTTGCCGGCCTCGTTGGGGCCGTAGAGCAGATGGAAATCGGGGCCCTCGGCGGGCAGGTCGAGGGTCATGTCGGTGAAGGGGCCATAGGCGGCCAACCGGAGGCGCCGGATCTTCATGGGGCCTCGGCCTCCGTGTGCAGCCGCTGCACCAGCAGGGCATGGGCTTGGGCCACCAGCTCCCGGAGCTGGGCCGGATCGTCGGGCCGCAGGCCGGCCTCGCCCTGGCGAAAGTCGGGCGGCAGGCGTTGAAAGAGGCTGGCTAACCCCTCGCCCAGGGCCAGCAGTTCGGCGTCGTCGGCCAACAGCGCTGACACCAGGGCATTCAGCTCGCCCAGGGGGCCGGGGTCGGCGGCGGCGCGGCGGACGGGCGCGGTGCGCACCTTGACCGTTTCGATCCAGACGCGGTCGCCGAAATGGGTCATGGCCGTGGCGCGCACCGTCTCCTTGAGCAGGGCGGGGTCGGCGGCCAGCCGGGCGTGGAGCGTGGTCTGGCCGCTGAAGGCGACCCGGGCGACCACCGGTCGCGGGTCATGCCGTTCGAGCACGGTTTCGAGGGCGGCCCGGCAGCGCTCCAGGAGTTCGTCGCCGTTGGCCGCACCGGCCAGGTCGACCGCCACCGGTTCCCAGCGGACCACGTCGATGGCGTGGCGGACGATGTCGGGCCGGGCGCCCTCGGTCA
>JAKAFO010000030.1 GCA_021819735.1 Deltaproteobacteria bacterium
TTCAAGGGCGCGTTGGGCACGCTTTGCTGGCTGTCGCGCAGCACGGCCCGGCCGCTGATCACGACATCCTGCAGGCCGCTGGTGACCGGTGGGCTGATGCCGGTGATGGCGCCGGTGTAGTCGGTCTCGATGATCTGCACGGCCTTGGTGGAAGTAAAGCCGCGCATGACGAGCTGATCGTCGCCGCCGCAATGATGGTAGATGTTGGCCAGCGACATGGAGAGGGTCAACTCATCCGGCGCGCCGGCCGGCACCGGGATCTGCACCGGCGCCGACTCGAAGATGGCGCCGGCGGCAATGCGGGCCACGCTCTTGCCGTTGCTCAGGTTGACGACGCTGGCCCCCAACCCCTGCTGCATGGGCAGGGTGGAAAGCAGGTTGCCGTCGGCGTCGAGCAGGGTAAAAACGGCTTCGTCCGAGGCCTTGTTGCCATGGCTTAAGGCAGTGACGATCTCGATCTCGGCTTCGCCGGTGTTCTGCAACGTGAACCACACCTTGCCGCTGCCGCCGCGGATCAACTCCTCGTTGTAGAGCTGCAGGGCCAGCATGCCCTCGCCCACCTGGATCTCGCCGTGGCGCACGATGCGGGCGGTTTCACCGGGGTTGGGGGTCATCTGCACGGTGACGGTAAGGGGCGCGGCGTCGGGCAGGTCGTCGTAGCCGGCCACGATCACCGGGATGACGCTGCTCTGGTTGGCGGAAAGGGAGAAGGGTTCGCTGGGATGCTCGCTGCCGTGCAGGGTGAGGATCAGGCGCAGGTCGTTGACCGTCTGTCTGGCCGGAGAGGTTGGTGACGGTGTACTCCAATTTATTCATGATGCCCCGGCGCAGCAGCTTGGCATCGGTGCGTTCGGCGCGGATGGCCGGCAGGCGGATGGCCCGGGCCTGGCTTTCCACATCGTTGGCGTCCACGGCGATGACGCTGTACTCGCGCGGATCGCCGGAATAACCGGTGTCGGTCAGTTGGGTGGCGCTGACCAGATCGGTGTTGACCTTCACGCTCTGGCCCACCGGGCCCATGTAAACATCAAAACCGGCCAGGCTGCCGCCCGGATGGGTCCAGGAGAGCACCGGCTGGGCGTCGTCGGCTTGTTCCACGGTGATGGTGTCGGCCGGCAGCAGGTCGAAGTTGAGATAGACAGAGTTGGAAGGCGCGGACTCATTGCCGGCCGGGTCCACGGCCGTGACCACGTAGGTGTGGGCCGTGGGCGAAGGTTTGCGGTCCAAGGCCTTGGCGCCGTTGAAGGTGGCCTCGACGGGTGGCAGTCCCTGCGCGCTGGTGATCTGCATGGCATCGGAACGGTAGAGGCGATAGACGACCGCTTCGCCGGTTACGGCCTGCCACTGGGCTTCGATGCCTAGGGGGATCAGCAACAGGGTCAGGTCCTGGGGCGCGTCCGGGGCCTGGGCGTCGGCTTCCACGCTCACCGGGGCGCTGGGGCTGCTCTCGGCCTCCTGGCCGTTTTCGCTGCGCAGGCTGCTGACGCTATATAAATAGGTACCGTCCATGGGGGTGGCGTCCTGGAAGACGAGGGTTTGACCCTCCAGGCGGGTCAAGACGGTGAGGGTGACCGGCGATTGGGTATCGTTCTGGATGGGCGAGGCCGGATCGAGGACGATGCGCCGGATGGCCGGCCCGTCGGTGTCTACGAGCAGGCTCAAGCCGCTATCGATTTCGGTGCCGCGGTTGCCCACCCGGTCGCGGCCGGAGAAGACCGCGTAGGCCGTGCCGCTGGGAGTGTCGCCGGTGATGGTGAAGCGGCCGCTGTAGTCGGAGAGGATGATTTTGCATTTGACCCTCCGGCCGTGATAGCTTATTCACGATGGCTAAACACTGTTTTGCGTACCTTTATTATATAGCGAGAGAGGCCCCTGCGGTAATGGACGAGATCATCAATCCGCACGATAAATTGTTCCGCGAAACCTGGAGCGATCTGCCCACGGCCAAAAGCTTTTTGCAGCACTACCTGCCGCCGGAGGTGCTATCGCTCACGGCCTTGGATACGCTTGAAATCTGCAAGGATACCTTCATCGAGAACGATCTGAAGGAATTTTTCTGCGACCTGCTTTACAAGGTGGATCTCGGCGATGCCGAAGGCTTCATCTATATCCTGTTCGAGCATAAAAGCTACCGGGACCGGCTTACGCCACTTCAGCTTTTGGAATACATGCTCAAAATCTGGCGGCTCTATCTCAAACAAGACAGCACCCAGCGCCTGCCGATCATCGTCCCCCCGGTGCTTTACCATGGGCCGTCGCGCCGCACCCAGATCAACACCCGCTTTTCGTCCCTGCTCGACGGCCCGGTCGATGCCTTGGCCCCTTATGTGCCGGATTTTAATTTTATCCTCTATGATCTGACGCGCTTTTCCGATGATCAGATCAAGGGCACGGTCATGGCCCAGGTGGTCATGCGGCTGTTTAAGCATATCTTTGATGCCCAGGTGGGCGACAAACTGCCGGCGATTATTTCCCTGCTGCTACAGTTGTCCGAAAAACAGACCGTGCCGCAATATCTTGAAACCGTATTTCGTTACATTATCAGCACTGTCGATGATGTCTCGGTCGATGAGTTGACAAAGATCGTCAAGGAATCATTATCCGAGCAACAAGGAGATATTGTTATGACTCTGGCGGAAAAACTTCGTAAAGAAGGATATGACAAGGGCGTTCAGCATGGGACCATGCAGGGTATCCATCAGGGTTTGATCGAGGGAATTGAAGCCATGATATTGTTGAAGTTCACCCACGATGCAGCCAGGATCATGCCGTTGATTTATCAGGTCAAAGACATCAGCCTGCTGAAGGTTGTAAAATCAGCGGTCCTGACCGCTAAGAACGCCGATGAATTGATCGACATCATCAAAAAATTTTGATGCGGCGCCGCCACCACGATGTCTTGCCTGCCCTATTCCGCCGGAACGCTAATCGCCGTAATCAAGAATCTGTTCTTCCGCGACCTTGCCCTGCAAAACGATTACTTGCGCCAGGAAAACAAAATCCTGCGAGGTAAATTGGGCAAGCGGGTGCCTTTGGATGAAAGCGAACGCAGGCTCCTGGTCAAATATGGAATGCGCATCAAGGATCATCTGCCTGAAATTATCAGCATCGTGAAGCCGGAGACATTGCTCGCCTGGCACCGACGCATGAAAAGCCGCAAATGGACCTTCGTCCATAAAAATCCCACCGGCAGACCGATAAAATCAGAGTGCACCGAAACATTGGTGGTCCGTCTTGCCGAGGATAACGCCTGGGGCTATCGCCGGATTGCGGGCGAGATGAAAAAGCTGGGGCATGATCTTTGTGCGGGTACTGTCCGAAATATCTTGATCAAAAACGGTCTGCCGCCCGCACCCCGCCGAAAAGGCATGTCTTGGAAGCGGTTTATCCAGTCCCATCTGGATGTGGCCTGGGCCATGGATTTCTTTACCGAAGAGGTTTGGACGCAGGCCGGCCTGGTCACTTTCTACACCCTTTTTCTCATTCACCTGCGAACCCGTCGGGTTCACATCGCCGGCTGCACGGCCAACCCGGATACTGACTGGGTAAAGCAGCAGACGCGCAATTTTACAACGCTATTGGAGGATATTCCCGAACGATGCCGTTACGTCATCCACGACAGGGACGCCAGTTTTGCGGGTTTTGATTTTATCCTGAAAGCCCAGGGCATTAAAATCGTCAAAACACCGCCCCAGGCGCCGATGTGCAACGCCTTTGCCGAACGATTCGTACGCGAGGCAAGGGAAACCTTGAACCAAATCATCCCCCTGGGAGAACACCATTTCCGCCATGTGCTCAAATGCATCGAGCAGCACCACAACAAGGAACGGCCGCATCAGGGCATCGGCAATCGGATACCGCTCGGTTTTGACTATCCTCCAACACCCGCCGAGATGTCTCAAGTCGGGTGCAAATCTTCACTGGGTGGATTGCTGAATCATTACTACAAGAAGGCTGCCTGATCGGTGCATTGGTTTGGGGCTCCCGCAGAGTTGCATTGACGCCAAGAAAAGCATCAGGGACAAGCATCCCTTGCTATCCAATCCGAAGCACCCTCCTTGCTTTAAGTGAAAGCAACATCTGTATTACCGCTGTTAATTCCCCGCCCATCCTGATTATCATCACCGTAAAATGTTACCCCTTCTGGCTTGGATGAAATTTTTCGTCGCTTTTTCGAAATCGCTTTGCTTTTTCAGTCTGTTAGGTCTGGGTTAGTTTTGAACCATACAAGCTAATAAGTCCTCGTCAGTATTTTCCCATCTCCATGTCCATTAACCATGTAGATATATCCACCTTTTTCATGAGTCAATGAGAAGAAAATTATATCTTTTCCATTTTTCAAGTATCTCGGGTTTTGCTTATCTATGCCTTTCATATCAGTTAACCGTTTGATTGAATTATCCTTAAATGTCATACTATAAATCTCAAACTCCCATTGAGCAGAATCCCAATCAGCGACAAAAACAACGGAGCCCCCATCTGGAGAAAATGAAGGCTCGTCACAATGGCCGGGTCTTTTGATTTCAGCAATTATCCTCAAAGAGGGAATTTCTAATATTTTGATATATCTGTTTTCGCTATCGCCAGTTGTATAAGCAAGCATATTTCAATTAAACGAAAACGATGGGTCGGCACCCCAAGCATCGTTATAATGTATTTTTGTCTCGTTCGTACCATCACTGTTCATCAAAAATATTTGCGGGTCTGTTAGACCACAATTACTATCTATTTCATTTCGAACAAAAACGATTTTAGATCCATCAGGAGAAAAAGATGGCGATGAATCATAATAGCTATTTTCTGTTAGCCGCATCTCATTCTTTCCGTCTATATCCATAACGCATATTTCCCCAACTCCATACTTCTCAGAAACATAAACTATTTTCTTACCATCAGGTGAAAATGAAGGTTCACCTTCGTAATAATCTGAGAATGTTAATCTTGTCCAATTGGATCCATCGAAATTAATCCTACAAATATCTCCTTCACCATAACGAGGTGTACCAAAAATAATCATTTGATTATCTGGAGATAGAGAAGGGGATGTCCCAACGAATACTCCTCCAGATTCATATCTATCACCTCTCAAGAAAGTCACATCATTGTGTGAGCAGCCGCATAAAAAGAACAGCCAATAAAAGAATAGATATCGAACTAATTGCATGAGCTTTTCTTCCATTAAACTGATTAAAAATCAATTCGTATGAGCGGATCTCTTGCATCTTGCCAATCGAAACAATGAAAGATTTTCTGAATGGCATATTTTACCTTCCAGTTAAATGGAAGAATTTATATTTATATTTTTGTGTACGCCCCTTACTGCCGCTACTGCCGTCCCGCAACTATAAGCTATAGCTCTATTCAAAGAAGGGTATGGGAACCACCATTGGCGGAACAACAGCTACAACTTTCCTCGATAGCATTTCATAACTACCCTTTGATGTCAGACTGTTAACACACCTGATGATTTGAACTTTGTCATCTGAAAGCAGAGGTCTGACCAAATTCATTTCAATAATGAAATTTTTGCCAGACGCTACCACTTTTGTTTCTCTGAGGTCTAATTTTTTAAAATCGCTCTCTTTAATAGATGCAAACTCAATTTCCTCTTCATCACCGATCATGTTTAGTATTAGCAATCTATCCGTCTTCTTCTCAAAAAGATAATTTGTTTTTTTGTCCCAAAATAAGCGTAGAAAATCCAAAGCTTCATCCTTAGTATTAATCGTAATCCCAAGTTTCGCGAGATCCTCCATCTTGTTTATCTTCTTAAAGGCTTTTCCATCTTTCACGGCATATAAAAACATAGAAGCTTCAATTGGCTCACCCAGCTCTCCTGAATATCCAGTTGACAAAGTATATCCGTTTGTAGTGAACGACACGGGTATAGGGTCAGACAATGTTACATCATCAGATGAAATCCCAAAAGGCACCCAGCAAACGCAATACAAAAGCAAGTAAATCAAAGATAATCTAGAAAAGACTTTCATTATTGATCCCTATCAAGGACATTTCAGCCCTGTTTATGGTTCTTTTGATCGAATAATTTTTCTTATTTATCATTAACCACTCGGTGTAATTCATGGTAATTTTTGGTCTTACTACGGGTTGAGAGAAAAGAACTACGGTAACTTACCTCTAATCAAACATTCCTGTGCATGGCTTGCAACCATGGTAGATATCAGTAGGGCAACGATCTACCGCCGATGATACTGAGCATATCCGACCGTGCGCTGCGCTCAGGTGGGCGGCGGGCCGCTCATGATGTGGGCGTAGGCGCTGTGGTTGTGGATGGATTCGTAGTTTTCGGCGCTGACCGAAAACCAGGTGATGTTGTCGTCCTGCAGGAGACGCGAGGCGATGTCGCGCACGATGTCTTCGACGAACTTGGGGTTGTTGTAGCCTTGTTCGGTGACCCGCTTTTCGTCAACGCGTTTGAGCACGGAGTAAACATCGCAGGAAGCACACGACTCCACCAGGTCGATCATGTCTTCGAGCCAGATGAAACGGTTGAAGCGGGTTTGCAGCTTTACTTCGCCACGCTGGTTATGGGCGCCGGCATCGCTGATCTCCTTGGAGCAGGGGCAAACCGAGGTGATGGGAACGTTGACTTCGGAGATCAGGTCGATTTCGTTGCGGGCGTTGCTGCTGCCGATGATGCGGCAGGTGTAGTCCATCAATCCGGGTGCGCCGCTGACCGGCGCCTTTTTTTCGATGAAATAGGGGAAGGTCACTTCGATATGCGCCGAGGCGGCATTCAAGTGTTGCTTCATTTCGTCGAGCAGTTCGGAAAAGCGTTTGAGCGATACTTCGGTTTTGAGCAGATGGAGCATTTCCACGAAGCGGCTCATGTGGGTGCCCTTGTATTCGTGGGGCAGGTCCACGTACATGTTGATCGAGGCCACGGTGGCCTGGCGCCCTTCGCGGCGGTCGCGCACGGTGATGGGGTAGCGCAGGTTCTTGATCCCGACTTTGTCGATGGGGATGTTGCGGGTGTCGCGCTGATTTTGGACGTCTTTCATGTTTTTTCTTCTTACGGCGAAGTCGGCTAGGGCAAATACTCTTTCTTCACATGCCGCATGGCCCGAAAGATGTTGCCCTTGATTTTCTTGTTGCGGCCGCAGATTCCTTTCAGCATCTCTTTGATCTCCGCCCGTCGCGTGCGTCCGGCGCTGGGGCATGGATTTTCCACCACCGGGAAATCCATTTGGGCGGCGAAGCGTTGCAAGAGCGTTTCGTCGGCAAAGGCCAACGGGCGGATCACGGTCAAACGGCCTTCAAAAAGCGGCTGGCTGGGGAGCATGGTGCTCATTTTTCCGGCATAGAAGATATTGAGGAACAAGGTTTCGATCAGATCGTCCTTGTTGTGCCCCAAAGCCAGCTTGTTGCATCCCAACTGCCCGGCCACCTCGAACATCCGCTGCCGTCGTTTTCGGGCGCATAAGAAGCAGGGATTTTCCCGGTTCTCCGGGCTGTGCGCCACTAAACCGAAGTCGGTGTGTTCGAGGCGTACCTCCCACCCCATCCTGCGCGCATTTTCTTCTATAATGGCGCTCTGCCCACCGCCGAAACCAAGATCGACATGGATGGGATGAATCTCATACTTGACGGGCACTCTGGGCAACCGCTCCGCCAAAAGCCACAAAAGCGCCCAACTGTCCTTGCCCCCGGAAAGGCCTACGGCGATCCGATCGCCATCGCGGATCATGTCGTAGGTGTGCAGGGCTTTTCCGAAGGCCTGGTTGAGCGCTTTGTATGTGTTACGGTGCTTGGGCAAAGCTCAATCGGTGCCGGATTACTCTTTTCCCGCCGCCCTTGGTTTAGCCACCACTTTGCCCGCGGCCACCTCGCGCATGGCCACCACGATATCTTCATTTTTCGGCGAACTCACCAGATATTCGGAACCTTCGCGAATATGGCGCACGCGGGCTGCCGTCATATGGACCAACTTGAAACGGTTGTCCACTCTTTTTAGGCAATCTTCAATGGTAATTCTGGCCACTAATACCTCCACTGATTTAATAAGCTTATTGAGTCCGGAACCTATAGGATTTCCACCAATTCGTAGACCCGCTTGCCGCCGGGAGCTTGCAGGATGATCTCGTCACCCGGCTTGCGGCCGATAATGGCCTTGCCCAAGGGGGATGCCACGGAGATGCGTCCCTCTTTGATGTCGGATTCATCCGGCCCGACCAGTTGGTACTCCACATCTTCACCGGTTTCGACGTTGGCCAGCAGCACGCGACTGGCGAAGACGGCGCGATCCTTGGGCAGCGATTCCGGATCGATGATTTGGGCATTGCCCAATTTGAAATTGAGTTCGTTCACGCGTGCTTCGATAAAGGCCTGGCGCTCTTTGGCCGCTTCGTATTCGGCATTCTCCGACAGGTCACCATGGGAGCGGGCCTCTTCGATGGATCTGATCACGCGCGGCCGCTCCACGGCCATCAGATTGGAAAGCTCTTTTTTGAGGGCTTCGTAACCTTGGGGGGTAATGGGAATCTTTTCCAACGTGAGCTCCTTTTTGCTCCAAAATAGCGGCGGCCCCAACGGGCCGCTGTCGCGCCAAGCCAACTGCATCCCGTCCATCACGGATCACATCGTGATTGTGAAGGCTATACGAGGATGCGGTTGTTTATAGTTTGAACGAATTTCTCTTAAGGCTGAAATCCTGAATGCGTTCTTCGACTGCCTCCTTGAATTGCTGCCGCAACGCCCCGCGGGCACCATGCTGATCCTTTTCGGACCTGCATCGTTGTATGCAAATATCGATTTTTGTTAATGGTGTCAACAATAGTTGCGCATATGCTCATTTTGCAGCGCGCTTTACGCCGGCGGAGGGCATCTGGGCATCCGCCGACCGAAGGTAGACCGGCGTGAAGCGGTGCAGATTTTCCGCAGTTCCCTGGGCCAGGCGCCGACTCCCCAAGCGCGCCACCATGCCGGGTTGCAGGTCATGCAGCGCGTCATCCGCAAGCTGGGCCTTCGTCCCCATATGCACCTGAATCGTTTTGGAATAAAGTCGGGCGCCATTGCCGACGAACAGGCATGGCTCCTGATCGCCGATCAGGGTCATGGCCTCTTCCACCGTTCCGGCGCGTTCGGGAAGTACCGGCACCAGATCACCTCCCCGACGTTGGAACAGCGACCAGTAGACTTGCTGGCGACGGGCGTCGATCATCGGGCATATCCAAGCGGCTTGTGTGGGCGCCAGGGCTTGATGGGCCAGAACCGATAGCGTGGATACCCCCACGAGGGGTTTGCCTGTGGCCAAGGCAAGCCCTTTAATGGCACTAATACCGATGCGCAAACCGGTGAAGCTGCCGGGGCCCTGGGTGACCACCCATCCGTCCACCTGCGCCACCTGTGTGCCGGTCTCTTGAAACAGCTCTTGCAACGCCTGCATGAGCACCTTGGTGTGGGTCAGTCCCTGGGTGATGCTTCTATGCGCCTGCACCTGACCATCGGCCCAGAGGGCCAGGCCGCATACCTCGGTGGCCGTGTCGAGGGCGAGAATGCGCATGTCGCTAGCGCTTCTTGGCCGTTTTGGGACGACGCGGCAGCGGGGCGCGATTGACCAGCTTGCCGACGGGTTCCAGCAGGGCGTTGTCCAGCACCTCGTTCATGTTCTGAACGGAGATGAACTTGAGCCTGCGCTTGATCGTGGCCGGGATCTCTTCCAGGTCTTTTTTGTTTTTGGCAGGGATCAACACGGTTTTGATACCGGCACGAATGGCGCCCAGGGCTTTTTCCTTGAGACCGCCGATGGGCAGCACGCGGCCGCGCAGCGTGATCTCACCGGTCATGGCCACATCCTTGTCCACCGGTCGCTGGGTGAAGACCGAAATGAGGGCCGTGGCCATGGCGATGCCCGCCGAAGGTCCGTCTTTGGGAATCGCGCCGGCCGGCACGTGAATGTGGATGTCCAAGTTTTCGAAAGTGGCCGGCTTGACCCCCACCGCATCCAGATAGACTCGGGAGTAACTCAGGGCGGCCCGGGCCGATTCCTGCATGACTTCGCCGATCTGCCCGGTGACGATCAATTCGCCTTTGCCGCGGATCAAGCTGGCTTCCACGTAGAGCACTTCACCGCCGACCTGGGTCCAGGCCAGGCCGGTGGAGAGCCCCACCTGGCTGGGTTCCTGGTCGAGCTCCGGAAAGTATTTGGGCACGCCCAGGTATTTTTCAAGGTTGGTGCGGGTGATGCTGAAGACACCTTTTTCGCCTTCGGCGATCTTGCGCGCGACCTTGCGGCACAGGGTGCCGATCTCGCGCTCAAGGTTCCGCAAGCCGGCTTCGGAGGTGTATTCGTTGATGATCACCGTCATGGCATTGGGGCTGATCGTCAACTGCTTGGGCTTGAGACCGTTTTCACGCAACTGGCGCGGCACCAGGTAGTTTTCGGCGATGGTGCGTTTCTCGTCGTCGGTGTAGCCTGAAAGATTGATTACCTCCATGCGGTCGAGCAGGGCCGAGGGGATCGTGTCGGTGACATTGGCCGTGAGGATGAACATCACCTGGGACAGATCGAAGGCCAGATTGAGGTAGTGATCCGAAAATTCGCTGTTCTGTTCGGGGTCCAGGGCTTCGAGCAGGGCCGACGATGGATCGCCCCGGAAGTCGGACCCTACTTTGTCGATCTCGTCCATCATGAAGACCGGGTTGCGCGTGCCGCAACTCTTCAGTCCCTGCAGAATACGACCGGGCATGGCACCGATATAGGTGCGCCGGTGGCCGCGGATTTCGGCCTCGTCGCGGATGCCGCCCAACGAGATGCGCACGAACTTGCGCCGCATGGCTTTGGCGATGGCCTGGCCCAGGGAGGTCTTGCCCACGCCCGGAGGCCCGACGAAACAAAGGATCGATCCTTTCATCTGGGGATTGAGCTTGCGCACGCTCAGGTACTCCAGGATGCGGTCCTTAATTTTGTCCAGGCCGTGGTGGTCCTTGTCCAGGGTGGCCTTGGCCTGCGCGATATCGATGATGTCCTTGGTGGTCTTTTGCCACGGCATTTCGGTGAGCCAGTCCAGGTAGGTGCGCACCATGGAGGATTCGGCGGCGTCCGGATGCATCTGCTCCAGGCGCCGCAACTGCCGTTCGGCCTCTTCCAGGGCCTCTTTGGGCATGCGCGCGCGTTTGATGCGGCGCCGGTACTCGTCGATCTCCTGACCCTTTTCATCCAGCTCGCCCAGTTCCTTGTGGATGGCGCGCATCTGTTCGCGCAGAAAGTAATCGCGCTGGCTTTTGGAGATCTCGTCCTTGACGTCGGATTGAATCTTGGCCTGCATGGCGGACAGCTCCACCTCGCGGCTGAGCATGTCGTGCACCTTGTGCAGGCGGGCCACCGGGTCGATCAGTTCGATCACCTGCTGGGCCTCTTCGATCTTGAGTCGCAGGTTGGAGGCCACCAGATCGGCCAGCTTGCCGGGGTCCTCGATGCTTTCCAGGATGCTGCTCACATCTCCGGTCATTTCACCGCGCAACGCCAGGATCTTTTCGGAGTGCTCCCGGACATTGCGCATCAGCGCCTCGACCTCGATGTTCGGCTGTTCGATGGGCGGCTCTTCCAATATCTCGATGGATACGCGGAAAAAGGATCTTTTTTGCACATATTGGAGGATGCGCGCCTTGGCGAATCCCTGCACCAGCGCCTTGACGCGGCCATCGGGCAGTTTCAGGATGCGCAAGATACGGCTGACGGTGCCGATCGTGAAGATATCGCCGGCTTTGGGATTTTCGACCGCCGGGTCTTTTTGGGTGGCCACGAACAGAAAACGATCCTTGGACAGGGCGGCCTCCACGGCGCGCACCGATTTTTCACGACCCACGAAAAGCGGCAGCAGCATGTCGGTGAAGATCACCACATCGCGCACGGGCAGCAGCGGCAGCGTGGTGGGAATCTGCGCATCGGTGGTGTCTTCCTCGATTATACTGATGAGATCATCTTTATCCGTTTCACCCATTGGCGGTATTTATCTCCAGTCTGCTGATTTTCACCGATCCCCTTTCAAGGATAAAGACCGGTTTTATTAGAAATTCCGGCTTCATGCCGGAAACGTCCGATCTATCACATTTTTCCAAATAGAAACAAGAAGATATTATAAAGCAAATGTCGATTTTGACAACATCCGCTTGATTTTTTAGCCGAAGACTCTTAGAAAGCAGCCAGATGCACACCGTGTTGCCATGGCCGGCCGCGGGGGCGCATGACAAGCACACGTCCAAACAGGAGGGCACCCCCTCGTTGCTGATCAACATCTATATCTTCCTACTAGGGCTTTGCGTCGGCAGTTTCTTGAATGTGTGCATCTTTCGCATCCCGGCCGGTCGTTCTATTGTGCGGCCTGCGTCGGCCTGCCCCGGGTGCGGCGCATCCATCCGCTGGTACGACAATATCCCGGTTTTGAGTTACCTCATTTTGCGGGGACGTTGCCGCCATTGCGCCAGCAGCATCTCGGCGCGTTATCCCATGGTAGAGCTGCTCACGGCCTTCTCGGCGCTGGCGGTATGGCTGAATTTCGGCTGGAGCGCCCAAACACCGATCTACTTCCTATTCGTCGCGGCATTGCTGGCCATCACCTTTATCGATATCGACCATCGCATCATTCCGGATGAAATCAGTCTGCCGGGCATCCCCATCGGCTTTGCCCTCAGCTTTCTGCTACCCCAAGTGCGCTGGTACGACCCGCTGCTGGGGATCCTCATCGGCGGCGGCTCGCTCTTCACTGTGGCCTGGGTATACCAATTGCTGACCGGCAAGGAGGGCATGGGAGGGGGCGACGTCAAGCTGCTGGCCATGATCGGCGCCTTCATCGGATGGCAAGGAGTGCTGTTCACCATCATGGCCTCTTCCTTTATCGGTACGCTGGTCGGCTTGGTGGTGATGATTCGCATGCACAAGGGGATGAAGCTGGCCGTTCCTTTCGGACCCTTCTTGGCCATTGGGGCGATTGTCTATCTGTTTTTCGGCCCTCAGATCATCGACTGGTACCTGTATCGTTTCTTAATGTAGTCTCTGGGACGAAGCCTGCTCAGGTGAGGTTTCAGTCTGCGGAAAACCCATGAAAATCGCCGTTCTCTCCGACATCCATGGAAATTTCGAGGCCATGCGTGAAGTGTTGGCCGATGCCGACCACCTGGGCGTGGATCACATGCTCTGCCTGGGGGATTGCATCGGCTACGGCCCCGAACCGGAGGAGGTGATGGCCGAGGTGCGCCGGCGGGCCATTCCCAGCATCATCGGCAATCACGAGATGGCCGTACTGGATCGCGTTCATCTCAACTGGTTCAACCCCATGGCGCGCACCTCTTTAGAAAAGACTTTCACGCTGCTGAGCGCCGAATCCATGGATTTCATCAAGCGCCTGCCTTATTACCAGGTGCTGTTCGGCTGCCGGTGCGTGCACGGCTATCCGCCCGATTCGGCCCAAACCTATCTGTTCCAAAAGGCGGCTCCCGAGCTGCGCCAGGCCTTTTTATCCATGGCTGAACCCATTTGCTTTATCGGCCACACCCACAATCTGGAACTCATTCACTTCGACGGCCGTCAGGTGGAGCGCACCGCTTTGGCGGAGGGAATCACAAACTTAGCCCCAAACGATCGCTATATGATCAACGTGGGCAGCGTGGGCCAGCCCCGCGACGGTACCAACCACGCCAAGTACATCATCTGGGACCAGGACCGATCATGCATCGAAGTCCGGTTCGTCGCTTACAACATCGCCGCCACCGTGGCCAAGATCGAAGCGGCGGGCTTGCCGCTCGCCCACGCAAAGCGGTTATGGTAACTCGGCCACCAGTTTTGCTTCTACCGGTATGAAACGCATCGGGCACTATATCATCCGGGCTCTCTTGGGCCGCGGCGGCATGGGAAAGGTCTTCAAGGTCGAGTTGCCGGTGGTGGGCAAGACGTCGGCCCTCAAACTGCTCGACCCCGATCCTTTGCTGGCCAAACTGTTGGGCATGCCCAAACTGCGCGATCTTTTCCTGGCCGAAGCCAAGATTCTGGCCCGCCTGAACCATCCCCACATTGTGGATTTACACGATTTTGACGAAGATCAGGGCAGACCGTTCTATGTAATGGCGTATTACGCCAACAACCTGGGTTCCCTGCTCGGCGAGTCGTATCGGACCGATCAGCCTTCCCGCACCATCCGCGTCGACAAGGCCCTGAATTACATACGCCAGACCCTCGAGGGCCTGGCGTGTCTGCACGATGTCGGCATCGTTCACCGCGATATAAAGCCGTTTAATCTGTTGATCACCGAACTGGACAGCATCAAAATCTGCGACTTCGGCCTGTCCAAGCTGCGCGGAGAGCGATTTTCCGGCCCCTCGCAGCTCAATGTCGGGTCGCCCTTCTATGCGGCCCCGGAACAGGAGCAATCGCCCGATGCGGCCGGTCCCAGCGCCGATCTCTACCCGTTGGGCATCATGCTCTACCGCATGCTCACCGGCCGCCTACCTGAACACCCACCGCATCACCGGAACTATCAAAAACCCAGCAGCCTCAATATGGATTTGGATGCAGCCTGGGACCATTTCCTTGCCCGGGCAACAGCCGTTGCGCCCGAAGAACGTTTCGCGCATGCGGACGAAATGCTGCACGCCTTGGATGAATTGTTCAAGCATTGGCAGGATATGAAGGCGAAAACCTGCGCCCTTCCAGTGGCCGCGCCGAACCATCACCAGTTGCTGCCGATTACCCTCCGAAGCCTACCCGTCAAAATGGCGCCCAAGGAGGCCCAACCGGTTTTCGGACTTGATGCGCTGTGGCGACCGCGCGTGTATGCGGTCACCGAATATACGACCCCATCCGCGGATATTGTCTTCGACAGCGCCACCCGTTTGATATGGCAACGGGCGGGAAGCCGCTACCCGGACTCCTGGCCACAGGCGCAAGCATATATTCAGCGCCTCAATGCTGAGCGCTTTGCCGGGCATGGCGGCTGGCGCCTGCCCACCATTAATGAGCTGGTAACCTTGCTGGCCCCCGCGCCACAGCTTCAGGACCTCTGTATCGCCCCTCTCTTCGATCCGCTCCAACGCTGGCTGTGGAGTTCGGATCGCCGATCCTTCGCGGCCGCCTATTATGTAGATATCCAACTGGGTTTCGTGGGATGGCAGGATCTGAGCGCCCCCTATTATGTGCGCGCGGTGTGCGGCGCCTGATTCGGCTAGGCGATTCCCACGAAGTCGAAATTCATCTTGGTCTGAAATTTTTCAATGCGCTTGAAGATCTCTTTGAGCATGGTCTGCTCGATGCGGGTAAGGCGTTTGGGATTGATGAAATTATCCGCCGGAATCTTTTGGTCCAACACGGCGGACACCTGGCGCATGAACCGAAGTTGCATCAGAAAGCTGTAGGCCTTTTCCAGTTCTTCATGCTCTTGCCGGCTGATGGCTTCCTTTAAGAGGAGCTGTTGCAAGCGGTCCAAGGTATTGGCGGCCTCGATTCCATTTTTAAGGGCGTAGATTCTGGCAAAATCCACAATGGGCATCATGGCGCTCTTGATGTCCAGGGCATCGCGGTGCTCCCCTTTGGATTCCACGACGAAATTGCGAAAAAAACCCAGCGGTGGCCTGAAATTCAGGGCGTTTTCGGTCATGTAGCGCAAAAAGCCCGACCAACGGCCGATGGCGGCGTATAAATGATCGCGCAGATCGTCCACTAGACGCAGGTCGCCATAGGCTCCCCGGAAATCGAAGAAGATGCTGGCCTGCAACAAATCCTCGGGTTGGGCGGCATGAATCCATTGCAGGAAATAGTCTTTCCAGACGCTCAGCGGCTGGCACCAGCGCGGGTTCTGGGCCATGACGTCCCCCCGGCACAGCGCAAAACCGGCCTGGGCCAGCATGGCGCACGCTTTTTGGCCCAACTCCAGGAAATAGGGGCGCGCCTGGGCCGATTGCGCCGCATCCACATCTTCGAAGATGATGGCATTGTCCTGGTCGGTCTTAAGGGTTTGCTCGCCCCGGCCTTCGCTGCCCATGATCATGAAAGCAAAGCCGATGGGCGGCGGCCCCAGTTCTTGCAGCACAAAATCGATCACTTTTTTCAAGATGGCGTCGGAGAGCGTGGAGATGAATCGATTGATATGGCGGGCCTCGGCGCCATTGCTGATCAAAGCCTTGACCAGGCGGGGCAGACGCTGGTGCTGTTGAACAATCTGTTCCAGGGATTCGGCCTTGGCCACATTGTGCAGCAGGAAGATCGGCGATTGGCCTTGGGCGGAAACCAGCTCGCGATGCGAGAACATACCGACCATCTGTTCCTTGGCATCGATCACGGCCAAATGCTTGATGTTATGCTGCATCATATTCATGAGCGCCTCGAAGACCATGGCCTGATCGCTGATGGTGCGCAGCGGTGAAGACATGATCTCCACGGCCCGGCGGTGGATGTCGTACCCGCTGGCGATCACTTTGTAAGCCAGGTCACTATCGGTGAGAATGCCGGCGCTATGACTCCGCGAGCTGGGAATGATCACATAGGTGCTTTTTTCCTGGCGCATGGCCAGAGCCGCCTGTTGGATCGTCATGTCGGCGGTGCCGAAGACCGGCGCCGGATTATACATTTGCCCGACGGATTGATGGAACAATTGCACGCTTTCTTCGGGCGGCGCGGCCGAACGGGCGATGATGGCGGCATAGGATTTGTCCAGCATGCGTTTGCCGAAGGTATCGGTAAAAAATTCGCTGAACTCGGTATGCTCTTCGCAAAGTCGCAGGAAGATCTTTTTGGGCAGGATGTAAAAGACGCTATCTTCGGTTACTTCCAGGGAGCGAACCGCCAGCCCGTCATTGACCAGCATGGAGATGCCGCCATACAGATCGCCTTCGGAAAGGATATCGAGCATGGTCTTGTGCCCTTCGCGCTCATAGTACCGCTCGGCAACACCCCTTTGAAGGATGTACAGATATCCCAGGCGCGTTGCGCCCTGCCTGAAAAGCAAGGTGCCCTTGGGGTGGGCAACCACGGAGAGGCTGTTCACGACTTGCTCCAAGGCATCATCGGGCAAGAAAGAGAATGGAGCCACCTCGGCCAGGAATGATTTTGCCTGGCCCGACGTGATGATCGCCGCCAGGGAAGGATCGAAGATATGTTTGCTGAAGTTTTCGACGAAGTAATCGTAGAAGGTTTTGTACCGCTTGCACAGGTCCAGAAAAAGAGCCGGTGGAATTAGATACGCTTCGGTCTGCTCGTCCACGCGTACCGTTCGCAAGGAGATTCCGCCGTTCATCAGCAGAGTTATGCCGCCGAACACCTCATTGCGCTTAATATAGCCTCTCAGCGCCAAGCCTTCGGGCTTTTGTTCGTAAAGGGAGATCTGACCGCTCTTGACCACATAAACATGGTCGATAGGTGTTTGGCTTTGTTCGGCGATCAATTGGCCCGGGGCCAGGCTGAGCAGTCGGGCCTGGGTGGCAAGCTTGTCCAGCTCGTCGGAAGGGAGCATCTTAAAGTGGGGCATGGCCTCGAAAAAGAGGCGTATCTCCTGGCTCATGGAAGGCCCTCCACCAGCAAAGGGTGATAACCGCCACTTTAAATAAAGAGACGCCTTTTAGCAACCATGAGCAATTGTCGGTCGTTGATGCCCGGACAACGTTGATAGAGCAGCACTAACCGGCAAGAATCTTTTCAGCGATGTCGGCATAAGCTTTGCTCACCGCCGACTCAGGGTGTTTTTGCTGGTAAGAAACGCCCGCGTCGCCACATTCGACCATCCGGGTATCGAAGGGAATGCACCCCAGGAATGCCACGTTCATGGCCAAAGCGGTCTTCTCGCCACCGCCGGTTCCAAAAAGATCGAGAACCGACTGGCAGTGGGGACAGGTAAAGCCGCTCATATTTTCGATCAGACCAAAAACTTCCATTTTGACGGTCTTGCAGAAGTTGATGGACTTACGCACATCGGCCAGCGATACTTCCTGAGGCGTGGTCACGATGATCGCCTTTGCATCTTTGATGGATTGGGCCACGGTAAGGGGTTCGTCCCCGGTTCCCGGCGGTGCGTCGATCAGCAATACATCCAGATCACCCCAGGCGACCTGGCCGATAAACTGTTGAATCATGGAGTGCTTGACCGGTCCGCGCCAAATAATGGCATCGTCCTTTCCTTCCATGAGCGATTCCACCGAGATGGCGCTGAGGTGCTCGTTAAAACGCATGGGGATCAATTTGTTATCGGCGTTCATGTCGAGGATGCCGTCGAAACCCAGCATGCGCGGAACATCCGGGCCATGCAGGTCTACGTCCATCAGTCCCACCTTGGCGCCCTTGGCCGCCAAGGCAATCGCCAGATTGACTGCCGTGCTGGTTTTACCCACCCCGCCTTTACCGCTCATTACAATGAATTTGCGCTGGATGCGGCCAAGCGCTTCTTTTACGGCCGTCTCTAGGGCCTCTTTGGGATTGGTTTTCTTTTGGGCGGATTCGACGCTATCGTGGATCTGAACCATGTCTGTCTGCTCCTCTAAACTATATACAGCCGTTTACGGCGGTTTGATGATTAAAAAACTGAGTGAGGCTAGGGATTTCCGGTTGGGTTGTCAACGAGAATTGCCTGTTGCGACACCCCCGGCACGCTATTCTTTTCCTACCACCAATTTTTGCCCAAGCTTCAGGGGACTGCTTTTATCCAACCCATTCATTTGGATCAAATCTTCCACGGATATGTTGTAGCGCTTGCTGATGCTGTAGAATGTATCACCGGCAGCAACCGTATGGTATTGCATCTTGGGCTCCGCCGGGGCCTGTTCACTGGGTTTCTTTTTGGAAGCGGAGGGTGTTGCCTTATCGCTGGTTTTCTTTTCGGCAGCCGCTGGCGCTGCTTTGCGGGCTTCGCCGATTTGTTTCTGCAAGGCTTCCATGCTGGTGGTGATATGGTCCATTCGCAGGGATGCGGATGCCTCGCTGCGTTCAAAACGCTCTTGAAATTTTTCAAAAGCCTTGGCTTGCTCCCAGATCTTGGTGACCTTTTCGTCAATGGCCTCGTAGTTGTTCAAGCGTTCTTCCACTTGCCGCATCCGCTCTTCGAACGCAGCGTATTCTTTATTCCCGGGACCGCCTTTGCTACTCATCAAAAGTGTCAGCAAGGCTGCTAAGGACGCTACAATAGCCAATCCGAGAAGAATAAAAATCAAAGGAAACTTGCTTGACCGGCTCCCCTTTACGGATTCCTTGCGCGTCGCCCAGGGGGAGTAATGCTCTTCATCAAAAAATTCTTCTTTCGGTTTTTCTTCCTGCGGTTCATTGACTTCGCCCGAATCTTTCCATTTCATGCAAGCACCTCCAGGTTCCTGGGATCTTAATATCAGCAAGGGACCCGCCATTTGGCCTTCTTATAGACCATTGGTACTGGTCCATCAAGCCCTAATGCCATTTTTATCAAGAGCGACGCATGGTTGAAGAGGCAACAGCAAGGCTGTGGCCCTCCGGTTGATTGCCAATCGGATTTAACGTATGAATCCATTTTACGTCATTGGCATATGGCTTCAAATCGCATGGTGTTTGCAAACATATGAGGTTGGATGGAGGGATACCCGATGCAACATTCTCACACCTTCGTGGAAACGTATGACGGCATGGTCGCTTTTGGACTTAATCGCGAGACAGACGAAAGCACCATTATCTATTATCTGCAAAAATTCTCTGATGATGATCTGATGGCCATCTTGCGCAAGCGTCTGAGCACTGAGGACCTCACGGCCTTGTTCGATCTGATATCCAGCTTGCTGCGCAAGCATTTGGACGAAAAGGAGTATCATCGCCTTTTCCTGAAAGAGGAACGCCTGTAATGGATATGTAGCCATCCTTCACATGCCGGAAGTATTCGATTCATTGTATGAACAGTCTGCTAATGGGTGAAAAATTTGGCGGCCCCCGGGGCGAAGATGGGTGACGCTAAGTGCAGCAGGATGCTTGCGGGCGCTTTGTTCAGAAATTCAACTTAATGTAACGCAGCCGGTATCGATGAGCCTAAGTGCGACAGGATATGAAGATAATGAGCAGAAACCCTACAACCAGGGGATTATCACGCTGTATTGCGATATTATCTGAAAAGAAGTGCCCCGGGTGACCGCCAAACCTCCTTAGCTGGCCGTGGGCAGCTTGGCCAGGTCTTTAACCTTTTCAATCAAGGACTGAAGCACGAACGGCTTGTCCAACACGGCATCGAACCCACCATTTTGCAATAGCAGTGGTGTACCGGAAAGCCCAATAATGGGGGTAGCCTCTCGTTTTGATCCACGGATATGGTGAACCACATGGCGTCCGTCCACGCCAGGCATACGAACATCCGTAATAACCAAATCGTAGGCGCCATTGTCAAATTTGGCGATGCCGCCGACCGCGCTTTCGGCCGTATCCACAGTTAAATCGAGGCGACTTAACGCTTGACTGAGTAAATCGCGAATCATCCGCTCATCATCAATGACCAGAACGTTGCACACGATATCCTCCCAAGGCGTTAACTGAGTTTATCGAACTAGAACTATTGGACGCATTATATAGTGCAGCCCCATGTTGTCAAGCACAACATATAGATACTGACAGCTAAGTCGCCTATAAGGTTAACTGCCTTTGTAAAATGCAGACTGAAGCCTATATCGATAGCCCGATCTCTGGCTGGACCCTAAAAAAAGATAGCTCGCTTGTCAAAGGCGATCTTCGCAAATAAAAGGCCCTCTTTTCGATATGAAGCAGTTCCCCCTAAACATCCAAAATTAAAACTCATTATATCTACCGAGCCAAAAAAGAGGCCCAGGATATGGATTTTAATGCCGCTTCAAAAAGACATGATTTCAATGAGGTGGGAAGTTATTGACAATCCATGAACATTGGAGGAACCCATGATTTCTTGATCAATCGCGATTTTTGGTATTGGACTGGAGGTAAAGGCTGCTGATTAGACCTTATATTTACCGAAATCTTCAGGCGATAGCTTCTCGAGATACTCGGCCCACTTCTTCCCCTCTTCGCTTTGATCGAGTACTTCGACATCCCCTTCACCACGCTTTGATTTATCGATCACCTTTTGGTCCACAAAGATTGGCGCGGAAAAACGCAAGGCGATGGCTATCGCGTCGCTTGGACGTGCGTCCAGTGTGAATGATTGGGTGTCGCTATCAAAATGAATTAGCGCGTAGAAAGTGTTTTCACGAAGGTCGCATACTTCGACCTTGGTCACCCGGATATTTAGATGTGTGCTGAAGTTCTTGAATAAATCGTGGGTCATGGGGCGCTCGAATTGAACATTCTGAAGCACGGAGGCAATGGAGGTCGCTTCCAGCAGCCCGATCCAAATTGGTATCGCTTGATCGTCCGACTCCGTCTTAAGGATAATGATGGGTGTATTGGAGGTGGGATCCATTGTGAGCCCCGCCACACTGGCTTTATGTAACATAAATGGCTCCTTTCCCCGAAAACGCACCGGGTTAGGATAAAGGTCGTCCCCAAAGGCTGTGGGACATGGCTTTTTCTATCATGATCTCCATGGTGCGCCCTGTCAACATTTGATTCCAGGCATCGGCTGGTGCTTCCTGCATGAAATGAACGATCTTATTTGTACCGGTACGACCAGACCACTGCATGCCATCTTTCCCATCATGCGTGGGCCGATCCTCCGAAATATAGTTCAGATGTTTGCTAAGGCCGTCTACCAAAATTTCCTGGATACTGCCTGTTAAGGCCCGATTTTTTTTCCGTGTAAAAGCTTCCTGGCAGATGAGTACCTTTTGCAGTCGCTCCTTCTTTATAGCTTCGTCAATTTTGTTTTCGAAACGCACTGCCGGTGCATTGGGGCGATCTGAATATATAAAAGCAAAAAGGCCGTCAAAACCGACCTGATCGATCAGGCTCATAGTATCCTCGAACTCCTCCTCCGTTTCTCCAGGAAAGCCGACGATAATATCCGAAGTAATGGCGATATCGGGGTGGATGGTTCTGAGCAATCCAATCTTATCCAGATATTGCTGACGGTTATAACGTCGATTCATCCGCTTGAGAACGGCGTCAGCACCCGATTGTACCGGCAAGTGAATATGAGGGCAGAGTTTTTCCAATCGGTTGAATGCCAGCATCAACTCCTCGGAAAGGTCCTTAGGGTGGGAGGTAGTGAAACGGATACGGACTAGGTCTTTAATGCGATTAACCCGATCCAGGAGTTGCGCAAAGTTGCAAAACCCCTCCTTTTGACCGTAGCTATTCACATTCTGCCCCAACAGCGTCACTTCACGCACGCCGTGGTCAACCAAATGCTCTATTTCCGATACAATTTCGTCGGGCGTCCGGCTCGCCTCGCGTCCACGCACATAAGGTACAACGCAATAGGTGCAATAGTTATCGCATCCCCGCATAATGGTCACGAAAGCCGAAACATCGGATGATAGCCCCGGGTGGCTGGGGGTAAAATCATCAGCCGAGATGGTCGCGGCCATCTCTATATCCACGATGCGACAGCGCGTTGCGGCAATACGCTGGATGAGTTGTGGCAACCTGCGGATCGCATGCGTGCCGAAAACAAGGTCCACATGAGGCATACGAGAAAGAACCTTTTGCCCTTCCTGTTGGGCTACACATCCGCCCATGGCGATGATCAATTCGGGCTTGGTCTCCTTTAATGGCAGCAGCCTTCCCAAGAAGCTGAAGGCTTTTTGTTCGGCTTTAGCGCGAATAGCACATGTATTTAAAATGATGACATCCGCAATCGCCAAATTATCGGTGGGTTCATATCCCAACGGCGCCAATCGGCTTTGGATCTGCCCGGAGTCATAGACATTCATCTGGCAGCCAATGGTGTTGATGAATAATTTCTTTAGCCCCATAGTTTCACATGCTCTTCACAAATTATTGGAATTTAACCCGACGGTCGGCAAGCCGCCAACTTCCACGAGGAACTTTTTACCCATTTCGGCCATGACTTCTTGTGTTATGGCTTCACATCCAGGTGCTGTAGCGATCACAATCCAACCAGAAGCTGGATTGAGAGTAGTCACTGTACCGACGCCTTCATAGGCTTCGAAAATAAACTTGATCATGTTTATTCGTCGCCGATCCACTCGATAGTATTGCCTTAATGTCTTCATCCCATCAGAATTATTCCTTTTAGTATGATCCGCCATTAGAAGCCGCACCTTTCCTGGGATGGCAAGGCTGTATGCTTTTTATCTTGTCGCGCTGCTCTTTATAGGATATTGCCCTCCCATGCAAATGCAATGGAAAATTTTGCAGCCTGATCGCGCCCTTGTTCAAGAAATTCAGAGCCATCTCCGATGTCATCCGGTTACCGCAACAGTCCTCGCAAACCGGCAAATCCAGTCTGCCCAACAAGCATCCCTATTCATGCAACAGGGGTTGGAATCCTTGCCGTCACCCAACCTGCTCTGCGGTATTCCCGCTGCCGTGGACCGGATCATACATGCCATAAAGTCCAAAGAAAAGATCTTGGTGTTTGGCGACTATGACGCCGATGGCGTCACCGCTACGGCTGTGCTCTTGAATTTTTTAAAAGCTGCTGGTGCCGATGCTTTTTATCACTTACCCCATCGCATTGATGAGGGATATGGGCTGCTTCCGATGCATATCGCGCAATTGGCTGCGCCGAACGGTGTCAAGCTGATCATAACGGTGGATTGCGGTTCCAGCAGCATGGATGCGGTCAAAGCTGCACAGCGGTTCGGCATTGATGTAATCGTCACCGATCACCACAATATCGATATCCCCTTGTCAGGCGCCTGTGCTTTCATCAATCCCAAAGTCCCAAAGCAACCAGCAGAATTGGGCGAATTGGCCGGAGTAGGGGTGGCTTTTTATCTTATCATCGCCCTGAGAGCCGCTTTACGTGCAATAGGATGGTGGCGTGATCGACCGGAGCCAAACCTCAAGGCCTACTGTGATCTTGTCGCCATTGGAACCATCGCGGATATGGTATCTCTCAAAGGTATCAACCGAGTACTGATTCGTGCAGGCCTGGAGCAGATCAACCGGAGCCCTCGCCCCGGTATTCAGGCGCTGCTGAACGTCAGTGGCATTCGTCACACGCCTATAAATTCTGAAGACATCGCATACCGATTGGGCCCGAGAATCAATGCTGCAGGACGGATGGCCCATGCCAAAATAGCTTTTGACTTGCTCAACGCACCTACTTTAGAAACTGCTTTGAGATATGCTGAAGAACTTAATGCCCATAATCATCGCCGCCAGGAAGCCGAAACCGACATCTATCATCATATCATTACCCACCTTGACAGCCGCCCAGATTTGGCAAAACAAAAATCTCTGCTGCTTGCGGGAACAGCATGGCACGAGGGGGTACTCGGAATCGTAGCGACAAAGCTAATTGCCCGCTACCATCGCCCTGTGGCCGTGGTTTCGGTTAAAGACGATATGGCGAAAGGCTCCGGGCGAAGTGTTCCGCAAGTGGACCTTTATGCGGTTCTGGGAAAGTGTGAACATCTTTTGGAGAAATATGGAGGCCATAAACTGGCAGCAGGCTTCAGCTTGCGCACTAAGAATATCGGGCTGTTGCAAAATGCTTTTGAAGCGGCTGTAACTGAAATGCTGCAAACTGAAGATTTATGCCCTCAACTCGAAATTGATAGCGAGATCGACTTTTCGGCAATTTCACCGCAACTATTGGATGAATTGGAAAGCTTGGCTCCCTTTGGCAATGGCAACCCGCCGCCCCTTTTCATGGCCCGGGATGTCCGAGTCACGACGGCAGTCACTGTGGGCCGGAACCACCGCAGGATGGCGCTTTGTCAACCTAATCAAGAAGTCCCACCAATTGCCGCCATACAGTTCAACCTGCCACCGGACAGTCCTCGGGCCAACTCATTTGATCGGCTCGCTTTCCGTTTGCAGTGGAACCGATACAGGGGAGATAGAGAGATGCAAATGATTGTAGAGGCACTATGAATTCAAAAAGCTTCATAAATCGGACTAAGCTTTCGTGTCTCTTTCAAGGGATCTATTATAAAGAATTTTTCTTGAAAATCACGTAACTTGTCATTATGATACCTTGTTGCAAATTTGGCATCCAAATAAGTGTTGGCTGCTTTGGACTTAATAAAGAAGGGTAAGGGCGGTGTTCTATGGGGAAAGTATTTCGACCAAGCAATAGGGAATCGAGCATTCTGTCAAAAATTGAATCTTCAAAAGAACACGCCCGAAGGCGAACGATTATCTCGGCTAGGGATCATGTAGAGGCACTAGGCAATGCCATTGCCATGAAGCTGGTGGAAAACCAATTGGTGGAGACCACCAACAAAAACAGTCTTGAAGAGCAGATTGTGAAATGTCTCGAGGGTCTTTGCCGTGCAGATGATTTCGACATAGATTACATGGTGGCTCCTTACAGGCAATTGGTGCAAAATCCCAATGTGGTCAGCCTATATGTTACCGCCTTCCTGCTCGAAAAGTTGATCAACCACAAATCGGTGGTGGATATCTTCGGAGCCGACAATGAGATTTATGCGTGCATCAATCAACAGGTGGTAAAAATCTTACCCTGACGCAAGGAGTTATGCGTCCTTCCTTTCATTGCCAACTTCTCAATAGTCCTTTCGCTGACCCGGGAATGTTGGTACATCTCGCTTTTCAGAAAAGATCTCTCCTTTTCGATCTGGGGGATCTGAGCGCTGTTCCTGCCGCCGATCTTTTGAAGGTCGACCACATTTTTGTTACTCACACCCACATGGATCACTTCATTGGATTTGATCAAATACTTCGCCTGTTCTTAGGGCGCTCTAAACGCCTGCACCTTTATGGACCTAAAGGTTTCCTGAAGAATGTGGCCGGCAAACTGTCAGCATACACATGGAATTTGGTTCGGAATTATGAAGAAGCATTAGAACTTGAAGTCTCGGAAATCGAAGGAGATCGCAAAATAACCCAAACATTCAATTGCAGCGAAGGATTTAAGCCTTCATCGCTCCCGCAGGTCCAAGATATTGACAAAGTACTGCATCAAGAGCAGGCGTTAAGCGTATCCGCCGTTATCCTGGATCATCAAATTCCTTGTCTCTCGTTTAATCTACAAGAACGTTTCCATATAAATATTCTTAAAAGCCAATTGGAAGAGTTGTGCTTGGGCATTGGCTCATGGATCAAATCTTTTAAAAAGCTTTTGTATGCTGGCGCCGATCCTTCTACAGAGATACGAGTACCATCATCTCTACCGAACCAGCAGCCACAAACGTTTACCGTAGAAGAATTAAGCACTAAAGTAGCACGTATTTCTAGAGGACAAAAAATCGCCTACGTGACCGATGCAATATATACTCCCGCCAATGAAGAAAAGATAATATCCTTATCTCATGGAGCCGATCATTTATTCATCGAAGCCGCCTTTTTAGACAAGGACCGGGAGATCGCACAGGCCAAATACCACCTCACGGCACGTCAGGCAGGCCTTATTGCCAGAAAAGCTTGTGTTCGAAAAGTGACCGTTTTTCATTTTTCACCACGCTATACAGACACAGGAAACCTACTTGCAGCAGAGGCCCAGATGGCATTTGAGGGATTGATTTAGCGAAGCAATCTTTGATGGTATTGTAAAAAGTGCCTCGGTGCCTGTTAACGTCATTCCCACGCAGGCGGGAATCCTGTCTTTCCGGGTTATTCTGGACTCCCGCCTACTCGGGAGTGACGGCTCGGGGACTTTTTACGATGTTGCCAATCTTTGGGATTGTGCAATTCCTGAGTCTATCAAATAAAAAACCCGGAGTCATAACGACCCCGGGTTTGAAAATTTTTCGGCGGCGACCTACTCTCCCACACAGCTTCCCATGCAGTACCATCGGCGCTGAAGGTCTTAACTTCCGTGTTCGGGATGGG
>JAKAFO010000300.1 GCA_021819735.1 Deltaproteobacteria bacterium
GTACGGCCCTGAGCGCCTGGCCGAAGTCAAGGCGCGTCTTTCCGCCAACCAGCTCAAACCCACCAATCTCAACAGCTTCACGCTCTTCGCCGTGGGCGACACCTACCTGCCGTCGTGGATCGAACCCGAAGCCGATCGCCGCCGCATCCGGGTGGAGCACACCCTGGCCTGCCTGGAGATCGCCGCGGCCCTGGGGTGCGCCAACATCTCCGTGCCGCCCGGCGGACCGCTGGAGAAAGGCATGAGCCGCAAGGAGGCCCTGGCCTTCTTCCACAAGGGGCTCGACCAGGTGATCCCCAAGGCCGAGGCGCTGGGCGTGCAACTGCTCATCGAACCCGAACCCCGGCTGCTCATGGAGCGCACCGCCGAGATCAAACCCTTCGTGAGCGAGATCCGCTGCGACGCCGTGGGCATCAACTTCGACATCGGCCACTTCTACTGCGCCGGCGAGGACCCGGCCGCGGCCATGGAAGAACTTTTTCCCTGGATCGGCCACATGCACATCGAAGATATCGCCGCCGACCGCTCCCACAACCACCTCATCGCCGGCCTGGGCGCCATCGACTACCCGTCGGTCTTTGCCGCCATGCGCCGCCTGGGATACCGGCGCGATATCAGCCTGGAGCTCTACCCCTACGTGGATCGGCCCGAAGAGGCCGGGCGCCGGAGTTTGGACCATTTGGCGCCGCTCATGCGCGAGGCGGGACTGGGGCTTTAACCGCCTGATTTTGGCAGTGGGGCCTATCGACCGGACCCTGTCGCGGGCCTCTGCGCGAAGTGTGCGCTCGGATCGATTTCTGTTATTGACATTGAGACCGGAGCATGTGCTAAGGTAATTTCATTCTCGCGGTCCGACCCTCTCCTGTTTTTCCAATACGGTACACTACGGCAAATCGCATCTGCAATGCTCCGGACGAAGCGTCCGGCTTCGAAGCGACCCCTCTTGCTGCTGCCGAGCTGATCGGTGTAATCGTTTGCACTCCCATCCTGTTACTCTAACCGGCGTTATCGCGTTTATTCCAATATACTGAATACTGAAACCGTTGCGCGTGCGCGGCTGTTGGCCGCTGGTCGTTGTACTCTTAACTCTAACCAAAGGAGTTCGCTATGTGCATGCAGTGTTCGTCCCCCATGATGCCGATGTCCGCTATGTCCTCAGGTGCGTCCGGCTGCCCCTGCTGTGGCATGTCCATGACGCCGATGATGCCCATGGGCGGCGGCATGTCCATGATGCCCATGCCCGGCAGTATGTCCATGATGCCCATGGCGGGAGGCATGTTCCCCATGAGCGTACCGGAGGAGTTCCAGAAGCAGCAGCTTCAATTCCAGCATCAGCAGCTTTCCCAGATGAAAGCCAACATCAAGACCATGGCCGAATCCATCGACAAGGCCATGGCTGAGATCGAGGGCGAATTGAAAAAACTTGAGAGTACGAAGACTAAAAAAGGTGCTTGAACCGATTGGGCCAAGGCGCATTTCAAGGATGCCCCGCATGGCGGTCGTTCGTCGTGCGGAAAGCGGGCATCAACCCACCAATAAAGTGAGGATATCATCGAAAGGAGGATTGTTATGCGATTTTTTCCCCAGGAAATGATGATGATGAACATGCCGTCCGCGACCCCCATGCCGATGGCGGCCATGGGACCCATGGCCGCGGTCCAGGCGCAACCCCAGATCCCGGCCCAGCAGCAATTGCAACAGCAGTTGCAGCAACAGCAGCTTCAACAGCAACAACTCCAGCAGCAATTTCAGCAGCAGCTCCAGCAGCAGCAGCTTCAACAGAGGCAGCAACTCTTCTATGGCCCCGGCGACATCGGTCGGCCGATTGTGTAAGCGTCCAGAGGCGCGAAGATTGCGCCGACCCGACCCGTTGGGATAACCACGATACCTCCCGACGCACCGTTTGACCTTGAAGCAAAGGACCCAAAGCAAGCGCCGGCGGACTTTGTAAGGTTCAAGCGGTGCGTCCGGGACCCTCCATGGAAAGGCATGCCATGTTTACCTCCATCGCACGGCCATACAAAGAGCGCAGCGCCCCGGATACCATCGCCGCCATCCGGACCATACTGGAACGGATCGACCTGGTCCCGGAAGAGACGTTTCAAGCCAACCCGTTCCCTCAGATTTACTCCGCCAGCATCCAATTGCCGGCGGAAAAGGGGGCCTTTCGAACCAACGGCAAAGGGCGTAACCCAGCGTTCTGCCTGGCCAGCGCGTATGCCGAGTACATGGAAAGAATGCAGAATCTTTTGTTCGCCACATTTTCGCGGACCATGATCAAACAACTTGCGGACAAATTCGGCTTTTTCTACGGGCCGGATGAAATCTATATGAATCAGAAGCAATTTCATGCGCTGCCGGCGACGATTCTATCCGACTTCATACGTTATTCCGGGCAGGGCAAAGCAGAGTACGTGGATGCGTACTTCCAGCGGGTCGCGGCCAACGGCATGCCGGGAGTGGCCGCGCTGCCCTTCTTCGATACCCAGAATCGGTGTGTGGTCCACTTGCCGATCAATCTGCTGCTGATCACGGCGGGGTCCAACGGCATGGCTGCGGGCAATACGATTGCCGAGGCCGCCTTTCAGGCGATTTGCGAACTGATGGAGCGTTGGTCGGCATCCCTGATCTATTACCGCCGCATGACGCCGCCGACCGTGCCCGCCGGCTTTTTAAGCCGCTTTACGGATGAGATGAATATCATCCGCGCGATCGAAGAGGGGGGCAAATACCGGGTGGTCGTGAAGGACTTTTCCGCGGGCCTGCAAATACCCGCCGTGGGGGTTATCATCGAAAACCGGACGGCCGGCAGCTACCGGCTCAATGTCGGCGCCGACACCTCCTTTCAGGTGGCCTTGAGCCGTTGTTTGACCGAAATTTTTCAAGGGATTCAAGACACGGTTCAGTTCGATCAGGCCTCCCTGCCGATTCCGGAGAAAGACCCGGATTTTTTTACCCAGGACGACCCGGACGCCAATTTCGCGCGCTTTTTGATGTTCACGAAATTCACCAAAGATGGCAGCGGCCAGTTTCCGACGAGCTTGTTCGGCGATACCCCCGATTACCCGTTCCAACCGGAGGTGTTCGCCGCCAGGCAGAGTTATGCCGCGGAAGTGCGCGGACTGATCGATTTCTTCCATCGCCGCGGTTACAATGTCTATCTGCGGGATGTCTCTTTTTTGGGATTCCCCTCCGTATTCGTCTATGTGCCCGAGGTATCGGCCCAGGGGAGAAAAACCGCTGCCACCGTGCGCACGACGCAATCTTTCCAGATCGCCGATCTGGATGCCATCGAAGCCTTGATGTTTAACTATGGCGAATGCAGCCCCAAAGATTTGAAACACATGGCCACCGTACTCGAGTCGTTCGAACCCTCCATGCCGGTGGTCAACCTGTTCAACATCGATCTTGCTCCCGGCTCCCCGTGGCGTCAATTGAGCGTCGCCTTCCTTCTGTCGCAGATGTGGTATCAGCTCGGCGACTATGAAAAATCGAAGCAACACTTTCTAAACTTCATGCGCACCCGGGGGGATGAGCACGAATACTATCGAGGCATGGCGATGTTTCTCGATGCCAAGACCAAAAAAGAGGGTACCGATACCGGCCCGACGCAGCTTGGGGAGGGGGCCGCCATCGGGGACCACAAGCTGGTCGAACAAATTCTGCGGGACATGACGGAACCCTATCGCGCGGACCGGTTCACCAAGTTTCCCCACTGTCCGGCATGTGATCGATGCCCTTTGAGTGCGGAATGTCTCACGCGCAATAAAATGAAAATGGCATCCAAAGTATATACGGCCCTGGCCGGGTCCGCCATCGATCAAAAAAGCTGGTCGTGGGCCGTGATGGACAGCGCCAAATAACTTCTTTGCTTCCTGGCTGAGGATGTCATGGGGGACGGATAGTGTCCCCCTTCGAACGATCTGCATCCAGTCGGGTTGTTTCTGCGGCAGAGACTTTGTCCCGGCCGGGAGGCGCCCTATACGATCTAACCAATTGACAACCTTCCGTTCCTTCTGTTAGCTAATTTCAAGTTACGAATCATGATGCTTCTTCATCTTGCTGAGCAATCACGCCGCGTGCCGTTTTGACCCCCTGATGGCCACCGCCTTTGCTTGGGGAGGATTCGAGGGCCAAGCGCGCGTTAACGGAACCGTCCGCGTCAAGCGGCGCACAATCGATAGGCTCGGTGCATGGATCGCAGAACCTTCCTGAAAACCACCGGAATAGGCAGCGTGGCTTTTGCTGCCGGCTGCAACGCCCATCCTGAAAAACATCTCTATACCCTGGTGCGGGCGCCCGAAGACATGGTGACCGGCGAGGCCACCTGGTATGCCACCACCTGCCGGGAGTGCCCGGCCGGCTGCGGCGTGCTGGCCAAAAACCGCGAAGGCCGGGTCGTCAAGCTGGAGGGCAATCCCCTGCATCCGGTCAACCAGGGCAAACTGTGCGCCCGGGGCCAGGCCGCCTTGCAGGGGCTGTATCATCCCGATCGCCTGGTCCAACCCCGGCTTAAGGTGGACGGGCGCTGGGAAGAGATCTCCTTTGACCGGGCCGCCGATCTGATCCGCGGGCGGGCGGCCCAGGCCGCCGCCAAGGGCGACGGGCGCGTGGCCCTGCTCAGCGAGGTGGTGGGCGACAGCCTGCTGGCCCTGTTCGGTGAGACGCTCTCCGCCTGGCGCGGCCAGGCGCCGGTGATTTTCGAACCCCTGGCCTATGAAGGCTTGAAGGCGGCCTATGCCCAGGCTTTCGGCCAGGCCATGCTGCCCGGCCATCGCCTGGAGCAGGCCGATTTCATCCTCGGCTTCGGTGCCGATTTTTTGGAGACCTGGCTTTCACCGGTGGAGTACAGCCGCAAGTTCAAGGCCATGCACGCCGTGGCGGATGGCCGCAAAGGCTTTTTCATCCATGTGGGGCCTTATCAATCGCTCACGGCGGCCAATGCCGACCAGTGGCTGATGTGCCGGCCCGGCGGCGAAGCGGCGCTGGCCCTGGGCTTGATGCAGGTGCTGCTCGGCAAAGGTCCGGGCAAGGAGTTGCCGGTGCCGTTCCGGGCCGCCCTCAACGAGTTGACCGATAGCTACCGCCCCGCGGAAGTGGCGCGCCGGTCGGGAGTGGCTGAGGCCGATTTTCAAAAACTGTTGCACCGCCTGCGCGCGTCCAAGCGTCCGCTGGTGCTCCCCACGGCCGCCGCGGGACAAGGCGCCGCTTCGGCCGCCGCCGATTTGGCCAGCGTGCTGCTCAACGCCCTGCTCGATCCGACCTTGGCGCGCCTCGATTTCGATCAACGCCACCGCGTGGAGACGGCCGGCTCTCGGTCGGAGATCCACGCCTTCTGGCAGGCCCTGGCCCAGGGGCCGGCGGAGCTGCTGCTGCTCAACCAGGTCAATCCGCTCTACAGCCTGCCGGGCGACGAGGCCGTCGCCACGGCCATGGCCCGCAAGGAGCTCTTCAAGGTGGTCTTCACGCGCAGCCTGGACGAAACCGCCGCCGCCGCCGACCTGATCGTTCCGGTGGGCCATTCCCTGGAGACCTGGGATGCCTACGAGAGCAAACGCAACCTGGTGTCTACCCTGCAACCGGTCCTGGGCAAGATCAATGCGGCCCCGGGCATCGGCGATTTTTTCCTATCCCTGGGGAGGGCGCAGGAGGGCCAGAAGCAGAGTGATTACCGGGCCTATCTGCGCCGGTGCCTGGCGGGCCAATTCGACCTGCGCACGGAAAGCGACTGGCTGCGGACGATTCAGAACGGCGGCCGGTTTACCGCCGGTCAAGCGGACCGGATGACTGCTTCCGGCTTCGACCACACGCCGGTCAAGGCCCTGGCCGATCTGGTGGAGCGGGCGCAAGGCGCCGACGCACGCAAGAACGTGCTCCAGGTGAACACCTCCCTGCGCTTCTACGACGGCCGCAATGCGGACCACCCCTGGCTGGCCGAACTGCCCGACAGCATCACCCAAGTGACCTGGCAGACCGTGGCCATGGTGCCTCCGGCCACGATGAGCGCCAACGGCTGGAGAGACGGCCAGCGGCTGCAGGTGGCCACGGCCCACGGCCAGGTGGAACTGCCGGCCTACGGTTACGCGGGCCTGCACCCCGGCCTGGTGACCATCGCCATGGGCCAGGGCCACACCCACATGGGGCGCTACGCCCAAAACCAGGGGATCAATCCCCTGACCTTGCTGGGCGCGGCCAGCGATGCCGGAGGGGCACTGCCCGA
>JAKAFO010000301.1 GCA_021819735.1 Deltaproteobacteria bacterium
GATATTCTTGCGTACCGCCAGTGAAAGCGCGGCCGAGTATGCAAATTCGTTGTTTTTGCCCACCACGAAGTGATCGAAAGTATAGTCCTGACGAAGTAAACGCCCGTAGTGCGGCTGGATGGTCATGTTCGGCAAGGAGAGTTGCTGGGGCGGTTCGTTCGGCGGGCGCTTATCTTCATGGCCCCCGGCGATGATCAGATCCAAGTCGATGGCCCGACCGGACGCGTCTCTTAATTCCGAACGAATCAGCTCGCCGAAATGATCCAATACCCGCTTTCGCGAAAAAGCATTTGGGCATCGCAGTTGCATAACTTTTGCATCCGTCGCGGCTTCGATTTCCAATGGTTCGATCCACATCCGGAATGCATGGGGGGGAATCAAAACAGCCAACGATTCCTTAACTCTTTGCCAGATCAGCTCCATACCACCAACCCTAATTGATCGTTAACACAAAGTATCTTTTGTTGGTCTAATGAACGACGCTTCCGTCCCGCGTAGCAACCAGGCAAATATCAAGGTAACAGAACAGTTTATGAAGAATAACTTGGACTAATTGAAAGGTTTATGTGGCGAATCAGCATGGGTGAGTAATAGGATAGTGACCTTGGACTGTCAAACCGAAAGATGTGAATTCTCTTCAGCCCGTGCTAACCGAAAGCTGACATTTACATATTTACCTGTAATGCTTAAGTATATTTTCGGTTGACATGGACGACGCGGCGCACCAAAGCGCTTGTCCACGAAAAATTTTCTGCAAGCATTTTAAACAGATCCAAAGTTATCAACATTGTGTAGACAAACTGTCAACTTCAATTTGCTCCATTTTTCTTCGAATATCTACATTTTTCTAAAACAAATGCAATGGCCCCGACAGGTGCCGGAGACCTTTACGATGCAATTTTTTTTTGATCGACATTGCTATGGTTATCCATTACTTGTTCGCCAGAGGGCGAGACGACCAGCACCGCGAGCACGTTTCATGCATATGGCATCGGCCTCTACAAGGATTTAAGATCGCGTTACGATGATGACCATCAAAGATTAAAAACCGGAACCACACCAACGCGGCACAACCGTTGCTTACAAAGCGAAGTAAATGCCATATGAATCTGATTAAAATCCGCGGCGCGCGTCAGCACAACTTAAAGAACATCGACCTCGATATTCCCCGGAATCAAATTGTGGTCATCACCGGCCTCTCCGGGTCGGGCAAATCCACATTGGCTTTCGATACGCTTTACGCCGAAGGACAGCGCCGTTACGTAGAGTCGCTTTCCACCTATGCACGTCAGTTTCTGGAACGCATGGAGAAGCCCGATGTCGATCTCATCGATGGGTTGTCGCCGGCCATCGCCATCGAGCAGAAGAGCGCCGGCCACAACCCCAGGTCTACCGTGGGGACGGTCACGGAGATTTACGACTACTTGCGCTTGCTCTACGCCCGGATCGGCACGCCATACTGCCATAAATGCGGTCGCCCGATCACGACCCAGAGCATTGATGAGATGGTGGACCGCATCCTGGGTTACCCGCCCGAGAGCCGCCTCATTATTCTGGCCCCCCTCGTCCATGCCCAAATCGGCCACCATACCGATCTCATCAAGCGCCTGAAGCGCGATGGCTTTGCCCGCCTGCGCGTGGATGGCGTGATGTTGGAGATCGAGGATCTCGCTCCGCTGCGCAAGAACGCGGCGCACACCATCGAAGCCGTCGTCGACCGTTTGGTTCTCAAAAGCACCGGCCGCAACCGCTTGGCCGATTCCTTGGAGTTAGCCCTTTCGCTGGCCGGCGGTAAGGTGCTGATTGTTTTTGCGGAAACAAAAACCGATGCGCAGCCGGTTACGATTCTCTTTAATGAAAGCGCCGTTTGCAATACCTGCGGTATCGAGCGTCCCGAGCTTACGCCGGCCAGTTTTTCTTTCAATTCCCCCCATGGCGCTTGCTCGGCCTGCGACGGTATCGGGGCATTATCCAAACTGGACCCCATGTTGATCGTGCCCAACCCGGAGCTGAGTCTGCGAGAAGGCGCGGTGCTTCCCTGGGCTAACCGTCAATCCGTCTTCTTCATGGAATTCCTGGAAGCATTCACCGGATCTTACGGCACCGATATTTATACGCCCTATAAGCAGTTACCCGAGGATTTCCGCAAAGCCCTCCTGTATGGCAGCGGCGACAAGGTGATCCGATTCGCCGCAGACCGGGATAGCGGCCGCCATCTTTACAGCAAACCTTTTGAAGGTTTGATTCCGAAGTTGGAGCGACGCTATCACGAAACCGATTCCGCCCAAGCACGGGAAGAAATCCAGCAGTACATGGCTTTCCGGCCTTGTCCCGAATGCCAGGGGGCGCGGCTGCGACCCGAAAGCCGGGCAGTTAGGATTCAATCACATGCGATTCATCAGGTGGTGGCCCTATCGATCCTCGAGGCGGTCGGCTTCTTTCGCTCCCTGGATTTGCACGGCCAGCAAGGGCTCATCGCCGCCCCCATCATCCGGGAAATCATTGAGCGACTGGAGTTTCTCAACGATGTGGGTCTCTCATACCTGAGCCTGGATCGCGCGGCGCATACGCTGTCCGGCGGAGAAAGCCAGCGCATCCGCCTGGCGACCCAGATCGGCGCCAAGCTCACCGGTGTCCTGTATGTCCTGGACGAACCAAGCATCGGTCTTCACCAACGCGATCATCGCAAATTGCTGCAAACCTTGTTGCGCATAAAGGCGCTGGGAAATACCGTCCTGGTGGTCGAGCACGACCGCGAAACCATCGAGGCCGCCGATCATGTCATCGACATGGGGCCTGGGGCGGGAACCGATGGCGGGCATGTGGTTTTCTCGGGCCCGCCCCACGCCCTGCCATTGGCAGAACATTCGTTGACCGGCCAGTATCTCTCCGGACGCAGAAAAATCCCCATCCCCGCACAACGGCGGCCGGGCAACGGCAACGCCATCACCATCACCGGCGCCGGCCACCACAACCTGAAGCAAATTTCCATCTCCTTCCCCTTGGGCTGCATGATCTGTGTGACCGGCGTTTCCGGTTCGGGCAAATCGAGCCTGGTCATCGATACGCTCTACGGCGCCCTGGCCCAGCACCTGTACCACAGCCACACCCAGGCCGGGAGCTACGAAAGCATTCAAGGGCTTGAGCATATCGACAAGGTGATCCACATCGACCAGTCGCCCATCGGTCGCACGCCCCGCTCCAATCCCAGCACTTATACGGGTTTGTTCACTTTTATCCGCGATCTTTTTTCCAGAACCCCCGAAGCGCGCATGCGCGGCTACAAGCCGGGGCGATTCAGCTTCAACGTCAAGGGCGGCCGCTGTGAATCGTGCGGCGGCGATGGCATCGTAAGAATCGAAATGCACTTTCTTCCCGATCTTTACGTGCCCTGCGACGTCTGTCGCGGCAAACGCTACAACCGGGAGACCTTGGAGGTCCGCTTCAAGGGTAAAAACATTGCCGAAGTTTTGGATTTGACCGTGCAACAGGCCGGCGACTTTTTCCAGAACATCTCCCTGATCCACGAAAAGCTGAAAACCCTCTCGGAAGTGGGACTGGGTTATATCCCCATCGGGCAATCGGCCCCGACCCTCTCCGGTGGAGAGGCCCAGCGCATCAAATTGGCCCGGGAGTTGAGCAAGCGAAGCACTGGCCGCACGTTCTATATTCTGGATGAACCCACGACCGGCCTGCACATGGAAGACGTCCGACAACTGCTCCAGGTGCTGAACCGTCTGGTGACGAGCGGCAATACGGTGGTCGTCATCGAGCACAATCTGGATGTGATCAAAAGTGCCGACCACATCATCGACCTGGGACCGGAAGGCGGTGAAGGGGGTGGTCATGTGATCGGCAGTGGCACACCGGAAGAGATCGCGCTGTTGACTGGTTCATATACCGGCCAGTTCTTGAAGCCGGTACTGATGGTCTGAACCGGCTGCGACCAGATGAAAGTAAAAACGGTTTGGCACTAATTTTCGGATTGGAACCGAAGGCGTCTGCGGCAGGTGCATCAAGAAAGAAAAAGGGCACCGTTCGATTATGCAACGATGCCCTTTTGAGAGTAACCGCAAAAAGCTGAAATTACTTTGCGCCCAGCAGTCCGGCGATGGCGCCTGCCTGGGGATGGGCATAGATCAGAATCAGGGCGACGACCAGCGCATAGATACACAGAGACTCGATCATGGCCAGACCGATCAGCATGGTCACGGTAACTTTACCCGAAGACTCGGGATTACGGGCAATACCTTCCACGGCCGACTTGAGGCCCATGCCCTGACCGAGACCGCAACCGAATGCCGCGATGGCAATGCCGAAACCAGCGGCCGTGACGCAAGCGATAAAGAAATTCAATGCTTGAGCTTCCATGTGTTCAACTACCTCCTTGTGAAGTGTTAGTTTATTGGGCTTCTTCCATGAACCCCAAATTGTTAACGGCCTTGCGGCCCTTGATACCGATAGAGCTTTCTAAATCAGTGGGCGTGCTCCATGGCGCCGGAAAAATAGATGATCGAAAGCAGGAAAAAGACGAAACCCTGCACGAATGACACGAAGATGCCCAAGGCCATGATCGGCAGCGGCGCGAAGAAGGCGCCGGCCAGACCGAAGAGAATGGCCAAAACGATTTCATGTCCCATCATGTTTCCGAAAAGACGGAACGAGAGGGAGAGGATGCGGGCCGCGTGACCGATGAGCTCGATGACGAAAATCAAAGGAGCCATCCACCACACGGGTCCCAGGAAATGCTTGATGTAGCCGGCGCCGTGATATTTGATGCCGATCACATGGGTGAAGACGACGACGGTCAGGGCGCATGAGGCGGTCGTATTCAGGTTGGCGGTGGGCGGGAAAAAGCCTGGAATGATGCCGATCAGGTTGCCCAGGAAGATGTAAAGGAAAATGGTGGCTGCCAGGGGGAAAAGCCAGCGGCCCTCTTCGCCGACCGTATCCACCATGAACTCTTCAATGCCGGATACCACCAACTCCATCAGGTTCTGCAGCTTGCCGGGCACCATTTTGGCGCCTTTGGCCGCCAAAGCGCCGACCACGATCAGAAAGGCCATCAGCACCCAAGAGTAGATAACCCAGGGATACTTCGACGCGAAATGTTTAGCGCCTTCGCCGAAAATTCCGAACAACTGGACGAAAAACAGATAGGGATGTTCCATCCTTACACCGCCTCCTTGAAAATCAGTCGCTTAATTTCCATGAACGTGGCCAGGGTAATACTGGCGACCACGACCGACAAACCGATAAACAACCCAAACGGGTTGACCCAATGCTGACTGATCAGAACGAAAATAACGATGCCGCTGATGATGAAGCGAATGTAGTACTTGGCCAGCACGCTGTGATGGGAGGCCAGGTGGGGCGGCTTCAGGGCCTTTTTCAAGGTCCGTGAAAGCAGGTGGAAATTGATGGTGACGATCAATCCGCCGGCGATGATGCCCCGGACCACACCGGGCGAAGCCAGCACAAGGCTGCCCAATGCGGCCAGCGCCAACAACACCCAGTTGGCGCGCACAACAAAATGGATGAGCCGGTCCTGAATCGTCACTGCTTCCGTCCGATATCGCCGGCTATAGCCGGCTGCTTTTTTTAATGGCCAGCCCGATGTTCCGGTAACCGGCCGCAATGCCTAACAGCAGAAAAATGATGGTCAGCCAGGGCGATGTCCCGAACCGTCCGTCCAGATAGACGCCCAGGGCCAGACCGATGAATATCGCCAACGCCACGGATAGGCCGATGGTGCTGAAATAGGCCAACTCTTTGATGTAGCGTCGGGTCTCACGTTTCATAATAAAGAGCAACGATACTTCGTCTTTACGGGGACACAATAAGAGAGGAGCACCTAACACAGCCACCCTGTCAAGTCAATGCGAAATCTATGGGCCCAGCAATTCTCGCTGAACCCGAAAAGAGGGTCTCATTAGAGGCTGTATGTCGATGACACCGGCATGCAGTGGCAAGTACGATGAGCACGGGTTGAGCCAAAAATCGGACGGTGTGGCTTACTGAGTAGGGATTGGCCAATACAGCACCTTTGCCCCAGGTATGGGACAATAGCCGGTATCATTTTGTGTTTTTCTCAATATGCTTATGGCGCCCTTATTTCGGGCGGATCGGCCACGTTGCGTAACAAATGCTCGTAATCACGAAAAAGCATAATGCGGATGGCTGCACGCAAATTGTTCCAATACTCCTGACGAGAACTAA
>JAKAFO010000302.1 GCA_021819735.1 Deltaproteobacteria bacterium
TGATGCATTTGAACAAATTGAGTCGATTGAGCTGATTGGTGCCTTCGTAGATCTGGAGCAGTTTCGCGTCGCGGAGCATTTTTTCGACTTTGTGGTCCTGGCGCAACCCGGCCTGACCCATGAGTTCCACGGCCATGTGGCAGTTTTTGACCCCGGCGTCGGTGCCGGTGAACTTGGCCAGTGAACCCCAGCCTGCGATGCGCCTGAAGGCTTCCGGTTTCTTTCCGTCCAGATACAGCTTTTGAAACAGCCAGGTGGCCAACGGAAGCCGCATGAACGGCACGATCCATTTGTCGACGATCGCCATGGGCAGATATTTAAAATAGTAGTACAATGGTTTGATCTGCAAGAGGCTGAACAGACCGTACATGCCGTTGGCGTGGTTGGCTTCCGCATAGCTGAGCCGGGCCAGGGCTGCGTTCTTGTACATCTCGGCCAGCATGCTCTGGGCCCATTCGTGGTTCACCAACAGCTTGCCGTCCACTTCGGTTTTCAAGGCAAACGCCAGGGCGCTTTCGTAAGCCCCGCGGGCCGCGCCCGTTCCGAACGCCGATACACCAGCCCGGGAGGCGGCCAACGTGTAATCCAGAAATCGAGCGCCAGTCTCCTTGGCGGCCCGCTTGGCTTTGCGATGCTGTTCGGGGTCGGCCAGCACGAGATCGTCGGGCACGAAGCACTCTTTGAAAATCAGCTCACTGGCCGGGCAGCCCTTGACGCCCATTTTGTGCTCTTTGCGGCCGAAGCTGAATCCCTTGGTGCCGTTTTGAACCGCCAGGATGACCACATTTTCCGACGGTTTGCGCGCATCGGCATAAGCGATGACGATATGCCACTGGGAAACATGGCCGTTGGAGATGAAAACCTTCGTGCCGTTGATGACATAGCCGCCCGAGACTTTGCTGGCGATGCAATTGATGTTGCCTTTATCGACCAGCTCGCACTCTTCCACATCGGTACCGGCATTGGGTTCGGTGATGGCCGTCGATAGCAGACAAGGCTTATTGTTCTT
The DNA here is from genome assembly GCA_021819735.1 of Deltaproteobacteria bacterium. Classification (GTDB taxonomy): domain Bacteria; phylum Desulfobacterota; class Desulfobacteria; order Desulfobacterales; family Desulfosarcinaceae; genus Desulfatitalea. Next base: position 1,010 of record JAKAFO010000302.1, read on the forward strand.
CTCCCCGTCGCGCACGTATCCGCAAAGCCTGGCGATCACCCCGATGTTCCAGGTGGAGAAGATGGAGGTGATGGCCAGGTAGTGCACGCCGATCAAATTGGCCAGGGCCAGGCATTCGGAGGCGGTCTCTTCCAGAAAATAGGATAAGGAGGGGATGTTATATCCCTGGCCGCCGAAGGACTTTGGAATCCACATGGAATAGAACCCCCACTGGTTGGCCTTCTGGACAAACTCCCAGGGCAGGTGCTCGGGGTCCTGCTGCATGCGGCGGTCCAATTCGAGGGTGTAGGGCTGCATCACCTCTTGCTTGAACTTGCGGGCGATGGCCACCACCTTGCGGGTCTCGGCGACCATGCCCTTGGGGGCTTTTTTGGTTGCGTTCAAGCCGCAGGCGATATCGTCGAAGTCTGGCGCCTGGGCGCACAAGGTCTTGATCTCGGATGAAGTAATCATGGCTGAACCTTCAGTGCATCAAAGGTGTCCGGCGTAACGCCTTCCTGGGCCAGTGCGCTTTTGATGACACGGTGAGTGGTGGTTTTGGGAAATTCCGGGACGACGCGAATATATCTGGGAATGGCGAATTTGGCCAGTTTGTCCGTCAGGAAAGATCTCAGTTCACGGGCATCGACATGCGCGCCGTTGACCGGTTTCACGGCCGCCATGATATCGTCTTCGCCCAGGTCCGACGGCACGGCATAGACGGCCACATCCTCCACCGCGGCATGGCCCATGATCACGTGTTCCACCTCGTAGGCCGATACGTTTTCGCCGCCCTTGCGCATGGATTCGGTGTTGCGGCCCACGAAATAGAGATAGCCCTTGCGGTCGCGCTTGACGATGTCGCCGGTGTGCAGCCAGCCGTCCCCGGTTTTCTTCTCGCTGGCTTCGGGGTTTTTGTAATACTCCACCCTGCTGCCCTGGCCGCGGATCTTGAACAGCAGTTCGCCGGGAACGCCGTCGGGCACATCACGCCCCGCTTCGCCCACTATGCGCATGCCGCTGCGCTTGGCTTTGCCCAGAGAGCCGGCCGGTGCGGTGCCCAGGTTCATGATGCCCTTGCCGCCGCCGTCCACCGCGCCATAGCCTTCATAGAGCTGCACACCGAAGCGCTCCTCGAACGGCACCCACATGTCCAGCGGGCAGGCGGCCGAAAAGACCACCCGCACGCGATGGTCGCGATCGTTGGCCTTTTCGGGCTGCTTCATCAAAATGGGAATGATGGTGCCGATGGTGTTGAATACCGTGGCGTCATACTTGCGCACCGTATCCCAAAACTTGCGGGCCGAAAACTTGCGCGACAAGGCCACGGTGCATTGGACGGCCAGGGACATGGTGACGGTAATGAACAAGGCATTGCCGTGGCACAAGGAGAGATAGGTGAAGTAGGTGTCGTCGGGTTTGAAAAAGACGTTGCCGGCCAGGGAGAGCAGTTGCACACCGCTGGTCTGATAGCGGTAGACGACGCCCTTGGGCCGTCCGGTGGTGCCGGAGGTGTAGATGATCAGGCAAAGGTCCCGGGGGTCGTGGCCGACGCCGGGATTGTCGGGGGTGCATGCATACGCCTTGCGCAAGCGCGGCATCTGCTCGGGAATCGGGATGCCCTGGGCCTCTGTTTCCACGTCATCGACAATGACATCGGCCGCGGCGATGCGCTCGAACAGGCCCAGGCTCTCCTGAACCGAGGTCAGCAGTTCGGCATCCACCACGAGCGTGCCGATATCGCTGTGGTTGACGATATACGCCAGGCCATCTCCCTTGAGCTCTGGGTTGATGGGCACCAGATACATGCCGATCTTCTGGGCGCCGAAGAAGACGTCCAGGAACCGGGGCGAGTTGCGCATCAGGATGCCGATGCCCTTGCCATTGCCGCTTTTGCGATGGAGGAAGAAATTGGCCAGCCGGTTGGCGTTATCGTCCATCTGGCGGTAGGAAAAGACTTCATCGTTGTACAGCAAACACTTTTTATCGGGCACCTGCTCGGCGCTCTCCTCGAGCAGTTGGGCCCAGGAGATGTCATGGACAGCACCCAAGGCAAACTTCTTCAAAGTCGGCCAGGCCCGCCCCCGACGGATTTCGTTGGCGGCGAATTTGGTTCCGCCGACAACGCAGTTCTTGCCCAGCGCCAAGCGGTTGAGCATCCGCCGCAACACTCGGGCGCCGCTCTCCGGCACTGAGTCCCCCGCGTCGGTAGCGGCAGAGGCCGCTTTTGCGCCACCGCCGCCGTCACCATCCGAGTCCGACGGCTGATAACGATTGGGATAGACCAGCTCGCTGGTCTGGGTCAGACGCTGGTAGTAAAAACCGGCGTTGAACCCTCTTTTAATGGCGATGGCTCCCGTCGGACAGGCCGCCAGGCAGCATCCGCAGGCCACGCAGTCGGTGAGATCGGGCGCTGACATCTTCAAGTAGGGATAGCCGTTGTTCCAGGGCCCATCGCTGCGGTCGCGGATGATGGAACGCGCCGGACAGATAAAGGTGCAGATATCGCACTGCTTGCATTTCTTGTGATCGAACTCCAGTAAAGCGGTGATGTTCTCCTTGGCCGAGTAGTAATCGGGTAGTTTTGTCCAGAATTTAACAGCGTTCTTTTGCATCTTAAGCCCCCTGCCGTTCGATCCTGGGCGGGGTGCCCAGGCCGCCTTCATACCATTCGACCAGTTGGACCTCCCGGGGTACGGGGCCGTCGGACTTTACCTTGGGCCAACCCACGGCGATGAGGTTCTCCAGTTTGTACGGGAAGGCAATTTTAAAGAACTTCCGCCAGTGAGGATAGTACATCAACAGCTTGACCAGGCCGATCCAGCAGGCGCCGGCCCCCATGCTGTGGGCCGCCAGCACCATGTTCTGCCCGCACACGCCGATATCGGTGGCCGGGTTGGACACGCCGCGCCGGTCTTCGTAGAGCAGGATCAAGGTCGGCGCCCCGTGGAAAACAGGGGTGTTGCCCTTGCCGATCTCGCGCAACAGGCCGAACGGCACGGGATGGAGTTGATTGACCTGGAAACGGATGATCAGCTTGGTCCAGGGTTTGAGAAATATCCGCCTGAATTTCGATCGACCGTAATCCAGAAAAAACATCAGGATCTTGGCCATCTTGACCGCATCGCGCTCCATGGCTGCGATGATCTCGGGGCTGTTGATGACCGCGAACTTCCAAGGCTGGGCATTGCCGGCCGAGGGCGCGTAGCGACCGGCCTCCAGAATCCTGCGGATCATGAAGTCGGGCAGCGGTTTGCTTTTGAAGGCGCGGATGCTGCGCCGGTTGAGGATCACCTCTTCCACCGGCGTCCAGGAGGTCAGGTCCCGGACTCTGGCCTTTGGGGTGCCTTCGCTCTTTTGATTTTGCTTCAGCGCTTGGGCACTGCGATCGATGATGGCGGCCATATCGGCGTCCCATCCTTTTATTTGAGACTCATCCGTTACCTGGATTTTCTTTTCCTGCATGTTCCTATCTCCCTGCGCAAAAGAATCACGACTTCGAAGGGGCCTCCAGAATATGCATGCACATGGCCGCCTCTTCATTGCCCAAGGCGCCGCCGCCGTTTTCGGCGATGGCCAGCACGGCCTTGGCGATCTGCCGCTGGCCGGCCTCCCGGCGCAGTTGGGTGGTCAACTCGTGGATCTGGGCCAGGCCGGAGGCGCCGATGGGATGGCCGCGGGAGGTGAGGCCACCGCTTGGGTTGATCGGCAGGCTGCCATCCAAGCGTGTGGCCCCCGATTCGGCGAAACGCCCCCCTTCTCCCCGCGGACAGAAGCCTAAATTCTCCGCCTGATGGAGTTCGCCGAAAGCCGTGGCATCGTGGACTTCGGCCATGTGCATCTCCGAAGGCCCAACTCCCGCCACCTCGTACGCCTTGCGGGCCAGCCGTTCGCCGATATCCGGCTCACCTGAATTTTCCTCATAGGCTTTGCCCGAACCCAGAATCGAGGCCCGGATGCGCACCGCCCGGGAAGAGACGCCCAACTGCCGGACGATTTTCCTGGAACAGACCACGGCACAGGCCGCGCCGTCGCCGATGGGCGCGCACATGGCCCGGGTCAAAGGAAAGCTGACGATGCGGTCGCGAAGCACTTTTTCGATCGGTACTTCGAAACGATATTGGGCATTGGCGTTCAACGTGCTGTTGTGATGGTTCTTGCTAGCGATCAGCGCCAGTTGTTCCACGGTGGTGCCGTATTTGCGCATGTGCTTGCGGGCCGCATAGCTGTAAATATCCATGAAGGGAGAGTGGTCCGCGGCCATGGTCAGCTTGCGCAGTTCTTTGACCGTACTATAACCCAGCTTTTCTCCCAGGGAAATGGCCACCACGAGCTGATCCCGAATCTCTTTGACACTGGCTTTGAGGCCCTTGCCGCCCTTGGCTTGCTTGCCGTTGCCGTTGGGCGGGTACTTTCGCTGAAATGCTTCCATGATATTCCGATCTTCTTCATCCAGCGAAAAACCCGAGAGGCCACGGCTGATTTCGATGACATTTTCGATGTCGATGCCGGCCAGAAATCCCGCGAAAATAGCTGCTTTATTGCTGCTATAGAGCTTTTCGGCGCCCACGGCCAAGGCGATGTCATACAGGCCGCTGGCCACCCCCATCCAGGCATGATGAAGCGCCGTGGAACCGCTGGCGCAGGCATTTTCCACATTGGTGATGGGGATCGTATCGATGCCCATCGGCCGCAGGGCCACTTGGCCGCGAATGCAGGCCTGACCTCTTTGATCCCCCCAGCCGGAATTCGAAAACCAGGCCGCCTGGATGGCCTCTTTGCCGATGCCGGCGTCCGCCAGGCCCCCCGTTACGGTCATGGCGGTCAAATCCTTGATGCCCAGGTTGAGGTGCTTGCCAAACGGGGTGGTATGCACACCGATGATGTACACGTCTTCCATGCTGATTTACTCCTCTTACCGAAGCCTAAATGAGTCGCGGCGCAATCGCGTGCCCCATTTTCCGAGCGGTGCAGACCTATCGATTTTTCTGTTGCATTGGTTAAACCAATTTGGCATAGTTGATTTGAACAAGCAAGCGAAAAAAATGAACGGCATCCATTTTCCGACACGCAAGTTTCCTTAAAAACCTTCGTGCAGAAGAGAAACGGCGGGTCATCGGTACAAGGAGTGCCGCCTCGAATACTGCGGATCAATTCACGGTAAAGGTACACCATGCAGAAACATGAAATTGTCGTTAAAAGACTGGTCACCGATATATTCAACAACA
>JAKAFO010000303.1 GCA_021819735.1 Deltaproteobacteria bacterium
ATCTTGCTGAGATTTTCCGGGGCAATGCCGCACCCGGTATCGATTACTTCCAGGTAGGCCCTGCCCACGGTCTTGTCCCGATAGGTCCGCAGGATCAGCACCCCCTCGCCGTCCATGGCGCTGACGGCGTTGATCACCAGGTTGATGATCACCTGGCTGATCTGGTTTTTGTCCACGTGCACCAGCATCATCTCCTCGGAGAACTCGCGCTCCACGCGCACGTTGCGGAACATCTTGGGGTCGCGGATCAGGGTCAGGCTCTGGTTGACGATGGCGTTGAGCTGGATGATGTCCTTCATGGGGCTGGATTGGCGGCTGTAGGCCAGCAGGTTCTGCACGATCTCCTTGCAGCGCTTGACATCGTCGATCACGGCCTGCACATCGGGCCGTTCGGGATCGTCGGGGGCCAGATTCTCCAGCTTCAAGGTGGCGTAGAAGAGAATGCCGGTGAGCGGGTTGTTGATCTCATGGGCCACGCCGGCGGCCAGTTGGCCGAGCGAAGCCATCTTCTCTGACTGGGCCAGTTGCGCCCGGGTCGCCTTGAGCTTGTGCTCCACGGCCCGCTTTTCGCGCAGATCGGTGTAGATGCCGACGGTGGCGACCTCTTCGTCGTCTTCGTAGATGATGGACCCGGTCATCTCCACCGGGATCTTCTCCCCATTGGAGTTGACGATGGTGGTCTCCAGGCCGGGGAGTTTGCCCTTGCTTTCCTTGAGCCGGCGCATGATGCTGCTGGCAATGCCGGGCGGATAGAGTTGATCGGCGGTAATATGCCTGACCGCAAAAGGATTGGCGTAGCCGAAGAGTTCTTCGGCGGCCGGGTTCATCAGCAGGATGTGCCCGTAGCGATCGGCGGCGACGATGGCGATGGGCGAGCCCAGAATTACTTTTTCGACGAAGGCCTCGGTCTCCTTGAGGGCCAGCTCCAGGTTCTTCTGGCGGGTAACGTCGCGCACGCTCTCCATGACGTAGGCCACGTTGCCGTCATCGTCCAAAATGGGCGAAAAGACCCGGTCTTCATAAAGCCGCTTGCCGGTCCGCGTGGTGTGGCGCCGCATGACCGAGGCGCCGGTTTTTTCGGTCAGCACCTTGGGAAAGGGGCATACCTTGTTGGGGCAGGAATTGCCGCCGTAAAATACCTCGTGGCAGTGTTTGCCGACGATCTGCTCCAGGGCCACGCCGTGCCGTTGCAGAAAAATCTGATTGGCCGTGAGAATGACCTTGTCCGGCTTCAAAATCAGGGTGGGAAACGACAGACTATCGAATACCCGCAGACGCCAATCCAGTTCTTCGAAGAGTCGCTCGTTCATTCTTTTACCGACTTTGGGATTTCGAAGGCCGCCGTCAGCAGGGCCTGGGCTTGGCCGCCCCAGCCGGCCGGCACCACCAGGTAGATGGAAGCCACCGAGCAGACCACCCCCAGCAGCGGTACCGGCCCCGCAGCCAGCGCCCGGTAGGTGAACTCCATGATGCCGTAGCGGTCTCCGAAATGGGGGCCATGGAAGCAGATCACGTCCGCGCTGGAATAGGTCACCGAAGGCCCGGCCCCCTTGTCGATGCCTGATGCAGGCATGGGTTGCAGGAGACGCCAGGTTTCCGCATGGCATACGAGAAAGAAGGTGAAGGGGCCCGGGGTTTCACGCTGGCACCAGACCAGCCGGAAGCCGGGTTCATCATGGGTGACATTTTGGAGCACGCCCGCCCAGGAGGCCAGCTCCTCGGTCGGAAGGTCGATTTGATGCAGGCCGACACCTTCGAACAAGGTAAAGCCATAGGTGCGGATGATGGGTTCCCAATACACGGCGATGGTTTCCATTTCCTGAGCTCCTACCGTGAAATTCCCTCCTGGCGCACTCTGAACTCCGGCCGCATGGGCTGGTGCTCCTGGGGCAACGACATGCAATTTTGCAGAATCGTTGCCGCTTTTTCAAGGTCGTCGAAATCGACGATGAAAGTCAAGGCCGAAATGGAAGATGCCAGGCCGTGGATGGTCACGCCGCCGTCGTTCAGGGAGGTCAGGGCCGTGCCGAGCAATTTCAGATTGGCCTGGTGCGGGAATAGCGATAGCAGCCCGACGGGATGGCCGAATTTTACCAGGGCGCTCAATTGCGCATCCTGGACCAGCCAGGCTTCGACTTTGGCCTGATCCTCCGGATCGATGCAGCATATGGCCGGTTGGGGCGAGCCGATGCCCGAGGTGGTCATGTAGGCCAGATTGACCTGAAGGCCGGCCAGCATCCGGCAAACTTTGGAGACGGAATCATGAGTCCCCTGGGAAGTACTCACCCACATGGGAATCAGGGCCTCGCTGATCTTAAGGCCATTGATGGCAATCTTGTCCCGCATTGAATCCACCGCACCGCGTCAATTGCCCATCCGGCCAACCGGTCGCGAATAAATAGCGTTGCACCCCTGACGGGTGCCAAAGAGCTTCGGCCAAGAGCAAAAAGCGCAGGAGCCGGGCTCTTTGCGCTCTTTACTTCTTGGCAAGAGGTATTCGAACGGATCGGCTTGGCCGAACCGGCGACACCCGCTACCGCAGGTTATCCGCCACAATCTCCATCAATCGATCCAGATCGATGGGCTTGGGAATGAAATCGTCGGCCAAGGTGTTCTTCCCGTCCATATGGGTGTAGCTGGTGTTCTTTACGGCGTCGGCCACGGCGGTCAGCAACACCACCACGATGTCTTTATAGGTGGCATCGTTCTTGATCTCGTTGCACAGAACATATCCGTTCTTCCTGGGCATCATGACATCCAGTATGATCAGCGCCGGCCGTTCCTTCTTGATTTTTTCCCAGGCTTCCACGCCGTCGTAAGCCTTTGCGACCCGATACTGCTTGCTCTCCAGCTTCATGCTGACCGACTCTACCAGATCGGGATCGTCATCGACGACTAAAATCAATTGTTTGCTGCTCATTGTGTTGGACCTCCTGAATGTTGGGTAAGTTTCGGCTTGGGGCTGAAGACCTCTGGCAGCTCGACCGGAAGTTCAGGGCTTCATATTTCAGCTTAACGAAAATATCAAACCCATCTATCGCCGGAAAGAAAAAAGTTCGAAAGCCGCCAAGGCCTTCAGCCTTTCCACCTTATAAACTAAACCTGGGGCCGCGGATAGAGGCCGGATCTTTTTACGATTTCGGCCACCGCCGACTCCCATTCGATGGCCATGATGTGAATACCGGCCACGCCTTCGATGGACAAGAGCCGCTGGATCATCTCGATGCAGATATTGATGCCTTCCTGGGCCTGCTTCTCTTTGGGCGTCTTGGCCATGCGCTCCACGATATGATCGGGCACATCCATGCCGGGCACCTTGTTCTTCATATAACGCGCCGCGCCCACCGATTTGATGGGGGTGACGCCGGCCATGATGTAGACCTGTTTGTGCAGGTCACGCTCGCGCACGCCCTTCATCCACAATTCAAACTTGTCGAGGTTGAAGATGCACTGGGTCTGGATGAAATCGGCGCCGGCTTTGACTTTCTTGGCCAGACGCGCCACGCGCAGCTCGAAGGGGTCGGCAAAGGGGTTGGCCGCGGCGCCGATGAACATCTTGGGCGGGCCTTGAATATCCGCGCCGCCCTGGAACTTGCCTTCGTCGCACATCTTGCGCACCATCTGGATCAACTGGACCGAATCCAGGTCGAAGACCCCCTTGGCCATGGGGTGATCGCCGAACTTGCAGTGGTCGCCGGACAGGCACAGCATGGTGTTGACGCCGTGGGCGTAGGCCGACAGAATTTCGCTCTGCATGGCCAGCCGGTTGCGGTCGCGGCAGACCATCTGCATCAAGGGGTTCATGTTCATCTGCTTTAAAACGAGGCTGGCGCCGAAGCTGGACATGCGCACCATGGCGGTCTGGTTGTCGGTGATGTTGACGGCATCCACGTAGCCCCGAAGCAGTTCGGCCTTCTCTTTGACTTTGGCCACCGAGGTGCCCCTCGGCGGACCGCACTCGCCCGTCACCGCGATTTGACCGGACTTAAAGACTTTTTCCAATACGCTTTCTGTTTTCATTGTGCCAAATCCTCTCTCACGATCTTGCGAGGTCCGCCGCCCCTTTCGGTGCTCCAGTCCTTAGCCATGATAACGTCTTCGTACCGATCCTGGATGCCCAGCTCCTTGAGCCGGTCCCAGATCAGTTGCCAGACGCAGTCGATGTCGTTGCTCACTTCGCACTTGCCCTTGGACGATCCGCCGCAGGGGCCGTTCATCAGGCTCTTGGAGCAGCGGGCGATGGGGCAGATGCCGCCGGTCAGGCCCAGCAGGCAGTTGCCGCAGCCGTGGCAGCGCTCGGCCCAGACCCCCGGACGTTCCGAGGCGCCCATGAACTTGGTGTTCACGGCCGGGAAGACCCGTTTGTCCTTGAAGCGCCGCACCACTTCCTGCACGCCGCAGCCGCAGGCCATGGAGACCACGGCATCCACCTGGTCGATGAAGGGCGTCAACTGCTCCACGTACTCGGGATCGCACTGCCGTTCCAGGGTCATTTCCCGAATGTCGAGGTGCTTGCCGCGTTTCATGAAATCCATTTGCATGGCCGAGGCCAGGGTGGCGACCTCTTTGCGACCGCCGGCCGCGCAGACCGTCACGCACTCGTTGCATCCCACCAGCAGGATGCGCTTGTACGCGTCGATGCTGTCGATGATCTCCGCCAACGGTTTCCGTTCAGCTGTAATCATTGTCTTCTCTTCTCCTTTATTTGGCCTAGGCGACCTTGCCCGCGCTCTTCCGGGCTTGCAGTCCGGCGCACACGGGGTTGGGGCCCAATTTGCGAATCTGTTCGGTAAACTCTCCGGCAACCTGCGCAAAGCGCGTGCCCATGCCGGCGGACATGGTGAACATGGCCAACCGGTCGGGCTCGATGCCGATCTCTTCCAGCAACTTTTTGACAAAGACCACCCGGCGGGCGGCTTTGGTGTTGCCGCTCTTGAAATGGCAGTCGCCTTCAAGGCATCCGGCGATCATCACGCCGTCGGCGCCCTTTTCCAGGGCCTTCATCATGTGAATCGTATCGACCTTGCCGCTGCACGGCACCCGCACGATCTTGACGTTGGCCGGGTAGCTCAGGCGCATGCTGCCGGCCATGTCCGCCGCGGTATAGGCACAATAGTGGCAGCAGAAGGCCACGATGACGGGTTCGAAGTTTTCCATCAGGCTATCCTTTCCAACAACCCTTCCAGCTTTGCCAGAATCGGTTCATCTTCAAAACATGACAATTGAATCGCCTTGGCCGGGCATTCGGCCGCGCACACGCCGCAGCCATGGCACTTGGCCGGATCGATTTCCGATTGGCGATTTTCGTTGATAAACGGCACATGGTAGGGGCAGGCGCGCACGCACGCCAGGCAGGTGGCGCATTTTTCGCCTTCCACCCGGGCCACCACCGCACCCAGATTGATGGTCTTGGTGGCCAGCATGGCCTGCACGCGGCCGGCCACGGCCTGACCCTGGGTGATGCACTCGCGGATGTTGCGCGGCGAGTGGGCGCTGCCGGCCATGAAGAAGCCGGGCACCGACATATCCACCGGTTTGAGCTTGACGTGCTCTTCCAGGAAGTGGCCGTCTTCCGTGCGTTGCAGATGGAAGATGGCGGCCAGGTCTTCGGTGGTTTCCTCGTCGGCCAGAAGGCCGGTGCTCAAGGCCAAGCGGTCGGCGGTGATCTCCATGGGGCGCTGCAGAATGGGATCGATGAAGCTGACCGTCACCTGCTGGCCGGCATCGGCCACCTGGGGCGGGGTCTCCGGGGCGTAGCGCACAAAAATCACGCCGCGCCGGCGGGCCTCGATGTAGGCGTCCTCGCTGAACCCGTAGGTGCGCATGTCGCGGTAGAGCACGAAGAGCCGCATCTCGGGGTTGAGGTCGAGTAGCCGCAGGGCGTTTTTGATGGCCGCCTGGCAGCAGATGCGCGAGCAGTTGGGATTCTCCGGCGTCCGGGAACCGACGCACTGGATCATCACCAGGGTTTGCCAATCCTTGACCTGGGCGGGTTGATCTTCAAGCAGGTTGTCCAGGTCCAACTGGGTGAGGACCGCCTTGTGGCGATCCAGCAGATATTGCTTGGGACGGTTGGCCAAAGAACCGGTGGCCAGCACCGTGGCGCCGTGTTCGATCTGGCGGTAGTACATGCGCGGACCGATCTGGAAGCCGGTGGTGAACTTGCCGGGCATGCCGGCATGGTCGACGACGATGGCATTCGTAATTA
>JAKAFO010000304.1 GCA_021819735.1 Deltaproteobacteria bacterium
GCGCACGCTGGATCGCATGCGCAAGGGCATCGACCTTCAACTCGCCCGGCGGGTCCTTTGCGAGGCCCACGCGGCCGGCATCCTCACCTGGTGTTTTTTTATGGTCGGGTATCCCGGGGAGAGCCTGAATGAGATCGCGGCCACCTTCCGGCTGCTGGCGGCGCGGCGCGGCGACATCGACGTCATCGCCGGCGGCCCTTTCGTGATGGGCCGTCACGCACCCCTGGCAGACGAGAGCGCCATGCCCGGCCTGGTGGTCGATGAGGTGGTTTCGGATCTCAGCCTGGCCCGTGGCTGGCGGCATCCCGATTCGCCCACCCGCGAAGCAGTCAACCGGGCCCTGGCCGAGGCCGAGGATCTCCTGGCAGAGCGCTATCCCTGTCTGGCCTCTTTCGTGGAGGCGCACATGTTCGCGCTCGCCCAGCAGGACTATCAGGATCGGCTGGTGGGCCGCCCGGCGCCGGATGCGTGAACCCTATTTCTTCACGGCGTCCACATTCAGCGTTTTGTTGGGGACCGGCGCCTCGTCGACATGGGGGTCTCCATGCACCTTGCGATTGGTCCCCAGGGGGTTCTTTTGCTCCACCTGGATGGGTTCGCGCTTTACGTTGGCCGTGGGCGGTTTTTGCACCGCTGGTGTGGGGGTGGCCTTTTCATCGGCCTCGGCCACCGCCGTCGAGGCGACCGAAAAGAGAAACAGCAACGAAGAGATCATCAAGGTCATTCGCTTTAGCATTTCCTTCCACCTTCCCTTTTTAAAGAATCAACCGCTGCGGGTCGCACTTCTCGCGCAGGATCTGCAACTCGCGGTCCGAGGGCGGCGCCACCGGCCGGGCGCGGGAGATGTCCACGGCAAAATCCATATTCTCCAATACCCGATGGGGTTCGATGCCCGAGTAGTATCCGTCCAGGTACATCTCCTTGGTGTGCTCGTCGAAGCGCATGACCGCCAGGTTGGTGACCACGCACTGGGGCCCGCCGGCGGGCAGTCCAGCGTTGCGCCGGCCGTCGGGGCCGTTCAGATGCCCCGGGCTGGTGAGATAATCCAACTGCTTGACGAACTTTCGCTTTTCGTGCTGCATGAAGATCATGCTGCGCGGCACGAAGGAAGCCACGTCGCAGCCGCCGCCACTGCCCGAAAAGCGGGTGGTCGGGGCGAAGTAGTCGCCGATCACGGTGGAGTTGAGGTTGCCGAACTTGTCGATCTGGGCCGCGCCCAGGATGCCGAGCACCTGGCCGCCGGTGATCGGGTTTTGCATGGTGGCGAAGGCCTCCAGCAAGCCGGCATTGGCGGCGGTGTGGTACATCACGCGCGAATCGGCCACGGCCAGGGGAAGTTCTTCGAGCCGGGCGTCGATGGCGCCGGTCTCGAAGAAGATCACGCATTCCGGGGCGTGGATGTTCTTGGCCGCCATGGCGGCCAGCATCGAGATGCCGGTCCCGCAAAAAACGATATCGTCGTTGGCGATCTCCCGGGCCGCCGCGATGGCCATCATCTCTTTCAGGGTGTATTGCATGCTTCTGCTCCCCGCTCAGCGTCGGTCCAGATTGACCGCATAACCGGTATCCGCATCGGCCTGGATCATGGCCAGCCGCTCCGGCCCTGCCTCATCGAGCAGGGCCTGGTGATCGGCCGTGGCGCGGATCATCTCCAGGTAGGCGGCGAAACGTGCGTCATCCTTGGCGGCAGCGGTATAGGCCTTCAAATAGATCGGATCGTAGTCGTAGTACCGGTAGCAGGCCGTGGGATAGGCGCCATAGGGCACGGGCACCACGGCATCCACATGGATGAACGGGATCTGGTTTTGATCCGAGTGGCGGCGCAATTCGTCGTCATCCGCCAGCCGTTCGCAGGTCACGATCACCTGCCGGGCCGCCTTGGCCTGTTCCACGTCGGCGAAGGTCAGCCCCTGCATGCGGCAGTTGCCCCGGCGGTCGGCCTCGTGGACATGAATGATGGTGACATCCGGATGGATGGCCGGAACGAGCACCACCTTGTCGGCATCGTCCCAGCCGGGGAAGGGGTTGTCCATCACCACCAGCTTGTAATCCGGCAGCTTGGGCTCGCTGCGCCGCAGCGCTTTGGAAAAGCCCCATTTGGCGATGATGTCCGTGCCCAGGGAGGAGCGCGTGGGCAAAAAGGGAACGCCCATGGCGCCGGCCAGAAAGCGCAAGGTCATCTGGTAGTTGGAGTAATCCTCGATCTGAATGCTGCCTTGCTCCACCGCCTTGCGGAAACGGATGCATGTGGCGGCGAACTTGCCGGTGCCCCCGTATGCGACCTCGATTTTGGCCACGCAGCCGGCGCCGATCAGTTCATCGACCCCCTGGCCGTTGGAGTGCACGTAAAGGTGCAGATCTTTGATGTTCTGCCGGATGATTTCATAGACGGCCGCCATGGGATTGCGGTTGAGCGTAAACCCGCCGATGGACAGATGGCACCCGTCGCGGACGAAGGCCTTCACCGCGGCTTTCAGGCTCATGACCTTATCTTTTTTGAGTCTGGTCACGACGACTCCTTTTCCATGTTTGATCAGGGCTGCTTCGTTGTGGTTTTTTACCCTGGGCCGGGGAAAAAGGGAACAATTAATCACCTCGTAAACAAAAGTTGCACCTTGATCATCCTTGACACCAATGAATGTCCCTTAGTAAGTAAATGCACATATAGTCAGTACCCATCCAGGGATGAGATATCTTCGTCGCGGTCGTGTGTCTCGGCGTAGCCGACAGGCGAAGACGGAAGGCCCCCGCTTTCCTCGTTCCCTAACCGCCGCACCGATCGCGCTGCGGCCCATGCCTGCAAAAGGAGTAACCGATGAAAAGAGTCTTCATGGTAGCCCTGGCATTGATGCTGTTCACCGCCAATGGATACGCCGAGTCCGCCAAGGTGGTCATCACCACCGGCGGCATCGGCGGCGTTTACTACTATTATGGAACTCAGATATCGGAAATTCTAAGCAAGAACAACATCGCCAGCGCCACCGCCATGCAAACCGCCGCCTCGGTGGACAACATGCTGCTGCTGCGCGACAAGAGCGATCCGGAGAAAAATGCCTTCTACGTCGGCACCGTGCTGCCTGACACGGCCTATTTCACGGTGAGCGGCAAACATGAAAAGTTCGCCGACAAACCGGCCAAGGGAACGATCCTGTGGATGATGTATCCCAACTATCTGCACATCGTGACCACCGAGAGCGCCGGCATTGCCAAGCTGGCCGATCTGGACGGCAAGCGCGTCTCCACCGGTGCGCCGGGCTCCGGCACCGAGTTCACCGCCTTGAACCTGCTCAAGGCCGCCAAGATCGACCCGGCCAAATTCAGAAAATGGGAAAAGCTGGGGGCCAAGGAGTCGGACGAGGCCCTGGCCAACGGCACCCTGGACGCCTATGTCTGGTCCGGCGGGCTGCCCACCGGCTCCATCGTCGAACTGGCCAACACCCTGCAACGCAAAGGAACCAAGCTCTTCATCGTGCCCCTGCCGGACAGCGATCCGGGGGTGGCCGCTTTCAAGAAAGAGTTTGCCGGTCTTGTAGACAGCCAGACGATTGCCAAGAGCGTTTACGGCACCGCGGCCGACACGCCCACCCTGGCCTTCTGGAACATGTTCGTGGCCCCGGCCTCAATGCCCGATGATCTGGCCTACGCCATCACCAAGGCGGTCTTCGAAAACCTGGGCCCCTTGCAGGCATCGGTAAAAGCGGCCAAAGACACCACCGTCGAGAATTCCGCCCGTTTTGTGGGTAAAACCGCTATCCCGTTCCACCCGGGGGCCGCCAAATACTTCGCCGAGAAGAGCAAGAGCATGCAGAAGTAGTCACAGCGCATGAATCGGCGCCGCCTGGCGATTGCGGCCATCGCGGCCGTCTGCATCCTAGGGTTGTGCAAACCGGCCGTAATCCGAACCGACCGCGACACCCGACTGGCAGTTCTCTTCCGCTGGCAGTCGGGTGATATCCAATTCGTCAATTCCGTCACCGGCCGGCCGGTTTTCATCGGGTTTCGCCTCGGCCGGCGTTTCCAGGCCTTCTCGGTGCTCACGGACGAAACCACCGAAGCCTACTATACCAACGGCACCTACGACATGAACACGCGGGCCTCCCAGGAAACCACCGACCAGTTGCGCTTCTGCTCGATGAAGGGTATCTCCTTGCGCCTCGGGTTCTATACTTATTCCATCAAAGACGGCTGCCTGGAGGTGACCCTGCTATGGACGCTGTGGTGAAACGACTGCTGACGATTTTGGCGATCATCGGCACGCTCTACCATATCTATCTAGTGATTCACCCCTTCACCCCCTTCGCCGATTTGCGAATTTCGGTGCTGGATCTCACCCAGGTGCAGCGGGCCGTGCATGTCTTTTTGATCGCCCTGCTGGGATACCTGTTCAGCTTTGTGCGCATCCGGCGGCGCAGCCGGTTTGGGGCCCTGCCGCTCTTCGCCATGACCTTTCTGATCACGGCCGAGTTCATGCGCCTCGATCTGCCCATCCTGCTCAAGGGCTTTGCCATCGTCATCTGGGCCTGCACCATGCTGACGACCATCGTTCCTTCAACGCAGAAATGGTCCGACCTCGCCTGCGCCCTGCTCAGTTTTCTGCCGTTCCTCTATCTGCTGATCAACTACGAGAAATTGATTTACCGGGCCATCATGCCCGAACCCTGGGATCTGATCATGTCCTACAGCGAGATCCTGCTGGTCCTGGGGGTTATCTTCCGGTTGAGCGGGCCGATCATGCCGAGCATCGTGCTGGTCTTCCTGCTGTACAACATCTACGGCGACGCCATCCCCGGCCTTTTCGCCAATCCCGGCTTCGATTTCGACATGCTGCTGGGCAAGATGTACTGCGAGACCGAAGCCGGCATCTTCGGCTCGATCACCGGGGTTTCGCTCAAGTATCTGATCTACTTCACCATCATGGGCGCCATCGTCACCCGCCTCAACTTCGGCAAGATCATCGCCAATATCGCCCTGCTCTTTGTGGGCCGCAGCCCCGCCTCGCCGGGCCGGGCCTGCTCGGTGATGGCGGTGCTGATGGGCATGTTCTCCGGGTCGGGGGCCGCGGACACCCAATTTGTGGCCACCCTGACCAAGCCGCTGTTCGAAAAGGTGGGCTACGACAAGCTGGTGGCCGCCGGCGTGATCGCCACGGTGGGATCGATCGCCTACATCACGCCGCCGGTGATGGGCTCGATATCGTTCATCATGGTGGAGCTGCTCTCGATTCCCTACTCGTCGATCATCGTCATGGCCATCGGCCCCATGCTGCTCTACCTGCTGGGCATCGTGACCTACAACGAGCTGTACGTCAAAAAAGTAAAGTTGCCGCAACTGGAGATTTCGGCCCTGATCGATTTCGCCTATTTCAAACGCTACTGCTACGTCTTCATCCCCATCGTTTTCATCATCTTCATGATCTACCGGGGCTACTCCATCAACATCACCGTCACCGCGGCCGCGATCCTCTATGTGCTCTTCGCCTATGCCGACCCCAGCGTCCGACCGCCGCTGCGCAACCTGATGCAGGCGCTCGAAGAGGGCATCATCGGCCTGTTGCCCATCGCCAGCGCGGTGATCGCCGCCAACATGATCATGTCCATGATGGTCATGAGCGGGTTGGCCTCCAAGTTCTCCATCATCCTGATGAGCATCTCCGGCAGCAGTATCCTGCTGGCCGTGCTCTTTACGGGGATCTTCAGCCTCGTGCTGGGCATGGGCGTGCCGCCCATCGCCACCTATGTGCTGACCTCGGCCCTGACGGCCCCCACGATTCAAAAATTGGCCGTGATGAACGGCATCCCCGAGGAAGCGGCCTTGCTCGCGACCCACATGTTCCTGTTCTACTTCGCGGTGCTGGCCGAAGTGACGCCGCCGGTGGCCCTGTCGGCCTATGCCGCCAGCGCCGTGATGGGCACCGACCCGATCCGCACCGGGGTCTTCGCCGCCCGCGTGGCCCTGCCCAAGTACCTGATCGGGACCACCTTCATTTTATCGTTGAGCGGCACTTCGCTGCTGATCATTCCGATCATCCGCTCCGTGCCGATCGGCGAAGCGATGGCCCATATCGTCTTTACGTTTCTCTTCACGATCCTGGCCGTGTTGTACTTGAATGTGGCCGTGGTGGGATATTTCCGAAGAGGTCTGTCCCCCTTGGAACGCATCGTCATCGGCATCTGCGCCGTCATGCTGTTCTACCCCTCGTATCTGCTCA
>JAKAFO010000305.1 GCA_021819735.1 Deltaproteobacteria bacterium
ATCGCGCATCTGGGCCTCCTTGTCCACGAAGCTGAACACCTCCCGCACCAATTCGTCCAGTTGGACGCCCTCGACCGTGGCCTCCAGATTGCGGGCGAAGGTGAGCAACCTTTTGGTGATATTGCCGGCCCGTTTCACCGAGGCCAGAATCGAATCCACCAGACTGTTAAGCTTTGCATCGCCGGCGTACAACTGTTTAATAGTGAACAGGTCCTTGATGAGCCCGGCCTTTTCGTTGATGATCGCCAAGGGGTTGTTGATCTCGTGGGCCACGCTGGCGGCCATGCGCCCGATGCTGGCCATCTTGTTGCTGTACTCCAGATGATGCAGGCTCATCAGTCGTTTTTCATCGGCCAGGTGGATATTGCGCACCATATAGGTAGCTGTTCCCAAAATGACGCCCGAGATCAGCGTCACGCTGAAAACCAGAAAGAGGATCAACTCCAAGCGGGTGCGGTGCCAAGCCCGCATGAGGTCCTGCTGCTTTTTGACGATCATCAGGATAAAAGGGGTATCATCGATAAAGGAGTAGCCGATCTGTAGCCGTTCACCCGATGCGCCGACGCCATCGACAACCTGGGTGGATGGGTGGTACTCGGGAATCGGCAGGCTCATGGTTTCGAGCACCCGGCCGAAATTGCGCGAATGGGTCTGCAGCACGCCGCTGCCGTTGACCATGAATGCATCGCCCAGGCCTCCCAGCTCCATGTTGGCCAGAAGATCCTCGAAGGGTCCGATGCCCAGGGAGGCCCGCAACACCTGGAACGACCCGCCGGGCATGTTCTGGCGCACGGCGATGATCAAGTGGGGCACCTGCCGAAATCCAAGGAAAACATCGCTGACATAGACCCCCCGGTCCACTACCATTTGGAACCAGGGCTGCTCGTGGTAATCCTTGTCCTGGAGACGGAAGGGCCCGACATAGGTCTTCTGTTGACCATCGGCGCCGATGACACCCAGATCCATGAAACCGCCGCCGAAGCTTTTCTGTAATCCGTCCAGAATGGCGGCCAGGCGCACCGGATCGAGGAGCGCCTGGGGGGCATTGTCCCGGGCGATGAAATCCAGCGCAGCCCGTCGTTCGGTTAGAAAAAATCCCACCACCCGGCGCGTATTGGAGACAATTCGCGCCGTCCGCAGCCGAAATTCCGATTCCAAGGCCTGTTCGGTCACCTTGTAGTCCACCAAGGTGATGAAGATCAGCGGCACCAGGGAGACGATGCCGGTGAGCAGTACGGACCACTTCCAGATGCGCCGGTAGTTGAACAGGTAGCGGGAAGTGCCGGGCGAATTGGGTCGCACCTTCCAGAAATCCGGTTTTATTTTGGACAACCAGCTCATGCCGCCTCTCGAGGAGTTACCGATCCACCGCCGGGCCATGTCGTCTCGGCCCCCCATTCTCGTCCCAACGTTGCAAGCGCCTTTAGCCGCGCGCCATATTCTTCTGCTTGATCTTCTCGTTGGCCCGCCGGATGGTGGCGCTCAACTCTTCCACGTCCACCGGCTTTTGAAGGTAAGCGAAGGCCCCCAGCCCCATGCAGGTGTTGCGGTCGGCCTCCGAGCCGTGGCCGGTGAGAATGATCACCTCGATCTCCGGCTGGCTCTCCTTGACCCGGCGCAGCACTTCGATGCCGTCGATGCCCGGCATCTTGAGGTCCAGGATCATCACGTCGGGTTCGTCTTCGCGCACCACCTCCAGGGCCGATTCGCCATCATAGGCCACGGCCGAGCCCAGGTCGCGCATGAGCAGCCGTTCGGACAAGGTTTGCACGAACTCCCGCTCGTCATCCACCAGAAGTATTTTCGAAGGCATATTAAAATCCTGTCTGCGGTAGATATCCGCCTGGTAGAAACCGGGCCCCACCTTGGTCTCCACCGACTGAACGCCAGCCACCTTGCCGGCGATGGTCTTCAGCTCGCTCTCCAGCCGGCTAAGCATCAGCACATGTTTGTTGATGGTCAATTCCACCCGCCCTTCCCTGGCCTGCACCCCCACCTGATGCCCCTCCTGCACCAGGGCCGCCTCCACCTGGGCCGCCAGCATAAAATCTTCCACCGCCAGCTGGCTGCGGCCGGTCAAGCGCACCACCGAGGAAGCGGCATTCTGGGTGATGGCATCGGCGATCTCCTGGGCTTCCATCTTGTCGGTGGGCAGGACCATGTCGTAAAGCGCGGGCGCCCAGGGGTCCTGCATCCCATGCAGCGCCAGCACCCAGGCGGCGCGATCCTCTTCCTGTTTATGGATCAGTTTGAGGGCTTCGTTATCCTTGACTTGCAATGCCTTGGCCGCCGTGGCCACGCGCGCTTTCAGATCGGCGATCAGGCAGATCCGCAGCACGTGGCTGATCTCCCTGGGGATCAGGTGGCCGGCAAACCCGTGGATCACCAGGTTGTCGGCGGCCAAGGCGCGCGCCATGGCCATACGCAAGTGGGCCATGGCCCGCTCGCGCTCGTGGGTGAATTTGTTAAAAACCGAGGCGCGCGCCGAAAAAGCACGCTCGATTTTGGTTTCGGGGATCCCCGATTGCCGGCTGGCCGCCGCGACAAGCTCGGTGTCGTTCACCAGCCGATATCCGGTTTGAGCGCCGAGGGCGCGCACCACCGCTTCTTCATTACAAAACGTACCGCTGAAAATCGTAATAACCGACATATGCTTCTCCCTTTGACGGCGATCAGTTCTCCACTAAATGGCAAACGGTGAGCAGCGGGCAGGCCTGCTCCTTGCTCAGACGATGGGATTCGGGATGTACGGCCGTGATGGCTTTTTCCATGGTCGGGAAGATATGGTCTTCGCCGATCTTCTCCGGCAGGTGCGTGCGCCGAAACACCTTCATCACTTCCTCGTTCACCCCGCTCAACGAGATGTCCACTCCCGCGCTGCGGATACGGTCGATTAGCAGGGACAATGTCTCTTCTCCCGAGGCATCGATATCGTTGATGCCGTTGGACACCATGATGATATGCTTCAAATTGGGCTTGGCGCGCATGATCTCCATCATCTTGTCTTCCAGATAACTGGAGTTGGCGAAGAAGAGCGGGCCGTCGAAACGCACCATGGCCACGTGTTCGCACTCCTTCAACCCATGGGTGGAAACGCAGCGCAAGGCCTCGTCCGCGGCCCGCGACAAAGAGACCACCTTGGGTCGCATGCTTTTATACAAAAAAACGCCCAGGGACAACACCACGCCGATCATGATGCCCTTGTCCAGATGGGGCGCGAAGGCCAGCGTGGCCGCGAAGGAGATGATCGAGATGAGGCCGTCATACCACTTGGCGTGCCAGGCGTGGATAAAACCCGAAACGTTGATCAACCCGATTACGGCCATCATGATGACGGCCGCCAGGACCGATTGGGGCAAATGATAAAGCAAGGGGGTGAAGAACAGCAGGGCGATGACCACCGTCAGGCTGGTGAAGACACTGGAGAGCCCGGTTGCCGCCCCCGCTTGGAGATTGACCGCCGAGCGCGAAAACGATCCGGAAGTGGGATAGCTCTTTCCCAGGGCACCGATCAAATTGGCCACACCCTGGCCGATCAACTCCTGGTTGGGGTCTAAACGCTGACCGGTCTTGCCGGCCATAGCCTTGGCAATCGAGATGGCCTCCATGAATCCCAGCAGGGAGATGATGGCGGCAAATGGAAATAGATGCATGATCGCCCCCCACTCCAACTTGGGAATGGAGAAGGCGGGCAAGCCCTTGGGGATACCGCCCACCACGGCCCCCCCGCCCTTCATGACGATGCCATCCATGGCCAGGGCGGCATTGCCCACCCGGATGTGCCAGCGGCGGCCGTCGGTTTCGGCGTCGGCAGGCAGCTCCTCTTCGGGATAAAAGCGCAGGGAACCGTCATTTTGAACCACCGCGCCGAAGATCTGATGGCGCAAATCCTTTCGGGCCGCCAGTGCCTGATCCTTGAAGCGCTGCATGCGCACCTGGACCACATCGGCATCGTGCTTGGCATCGATGACACCCACGGCGTCATGGGATTGGCCGGCCTCGGCTAAAATTCGGTTGACCTCGGTGCGCTCCTGGGCCAGGGCCGCTATTCCATGGGTGGCTTCGTTGAACTGAGCGATGAGCGCCTGGACCTTGGACGAGACGATGGCCGTGGCCGGCACCGTCCGATTGTGCTCGAACCCCGTGCCCCAGGAGATCAACGTAGTGACCACGACGGCCACCAATACGTTGGGAATGCGCGGTGCCAGAATCTTGAGCCCGTACATGATGGCGAAAGCGAAAACCCCCATCAGCAGCGTCGGCCAGTGGATATAGTGAGCCGCCTCCTGAATGACGCGCCAGATGGTTTCGTAATGGTGGGTGGCCGTATCCACGCTCACGCCGAACATCTTGGAGAGCTGCGAGGTGGCGATGATGATGGCCGCCGCGTTGGTAAACCCGTTGACCACCGGATGGGAGAGAAAGTTGACCACCAGTCCGAGGCGCAGGATTCCCAGGCTGAGCTGGAAGAAGCCCACCATCATGGCGAGGATGATGGCATAGGCGATGTACCCCTCGCTGCCGGCCGTGGCCAGAGGCTCCAGCGACGCCGCGGTCATCAGCGACACCACGGCCACCGGCCCGGTGGCCAACTGGCGGCTGGAGCCGAAGAGAGCCGCCAGCATGGGCGGCAGGAAAGAGGCGTACAAACCGTAATACGCCGGCAATCCGGCCAACTGGGCATAGGCCATGGACTGGGGAATCAATACCAGGGCCACGGTCAGCCCGGCGATGCCGTCGGCCTTGAGCGCGCCGAGGTCGTAATCCTTGAACCATTTGATGAAGGGGAAAATCTTGCCAAGCATCTTCAACTCCTGAACGCTGAGGGATTATTTTGTAACAGGGCGCGGCACGACTGGACCACATCCTCGTACAGCACACCTGCGTCGTACAACCGATAGGTGTGAAGGCGGATCAAACCATCCACCATGGTAAAAATGATCATGGCCATGCGCCGGGCCGGCATTTCGCGGATGGAGCCGTCCTTCTGGCCGGCCTGGATCGCCTGCTCGAAAATATCGATGAGGCAGTCGTAGATCGCCTCCAGGCAGTCGCGGCATTCGGGATTCACCTGAGCCAGCTCGTAGGCGTCGTGACGGTGGAGCAGCATGAAGCGGTCTTCCATCTGGGAGGCCATTTGCAGGTAAAACGCGATGGCCTGCTCGACCATGTCCAAACCGGAGGAAAACTGGTGCTCATTGCGGTAACGGGAGAAATGGGCGACGATATCTTCCCTAAAAGCCTTCAAAATGGCTAGAAAGAGCGCCTCTTTTGTGCTGTAGTGATAGAAGATGGTCCCCTGGGCCACACCGCTGATCTTGGCCAGCTCGGCCATCGAGGCGTCTTTATACCCCTTGATGGCAAGCAGGTGGGTGGCGACCTGTAAGATATCCTCTTTACGCGACATAGGCTACCTTTATACTGAGCACTCAGTCAGTTTTTCCAACATTTATTTAATTGCTCGACGGATGTCAACATGATTTTCTGATGTATTGCCAATCCTTGCGAGATCACTTATAAAAATCGTATTTATGTCTCTAAGGAGCATCGATTATTATGGGAGCCAATGACCGCGCCGATATCCGCCCGGGTATGGATGTTGAGATCGTTCTGAAGCAAGACCAGCGCTCGGGCCGCCTGACCCGCGGCATCGTCCGGGATCTCTTGACCCGCTCGCCCCATCATCCCCACGGAATCAAAGTGCGCCTGGAGGACGGCCAGGTTGGACGCGTGAAACACATCCTCTCATCGTAGGAGCCGACCCTTCCGCCATGGCCTTCGACCGCCTAATTGCTCAAACCCTGGCCCTGGATTTGGAAGTCTCCAGGTCGGGTAGCCGTTTGCGCCGCATCGGCGCCCTCTTTCAGGAACGGCCGTTCGAGTGGATTGAAGGCCAGGGGTCAGTATCCGATGCCCTGGCCGCCCTGGACGCCTTCGGGCATTCGGCGGCCTTCGTGCTGGGCCACAATATTCTGGGCCACGATCTGCCCCTGCTCCAGGCCCTGGCTCCAGGCATGCGGCTGCTCGGCCGACCGCTGATCGACACGCTTTTGCTTTCGCCGCTGGCCTTTCCCCAGAACCCCTACCATCGCCTGGTCAAAGACTACAAACTGGTGCGCGCGGCCCTCAGCGATCCCCTGCAAGACGCCCGCCTGGCCCTCGCGCTTTTCAAGGACCAGTGGGAGAGTT
>JAKAFO010000031.1 GCA_021819735.1 Deltaproteobacteria bacterium
GATTGGATGAAGCGCTACCTCAGGTAAAGTCCTATCCAAGGAACGAACATAAGACGGCAACCTGCAATCACTCTTTCAGAAAGAATCCCGGTCCGATGCAGCACGTCGGGCCGGGATTTGTTTTCTTGGGAACGCTTACGCATCCGCTTTCTGTAGCTTGCGATGCTGCACCAGCAGGTCGTCCACCAGCTCGGCCGAAATGCCGTAACGCCGCCGCGATTGCTCCCGGATCGCATCGGCCTGGTCGTGACGACCGATGGGGTCCAGCGGGCGGGACCTGAAACTGAACGGTGGCAAGCTCTGACTGCCCGCGGACATCTTGCAATAGCCGCAAAAGTTGGGCAGCCGCATGATGTCCAGCATGCCGCACGAGGGCCAAAAAAGCGCGCTCATCTCCCGGGCATCCTCTTTTCCCATGCGAAATACCACCATGGTGCCCACATTGCCGTGCACGCTGTCGAGCAGCGTGTCCTTGCGGGTGTTGGCCACGGCACTGGTCAATTGTTTGGTATACTGCGACCCCAGCACGATGCCGATGCCGTACTTGCGGATCTCGCTCAAAAGCCCCGCGATCACATGGCCCGGCACCAGGCCGGATTCATCCACGTAGATGAAGTGCTCCCGGCCCTGGGCTGAAGCCAGCGGCCCGCGCTTCATGGCCGCCATCTTCAGCCGCGTCAGCAGCATGGTGCATAACAAACCACACACCGATTCACCGAAATCACCGCGGCCCAGCTTAACTAGAAAGATCCGGTTTTCGCCGATAATGGCGTTGAAATCGATCCGGCTTCGCTCCTGGCCGAAGATGCGTTTCAAGGCCGTATCGCTGGTAAACCGGCCGAATTTGCTCGTGACATACGGAGATATGTTGGCCAATTGGGCTTCTCCCCGGCTACGCTCCAGTTCGGTCAAAAACTCTTTGACATCCCGGTCCGCAATCGTATCGCCCAGAAAACGCCGGAATTGTTCATCCTGATAACAGCGCGTTAGATCCAAAACCGTACCCACAAACCCATTGCGCGAGCCGCGGCTCTGCTCGTCGCCGCACAACAGCGTCATCATCTTCCTGTAATTGTTTTCAAAAACTGGACCGCCGGTCTGCTTGAAATCATACATCACCTCCAGGCACGCGTAGATCTCTTCGATGATCAAATCCCGCTCCTGGATGGTCTCCCATTCGAGCGGATTGAACCCGATGGGTCGCTCCCGGTCGGTCACATCAAAGAGCACCACATCCTGCCGTCGCGCTTCCGGGATATACGGCAGAATGCTTTCGACGAGCGACCCGTGGGGATCGATCACGGTCACGCCGCGGCCCTGGACGATGTCCGCCACGATCATGTTGGCCATATAAGTGGACTTGCCCGTGCCCGTAGCGCCGAAAACCGCCATGTGGCGCAGCCGGTCTTCGTTGGACAACCGGATCGGCTGGGCAACCCCTTGGTGCACATTGTCGAAAAGCGTAATACCGACGGCGTCGGGTTCCCCATCATCTTCCAGCGTTGCCGGACAGGTGCGCCAGCGCAAAATCGGCAGGCCCGGCAGATCGTGCAGGGGCGCGGTCGGCAATTGGAATGCGGCGGCCGCCTCCCCCGCGCTGATGGGCGTGCGACCAAAGCGTCCCGTGTCCCGCGCCTTGTCGGCCCGTATCGCCCGGGCGCAAAAACCGCCGGCATGGATCTGATCGCCCCCCAACGCCGACGTGGCCGCCAACAGCATATGGGTAAAAACAGAGGCCGTGGCACCATTCATGGGCGCCGCGCCCACCCAAAAGACACCCACCTTGAGCCCGGCCTCGGTCAAGCGCACCAACTGGCGCAGCGCAATCATCCGCAGGCCCTGGGCTTGTTCCATCAAGGTGACCTCGCCGGGGTGTCCCTGGCCCAGAAAGCGGTCACACGCTTGTACTTCCGCGCGCAAGGTCTCCAGGGCCGCCGCTTTGGCCGATGCGGGCGCCACGCGCACGATCCACTGCGTGGGATTCAACTGCTGCATGAGAGCCCGCACCAGGCCATCCGTACCCGCCCCCGAAGCAACCCAGGGAAAGCGATGATCGATGGCCTGCTCCGCGACCGCGCCGCTTTTCAAAGGACCGAAGCCCAACGAAGTGTGCGCCACTGGCTTGCCCAGGGCGATGCGCTTTTGCTGGCGGCCGATCGCCACGGCCCCCGCAGCGCCGAAAGGCGCCAGGCGCTGCCGCAACGCTTCCACATCTTCCACCGGCGCGAAGGCCAGATGGCGGAAAAAGACCGGCAACAAAGGCTTCAGGCGAAAATAACTCTCGAGCACATCGGTGGTGGCCGCCTCCCGGTCCTTGGCCACGGCCCGCAAGAATAGAGTGACCCACAACCGCCCGTTGGAGGGCATCTTCAAATCTGGCAGCGCCGTCCAATGAAGCTCCATCGAAGTATTGGCCGGCCAGGCGGCCACGGCCTGAAGCAAAGAAGCCTGGGCCAGACCCTGACCCTGAACCATGGCCGCGCCATCGCCCCCGGAACCCTCCTCGACCCCTCGCAGCAGTTCCGCGGCCAGCACCGAAGACAACGCCAAAGCGGCCACGGCCTGCACCCTCTTCCCCAATCGAGAGACCCACACCGCCGGTATCATGTTGGCTTGCGTCATGATCGCTCCTTTCTCTCCTCACGATCTTTCAAGTGCAGCAACCGCCGAATGTACTTGTCGGACAAACCCAGTTGCGCAAGCTGCACAGCCAAATCCGCCTTGACCTCCAAATTATTGCGGCGAATCGTTTCGAGCGCCGCATCCATGGGCTTCCCCGGCCGACGCCGCTGTCCATCCTCAGTTTGCTGCTCGACAGACAACGGCCGCTCTTGCCCACACGTGTCTTGATCCATTCAACACCTCCCTTTCATCACACTTCCTAAAGACGACGAACCCGCATATCCATTTCAAAAAAAAAGGCAGCCCCTGCAACCAGAAGCTGCCATCAACCATTCAGCTATACGCTACCGCTTTTTCACCATGCCCGCATAACCCATCTGCTTCAATCCAGGCAGCATACGCTTCGGCTCCTCGCGGGTGCGGTAATCGCCGATCCGCACCCGAAAAAGAGATCGGCCGATTGCGGGCGTGAAATAATCACAATAGGAAGGCAATTGCGCCGCGCGCAACCGATCGGCCAGAGCGCGCGCCGATCGATAGTTTTCGAAGGCCGCCACCTGGATGCAATAGGGATGGTCTTCGGAGCGCCTTACTGCCAGCCCTTCCGCATATCGACAGCCATTGAAGCCATAAACCGCCGACCGTTCGAACGGCATGATGATGTTATCCGGGCGACTATCCGTGCCCGCCGTATGCACTTCAATGTCAAAGTAGGTTGGATGGGCGCCGGGGATAAAGCGGATCACCGAGGAGTAGGCATAGCATTTTTGAAACACCGGATCGAGCGCATCGCCGGTTTGGGGGTCACAGTTACCCTGGTAGGCGTCGCCGATGTTTGTGGGAGGCAGGATCTCTTCCCACCGATCCCCCACAGGCCCGAGCAGCAGATAGCTCCACACGGTCTGCCCCTGGCCCATATATCTCTCCGTCACCGCCACACCGTGCAGATCCGGCCCGATCTTCTCCAGCGCCATATCCTCCGGAGCGTGTCCGTAGCTTCCGGCGTGGGTGATGGCCGGATTGAAATGCTTCAAGCGCCACACGCCATCGGCCTGCGCGAACACCGCCGCGCCCAGCACCACCGTGCAGGCATGACAGCTATCGAAGACCGGCGCCGTTTGGGTGACAACGATAAAGTGGGGACGACCCCCTTCGCTGTATGACGCGCTGAAGGCAATGGCCGACAGCATATCCACACTTCCGTATGCTTCGTAAAAAAAGCGGTAAGCATCCGAACCTCTGGCTGGGCACCAGGGAGCGATCTTATCCCTGGGATCGTAATGGACAAATAGAAACGCCATGGCCGTTGGTGCGTCCATAAGCGGGCCGACGACGCGGCTTTCTACCGTCCAAGCCCCATCATCGACCGTGATCCCCAGGCAAGGATCGGCCGCTTCGGAGCCTGCCGGCACGTCCGTCGGTTGGTACTCCAGCCCCCAGGGCGGCCAAAGAAGAACGATTACCGCCCCCAGACAAACCCCCATCAACAGATAACGCACCCAACGCAGCATCGTTTTGCCTCCGCTATCCAATCAATCCCTCGATCAATTACCACCTCACTCTCATCATTTTCCTTACGGTGCATCCCACACCTTTTCCAAAGACGGCGAAGCCACAACCCATTTCAAAAAAATGGCAGCCCTCACGATCAAGAGCTGCCATTGAATAGTTCTGTGTTTTTTCGGAGCGTGTCTTAACAGACAGCGATAAAAACAAACCCCTCAAGCTTTTATACCGACAAAAATTCCGCGGGATTCCGGGTGAAGAACTCTTCGAATTCAATGTGCCCTGGACCGATCATGAGCGATTTCATTTTTGGGTACTCAGCGCGAAACGCGGACATCCCTTGAACGTTTTGTCCTTTGCCCGATTTTACTTCGATACCCCAGACATGTTGCGGTGTTTTAACCACGAAATCCACCTCGGCGCCCCTATTGCGCCAATAAAAAAGCGCATGCGAAAACCGGTTTAATTGGCTGACAAGATGGGCGCCGACCGCGTTTTCAACCAATCGACCCCACCAGGAAAAATCTTCACGCGCCTTTTTGAAATCGTGGCCCACGATCGCATTGATCAAAGCGCTATTCCAAATGACCAGTTTCGGGCTGCTGCCTCTCTTCATTTGCTTTCCGGATTTGAAAGCTTCCAATCCTGAAATCAAGAAAGCGGTCTCGAGCAACCTCAGATAATGGGCCAGGGTAGTGGTGTTGCCCGCATCCTGAAGCTGGCCGAGCATTTTATTATAGGACAGAATCTGCGCCGGATGAACGGCGGCAAGTAAAAAGAGATTTCTGAGAAGCGCCGGTTTCGCGACCGTTTGCAATTGCAGCACATCTTTGGCCAGTACCGTTTCGATCAACGCGTCTGTAATATACTTGCGCCATACAGAGGGCTGGTCGATCATGGGCGCCGCGCCAGGATACCCTCCATAAAAAATCCATCGATCCAGATTCCAACCAAACGCCTTGGACATTTCAGGATATCCCCAATGGGTACAGTGGTATAGGAAGAAGCGGCCGGTCAAACTCTCCGTAAGCCCTTGTTGAATCAGGAGCGATGAAGAGCCGAGAATGATCACCTGAACACCCTTTTGTTCCCGGCCCTCTTTATCCCATAACCATTTCACCACCTCGCTCCATCCTCGCACCTTCTGCACTTCATCCAAGACGAGAAGCGCTTCCTGTTTGCTTTGCTGCGCCTGCCGGAGGGCTTGGTCCCAGTGCGCTTCAATCCATTCCGGACCCGGCGGCAAAGCCTGATCCGCCGAAGCATGGACGACCGGCCCCTCCCATTTTTGGGCAATCTGCAAAGCCGCGGTGGTTTTCCCCACTTGCCGGGGACCGATCATGATATGCAACAATTTTTTCTCCCGGCCCAATCCCGCCAGAATTTCGCTTACCACGGAACGCTCGAAGGGATAATTCGCCATCTTTCACCTCAGTAACTATCTAAAATAAAGTATTTTTTAGAGGTTTGAGCACATTTACTCAATCACTGAGCAATAATACTCAATGGCCTAAATGGCGTCAAGGACCCGTTGCGGCGACCCCCCTCGCCATCTTCTATGGCTTGATCCAAATTGCATCACTCACCTGCCCCATCCAGGCTCGGTACTTCCCGGCGACCACCACCGGAAAGCGCACCCGTTGCAATATCGGCAAATCGTGGCGGGAATCTGCCACGGCGATAGTGCATGCGGGATCAAACGCTTCAATGATGCGCTCCTTGAACCCTTCGAGCGCCTCCAGCGAAACCTCACATCGGCCATTGACGTTCTTCACTTCGATACAATTGCAACTCACCCCCAGGGCCGCGGCGATGGGCTCGACCACCGGCGTAATCCCCGTGGACAAAATTGAAACAGCCACGCCCCTGGATTTCAGGTGATCGAGCAACTCCCGCACCGGCACGATGCTTCTATGCTGCAAAGCAGTTTGAGCATAGCGCGCCGACCACCGGCAAACGCCGTCATATGGCAGTCGTTCGTAGCGACGAAAGAACCGCTTCTGAAAAAGCAACCGACTCCTGGCATCCAGCCACCGATAGTAAATGCCCGCGTATACCAAATACCCAACAAACCAAAACCAGAACAGGCAGGGATGCATCATGCGCCGGCGCACATAAACATAGGGCATTACAATGTTCGACCGAAGGATAGTGCCATCCAGATCGAAGACCGCATACCGCGCCCCCTGCTCGACCATGGCATCAAACCGCGCAAAGCAGAGGTCTGAAATATCTGTTTCGGATCGTCTGGTTGATTTCAAGCAGCTCTCCTTTCTTGACTTTCTCCGGTAAAAAGAACGGCGCATGGACCTGAATGTCGGACTTGATCCTTTTGGGCAGCCGTTGGTGCGGCGGCCAAATCCGGTAGGTGCCGGTCAGCGTGATCGGCAAGACCGGCACGCGGGCCTGCTGGGCCAGGCGCAGGTACCCGCTCTCGAAGGGCAGCAGATCCCCCGTGCGCGACCGGGTGCCCTCGGGGAAAATGCCGATCATGTGCCCACCGCGCAGGCGCTGAATGGCCAGCTTCCAGGTATCCAGGGAGACATGGCCGTTCTTGACCAGCAGGCACTCGAACTGCCGGCAGTAAAACCGAAACAGCCGATGCTCGAACACCTTGTCCTTGGCGAAAAAATGCAGCCGCCGGTCCAGATGGTGCTCGAAAAGACTGCCCAGGATCAGAAAATCCAAATAACTGCTGTGATTGGCGATGACGATGGACGGCCCGGCCACATCCACGTTTTCCAACCCCCGGACCGCTCCGATCCACAGATGCGAGACAATCCGCGCGCTCACCCAGGTAAACAGCTCATGCTTCATCTTCTCGATCTTCACGCCCATCTCTCCACCTCCCCCTCTCGAAAATAAAAAGCGCCCACACCCTCATCCCTAAAGACGAGAGAACGTGAGCGCCATTTCATCCGCCCAAAAAGAAAAGCGGGCGCTTAGCCCGCCCGCGCCTTAATTTTAAGATCCATCAAACGGCTAATCTTCTTCCAACGTCTCCCACACCTCCCGCACCTCTGCCACCCACTCCAGAAACGCCCGCCGGCTCAGCACGCTCATGGGAATCCGCGTGACCATAAACCCCGCCCCCGCCAATCGATCCGCCATCAACGGCCCCCGGCTGACATTCATCGAGTGCACCAGTACCGGCACATCCTTGGAGACATTGCGGATGATGACCTTGATCAGATCCGACCCCGAAAGATGGCGGTCCATCTGGGTGATCGCCTGCTCCTGCAGGTCGTGATCCAGAAGGATGCCCGCATAGACCCGCCCCCGGTCCCGCGACAAGACCCCCATGGCCTTGCCCGTGCTCGACGCCACCACCAGGCGCATATCGACCGGCAGCCACTGTTCGAACAACGCGATGCGCGTCGCATCATCTTCAATCAGTAAAATCCGGATCATCGGCTTGACCGCCGTCATTGTCTCCACCTCCAAAATGCAACGGGCGGGCATAAAGCCCGCCCACTAGACGAATGCGTCAAAATAAAGGGCGGGGATAAATGCCCAATAGAAATTCGCACGATCGGCTTGCATCAGCAAGCCTTGAAGACCCTTTACTCAGTCTTGAATATTGTCGGCTTCCGGGAAAATAAGAGCATATACTCCTTCCGGTGGCCATCTCCTTCCAACAAATCTAACTTAAAATCGTATTGTTTGGCCAACGCCATCAACTCCGTCTCAATTATATCGAACTTGCTCTTAAAATCCAGAAAGGGACGCAAATGCAAGAATGTGTCAAAATCTAAACACGATTTTAACTTCTTTTGACTATCTTTCTTTTTAATGACGATATGAAACAATAGGTTATAATAATTTGCTTCACCGAACAGACAATATTTAACTGCTCGATTAACCGCGGCTTTATTAAAGTTGAATACAGTTTTTGATCCCCCTCTAAAATTTAACGATTCATATAACCTGCGAAAAAACGGCTGAAATATTCTAAGAAGATTCTCGATGTATTCTGTCATTACCTCAAACTCACCCATATCCAGTTCATATTCCATGTTTTCGCCTATACCGTCGGGAAAATCCATCATCACCACCCCCAATGAAATCTATCATGAGCTTCTAAGCAAAAAGCTATGGTCATTATTCCAACAGGCGGGCATAAAGCCCACACATCGGACAACCCGGCCCACACGCCGAACAAAACACCTGCCCGCAATCTTTGCATTTCTTCACGATGAAGTGATTCGAATCGATCGCTTTTTTCGCTTTGCGCCCGCCACAACTTTGCCCCCGAACCGTTATAACCTCTGGAAATCGAACGACACCGCCCTTTGGCCGAGGTATTCTTTCCAGAAAGCGCACACCATTTCCTTGCGATTCCGCGCCAGCGCCCCCCGATCGACATAATAGACGGTAATACTGCGATACCGTTTCATCTCCTGACGATCGGATTGCCCCCGCTTCTCTTCGGCACAGGACTCCCCGTCAAGGTAGAAGGAGCACAGTTGCGAATTTTGCATTAAGTCGGAGATAATCACCAACCGGTCGTTTTCCCCGGCCACCGGAAAATTTTCGACCGCCTCAAGCAACGGCGACCTGGGCGCCGTTCCCGGCTTCAGGATATCCACCAGCATCTGCTCCAACGGTCGATCGAATCGGGCTTCGAACTTCTCGTGAATCCGCCGCTGGTTCTTATACAAAGGATTGGCCTGGTCCCCCCGGCCCGGATTGCACATGTCGAACACCGGCGTGGGCACCTCACTGCCCGACTCGTCCAGCACCGCGATGGACAGCCGCTCGGACACGGCCAGATCGTCCTTGATGCACCGGATGATCTTCTCCAGGCGCGCGCTGCCGCCGGCATCCCACGGATCGGTTTTGTCGATCAGGATGCGCACCGCCGGTCCCTGCCCTTCCAGCGGGCACAAGGTGTCCGGGTCGTACTTCTTCTGCGCCACATTGGCATACACCGCCAGCGACCCCAGCAGCGCGAAGACCGCCACGACCCCACCGATGATCATCCACCCCTGTTTGTCGTTCTTTTTCATCGTCGCCCCTCCTTATGCCTGCACCAATTGTTCTTTGGCCTTGCGGTCCACCTTGTCGGCCAGGGCTTCGATGGTCTGGCCGATCTTTTCCGATTCAGCGAACAGCGCCGCCAAGGCGTGGCCGGCCTTGGCGCGCACCTGTTCCAGGTCGGCCTGGGCCTTGGCCACTGTCTGTTCCAGGTTCGCCACCACCAGGATGTCGACCCCTTTATCCAGCCGGTTTTGCAACACCGGCAGCGTGGCGAAATACGCCGGCAGCGCTTCGGTGCGCACGCTCTTGTTGGCCTCCCGGTAGATGGCGACGGCCGTGTGGGCCACCTTGGCCACCTGCTGGTCGATGTTGTCGATATGGGCCACCACCGACTTGGCGCCGTCGAGCAGGTCCCTCATTTCGGCGACGCGCGCCTCCTCCTGGGCCAGACGCTGGTTCACCTTCTCTTCCGCCCCATCGACCAGACCGATCATCCGGCCGCGCGCCGCCATCTCCTTGTCGCGATAAGCCTTCGCCTTGACTTTGTGCAGCCGGTCCACCTCGCCGTAGCCCGGGTAGCGGTCATCGTGGGTGTAGCCTTTCATCAGCGCCAACACTGAGATGATCACGCCGATGGCGATCACGATGATGCTCTCCAGGGTATCGAAGGAAAAGGGCCCCTCGGAAAAGCGCGGCAAGGTCATGCGGATGGCGTTTTCCGGGTCTAGGGTCAGCAGATCCCGGTAATGGGCCACCAGCAGATGAAAGACCGTGATCGACGTCCCGTAGAGCCCAAGGCAAAGCGCCCCCACCGCCTTGCGCAAAGGCCTGTGGTGGTTGAGTTCCCGCAAGGCCAGCCAACCGCAGAGGTACGACAAGCCCACATTGGCGATGGAAACCACCAGGGCCTGGAAGAAGCCGCCCAGGTACCCCAGGTCGCTGTTGGCCGCGAAGAAATAGGTGTTGGCCAGGCACTCGCACAACAGGAAGAAGCATACCAGGGCCAAATGCTTCACATGGCTATCGGGATAGACCGCCGAACGCTGCAAGCCATGATCCGCCTTGAATCGGTTCAGGTCCCGCAGGGCCGTGCGCTCCTCCACCCGCAGGTCGGTCAGCTCCGGATCCACTGTCACCCAGTGCTTGGTGAACTCCTTTTGCGGCTCGCGAGTGACGGCGAAGAAATTGTCGCCGCCGTTTTCCGCCAAGGCCGCCATCTTGCGCCGGATGTCGGTCAGGTTCTTGTTGGCGAAGTCCCTGGCCTTGCCCAGAAAGCGCTCCGCCTCGAAGAGGATGCGCTGCTCGGTCCGCGCCATCTCCGTAGCGCCCGCCGGCGGATGGTTCTTCTGGCCGTCGTCCAACCCATTTTCCCGCGGCCGGGTGTTCTCTTCCAGCTCGCTCAAAGAGAGGGAAGAAATCACCGACCAGGTCTTTTCCCCGGCCGACTGCGCGTAGCCCAAAATGGAAGTGTCCTTTTCGTCGACTTGCTTGGCAGTAAACTCTTTCATGGTTCCATCTCCTTTGAAGTTGAAAAAGGTGCTGGCGTTATCTTTTGGGATAGTAACGTTTCATTTCCAACCACTCCGGCGACATGGCATTGGTCCGGCTCATGCACCGGCCAAACATCCGCGCCACCTGCCGCATACACTCCCCCTCGAGCAATGCGAAGGTCGCTGCCCGGTGCCTGCGCTGCGCCGCTGGGCTGCATGCCCGCATAATCGAATCCGCCCGGTCCGGAATAGCGAACAGCACCCGCCACTTCTCTATGTCGCCCTTCCCCCACTCCCTGGCCCGACCCCCGATCTCATCCATCCAGCTATCCACCCGTTTTTCCCAGGCCGCGTCGAACCGCCCGGGAGATCGAAAGGACAAACCGATAAGGTACTCCTTCTGCCGGATAAGCCTGCGATTTGCCGCCTTTGACATCCTGCCCCTCCTTTTTCAGAGAACACTCCACCCGAGCGCCGGAAAGGCCCTTTGCCCCTTCCGGTGTTTCGGCCCCTATCTCGGTTCACCACCGACTCGGGTTTTGGATCAGTGCTTCCCCCCTGCGCACCTATAGAAGGGAAAACCGGAAATCCATTTCAACAGTGACCTGACTCGAATCGAAAAAAGGGGTATTGAGACATGGCCCGCGCAGAACCCCACTAAAGCCTTTCCGTTCTCCACAAAAAACAGAAGACGGACGTTTCAATAATCCATTTCAATCAAAGATTTTTTTTAGAGATTATTTGGGCGTGAACGGGGAGCTACATGAGGGCCGGTTAAATAGACGACCGATGATCGCGAGTCAAGCGGAATTTTTAAACCAAGACAGCGCCCTATGGCTGTTTTCCACTTGACCAATCGAGGACACTTACCATAAACATACGTTACTCCTTCATACTCCAACAGAAACTGAATCCGACCATGCCCAATCGCCCACACCTGGACAATGCATCCCTCATCGATCTAGTCGCCAGGTGCCAAGCGGATGAACGGGCCGCATGGGAGGAATTATTTGAGTGCTATACAGAGAGGATTCGCAGGGCCATCGCCGGAACCCTTAAAAAGCATCAATACAAAGACCCCGACAAAGACCAGGACAACACGGTCGGCAACATTTTCGTCACCACATACGAAAAGGCCAAAGAAGGCATCCAAGGGCTTATCGAACCACCTACGGTCGGAGGCTGGCTTTGCCAGATCGCGAGAAACTGCACCCACGATTACCTGGACAGCCTGAACACCCGAAAAAGAAAGTACAAACTACACTTGGTGCGTCAGACCCGTTCGCTTTCCGACCCCATCTCCAAAGAAAATGACACGCCGCTGGAAGAGACCATTCCCGCGCTGGGGCCGAGCAAAATTTTCGGTACCGCCCTAACGGAAGCCCTCGGGCAAATCACGCAGCTCCCCGAACGGGATAAATGGGCCTTTCGCCTGCGCATTATCGCTTACAACCCCTTTAAGCCCAGGCAAATCAAACAGCTCGCCAAGTTCCTCGGACAACCGCCTGAAACCGTTCGCGTGCAGATCAACACCCTCATGGAAGGGCTCACCCGCCGTGTGATCAAAAGCGAAGCCATGTTGAGTTTAGCGGCCCAACTGCAATTTGAAATGGAACAGCTCCAAAGCCGTCTAAACGATTTAAGCGCTGGATTCAAGGATTCCCTGAACCAGAAAGAACTGGCGGAAAAGATCGCGGCCAAAAAAGCCTCCATCCAAAAAAAGGAAGCCACCGGGGAAAAGATCATCGCACCTTCGAACGCGCAGGTGGCGAAGATTATGGGTATGCCGGCCGAACACGCCCAGTACACCAGCGTGATCGTGCATCGCATCCGCGAAAAGCTAAAAAAGACAGGCGGCTTTTCGCACATATCGCCGATGTCAAAAGAAAGGCGCCGAGGCCGGACAAAGCCAACAGGTACACAACATGAAACCAATGGATAAATGGGACCGGCAAGCCCTCGCCAACATGCTCGCCGACAACCTGCTCTGCGTTAAAAAGAGACCCGGCGTCTTCGATGAATACACGGCCGGCGACCTTGACGAAACCGAGTTAAAAGCCCTGAAAGCGCACGCCAAAACCTGCCCGCACTGCAAACCCCTGTTGAAAGCCGCCAACCAAAAGATAAAGGAAGACCAAGCGCGCACCCGGCAAACCATGATGAAACACCTGCATGCCCGTCTGGAGCAAGACTACGCATGCCCCCAACCCATTCTCAGGTGGGCCGCGGCCCCCGAAATAGAAACTTGCAAAGCCAAGGCGCTGGGTGTGATCGTCGACCCCACGAAAACCATCGGCGCGCTCTTTGAGTGCACGGCACATGTCAGCACTCATGAGCACGACAGACCTCAGTTCGACATCTGGTGCTTAGAATCCAGACAGCATCCAGACGGCACGACCACCCAAGGCCCGCTGTCACTGATGGAAGAAAAATTCTTCGACGGCCTCTTCCGCATGTGCCCGGCCCTCAACGCCTATAACCTGGACCGCCGTTATATAAAGGTAGACACCAGCGAACGGGTCATCGAAACCGCCGACAGCCTGGCCCTGGCCATCATCATGGCGATCGTCCTGGCCTTCGAAAAACCGGACCGTGTGCCGCCGGCCCTCTACTCGGCCGGCCTGGAGATGGACGGCACCCTGAAACCCGTGGACGGCCTGGCCGCCAAAATCGAAGCCGGCATCAAGGCCGGCATCAAGCACTTCATCTTTTCGAAACAAGATGAAAAGGAAGTCCCCGCCCGTTATCGCAAGGGCCGCCGGTTCCATTTTTTCAACCACCTGCAAGAGGTGTTCGCACACTTCAACATCAAAGGCCTGGTCCCTGAACACAAACCCAAACCAAAAGCAACGGCCGCGCCGGTAACCACCGGGACCAAGACCGAACCCTTCGACACCCCGCCGTCGCACCAAACCACTTCCGCCATCTATCCGGGAAGTGAAATCGAAGCCATCTGCCAACGTATCGATCCGGTCAGCGTCCCTTCGGCCGAGTTAAAAAAGCATTTGGCCTTCTTTGAACAGCTCTGCCAGACCGGGGGCTTCAAACGCAACGTCAGCGCCGCCTTCATTTACGGCGACTCCCAAAAAATCTGCGGCATATTGCCCAGAGCCCATTTCTCATTTGTCAGCGCCGCCGAGCCCTATGAGCTGAATGCCAACTACCACAAGATGGCCGCCCTGCTGGACGGCCGGTACTTTGGCGCGGTCATCGACCAGACCGGTCACATTACCGCCCTGTGCCGGACCGATATCGATCTGACCGGCAACCAGGACCTAAGCCCGTTGCTAAGCGGCATATATAAACGCTACGCCCTGATTTCCCTTCTGACCATGGCGCTGGTCTATTTCATTCCCCCCTTCGGCAACCGCCTGCACATCTTTTATAAAGGTGAGCAAATCGGCAAGTATGCCAACGGGCGCTGGCAGACCGCCGATTATGGCAAGGTATTAGCAGAGCTGAGAGAAATAGCCGCCTCCCGCAAGATCTCCAGACCGGCACTGGAAAAAACATTGAAAACCGCCCTTATCATGGCCGAAGAGGAGATGGGCGGAGCATTTGCCTTTTTGGAAAACCCCTCGGCCCATGCCGATCTTTGGGACAGCCAACTCGACAACCGGTTTGAACTGACGCTCCAGCCTTTGGATTTCACTGCCCTGCCGGAAAGCGAAATCGCCGTCCTGGCCAAAACCGACGGTGCCCTGATCATCGACCATAGCGGAACCCTTCAGGCCTGCCAGGTCTTTTTCAACACCCGGATCGACTGCACCGGCGGGCAGAGCATTCGTAGCCAGTATTGCCAAGCTTTCAGCCTGCAAACAGGCGCTCTGGTCGTTGTTGCCAGCCGGTTGGGGGAGGTCAGGGTTTATCTGGAGGGGGAAATAATAGCAAGGATTTAGCAGGTTATATTTGATTGGCATCGATTTAATCAAACGCGGTTCAACCCGGGACCGCACCATCGGTGTAGGGGCGGCCTTTATGCCCGCCCGTATGTCATGCAAATACCGGTCTTATCCCCGGCATCCCCCCTGAACAGAGTCGAATTTATTATTGGTGTAAATGAAATCGTTGTTCAACAAAACCGTCCATAATCTCTTTAGAGAGGCAGAAAAACAGACGGGCATGGAAAACCGCAAGAAAGAGAAATCCATGAAAGATTGCAGCAACATTACGCTACTGGTCCCTCAAAATGACCTTGAGAGCGTCACCATCGCCGATATCGCGCAACGGATCGGTTTTCATCGCGTGATCCTATCGGAACAAACCTGGGGTGCGCGCTTGGAACGGGAACCCCATCGTACTTTCGATCAAATCGAGACCAAAGAGTTGTGGATCGTCGAAATCCCGGGCCCGGAAAAAGAGAGAGAGCTTGAGCAGAACGACGACATCCGCATCAAAGTGATCGATCATCATCACCACGATGAAAAACTTGACCGATCCCATCCCTTAAGTTCCCTGGAGCAGTTTGCGGCGGCCTGCGGCTACGAACTGACAGAGCATGAACGTTGGGTAGCCATCAACGACCGCGCCTACATCTGGGGGCTGCTGGATGAAGGCGCGTCGCTAAATAAAATCAAAGAAATCAGAACACTCGATTTCGATGCACAGCTCAGGGTAGCCGGACTCAAGGATGATTCACGCAGAAAAGCAGCCCTGACGGAAATCCTGAAGGCATGCGAAGAAGAATACAAAAAGAATATCGAAGGCACCATTGAAAAAGATCCCTTGTGCACCCGTCCGATATTCTTCTACACCACGGAACTCCCCCACTTCGGCCGTTTGCAGGATCTCTACCACTTGCCCGACCAAGAGGCTTACGACCGCTACAAGGCCGATCCCGCCGGCTATGACCGCAGAAACCTGTGCATCTTCAAAATGGACTTGTGCCGGCGACTCGAATCCGTGCACTATTCCGGCAGCACCCATTATTTTCAAGCCATATCCGATGCCTTCAAAGACCAGAAGGTGGATTGCTGGTCGGGCGGAGAGGAGGATTACGGCTTTTGCGGGGTCCGGATTAAGCCCGATTATCAACCACAAGAGTTTCGCCTTCACCGGATGCCCATTAAAAAATTCACCACCATTTTTCTCTACCCATTCAAGTTCGACGATGAGGCTTATGCCATCAACGGCGAATTCTGGCACGAGGAGCCCTTCAAGCTGCCCACCCATGAAGGCCACTTGACCGCCGACGCGGCAAACGCCTGGCAGCTTCAGCTAAACTATGCCGAGTACATCTACTTTCACGATTACGTGCGTTCCTTCCTTTATTCCGTCGCAACGGAAGAAACCGCAAAAGAGGGCACGGACAACCCGCAACCCAAAAGCAATGGTCAAAACACCCGATACTTTCGATATCCGCTATCGCACCCCGCCCTTGTCCAACTCAAGGCCGCCAAGGTAGAGCACCCGCTATCGGCCTTTATCACCGATATCCACCTCCATCTCTTTCCGGGCGCCATCGGGATACTCTCCATCGAAACCACCAACATCCCGGACCGCATCGAGCAAATCGACCCCAAAGAGGTATCCGGAACCCGCCTCATATCCACGGGGGAGGAGGTTTTGCTCTTCAACAATATGTTTCGGCGCGTCTACCCCGCCTATTTCGAAAAGGGCGACTTCGACAAAGAGGAAAAAGATCCGCAAAATCCCACCCAAGTGAACAATCGGGAGTTTCCCCAATCGATCCGCATCGATGCCTTGGGTTATTGCCGGGACCTCAGGATGGACAACGTCTACTTTCAAACGCGGCTTTCAAATAACCCGAAAGACTCACACTATCCCACCCTGGACAACCACCTGGTGAATTTTCTGCTTCGCAAGCTTTTGAAAAGAACCGATCAAAAAGATTCATATGCCTCGGCGTTGAACTCGATTCTGCCGATTCTCGATGATCGCATGCTGGTTCATACCTATCTGGCCTTCCCCGGCAATATCCAAGAAATGATCACCGATGACGCGCTGAAGATCTTCTTTTCATACCTGCTGTATGTGGACAACCCGCAGGGGGCGCACACCTACCGCTACGCCCCGGGGTTCACCGAGGGGCTCATGCAGGCCAACACCAATCAACGCTGGGCCCAATACCGGACCTGGATCGGATTTTGCCGCTATGCCTCGGCCCGCCTCTTCTTCGGCCATATGGGCGACCTCTACCGACCGTTTGCGTCCATGTACTACCAGATGTACCTGCTCGCCATCTACTACCGGGCGCGTCTGGTTTCATTCTCGGGCGAGATCGGGAATCTGGCCCTGGACCTTCCCGAACAAAATCTTCCGACACCCAGGGCGAAAAGAGACTACAGAAGCCTGCACGCCCGCTTCGTCAAGTTCATGAACCGACATTGGTTTTTGGAAGTGACGCACCAGGACCAGGGTATAGAGGAGTTTCAGCTCATGCGCCGGGCCATGGATCTGGATGCCATGTACCAGCAGGTCAAAGAGCAGATCGAACGCGCCGACGAACTCATGGAACTCTACCACGCCAAAGAGGTGGAGCGTTTTCAAACCAAATTGGGGTGGGTCGGCGCGATTTTCGGGGTACTATCCATCGTCTCTTCCTATTTCGCGTTGAGCTTCAAATGGGAACCATTAGGCTTCCACCGCTATCTCATGCCCATCCTGACGGCATTCTTCGTCACCGGTTTGGTTTTGGCGCTCATATGGCTCACAAAAAACAATAAACCCGTATTGTCGATAAAACTCTTAAAATGGAGCCCGCTGGTATTTGTCCTGGTATTGGTTTATTTGACGGTCTCGGC
This sequence comes from Deltaproteobacteria bacterium, assembly GCA_021819735.1. Lineage (GTDB taxonomy): Bacteria > Desulfobacterota > Desulfobacteria > Desulfobacterales > Desulfosarcinaceae > Desulfatitalea. Next base: position 17,363 of record JAKAFO010000031.1, read on the forward strand.
AATTCTGTTTTCGAAAGACCTTCCATGGCTCAAAATCTTATTACCTTTTATCAAATAAAGGCTTTGCGAAAAAATCATTGAAAGAGAGCCTTTCAAAACCGTCAGCCATTGCCACCAATTCAGCAGAAATAGAATGAAAGGGGTCATACATAATGCCAACCTACCTGTTCCGTATAGAAGCGGTCAACCTGGACCCGAGCGTTTACGACACCTCGGACATCAGCACCATCCGCGGCGCCGGGTTTTACTTACTGAACGCGGTGCATCTGCTCACCAAACAAAAATTGGGCGACGTGATCACCGAAGGCGCCAGCGCCGCCGTCTTCAAAATCACCACCGACGACCCCGAAGAGAAGCGCCAGGAGATATTCAACCTACTCTACGACGGCAAAGACAGCATCCAGGAAATGACGCTCCTTGTGGAATATCTGCCCTATGATGATAAAAAAGACCCATTCAATGAAACCATGGCCGCGCTGCAAGGCAAACTGCGCCTCAAGCAGATGCAGGCGCCCGATATAAAGCTGATGGACTACACCTTGACACCCAAAAAACGACCCGATGAGCCCCATCGCTTTTTCGACTTCGACCATCTCAACCGGGTTCTGCCGGCCCATACCGAAGATCCACGCAAACGGCCCATTTCCAGCTTCACCGCCAAACGAAAAGCCGCGGGCATAAAACTCAGACACGAAATCTACAAAATCATACTCGAAGAAGGTGACAAAGCGTTCCCTATCGAGGATTATGATTTCACCAACGACCTTGAGGAGCTGTGCACGGACCCCAGACAAGGAAATCTGAACCATAAAATCGCCTTCATCTACATCGACGGCAACAAGTTTGGCCCGCTCCAGCAAAAGTTGGGTGAAAAGAAGCTGCAAAAGTTCGACCAGGATCTGAAAGAATTCAAGGCAAAAGTGTTGGGCCATATATTACGCCTTTGCCGGCAGTGCCCCTCCTTTTTAAGTTTAAGCGGCGATCAAATTCGCCTGGAGACCCTTTTGTGGGGCGGCGACGAGCTCAAGCTGGTGGTGCCGGCCTGGATGGGGTGGCGGGTGGCCCAATGTTTTTTCGAAACGGCCGCTGCCTTAAACCCCAAAATCGACACACCCGACGGCGCCCCAAAAGAGCTTACCTATGCCATGGGCATGGTGCTGGCCCATCACAAAAACCCCATCCGCAACATAGGCCGCATCGCCGAAGATCTGGCCGACGCCGCCAAGACCGCCATAGACGCGATTATAACCACAGACGGCGCGGCCCCCCAATACCGGCGCGGCTCCGGTGACCGCATGCACTATGTGGTGCTGGAATCCATCGAGTCCCTGCCTGGCGGCTATGAGGGCTTTGCCGAGACCTACTACCATGCCGCCGCCCCCGTCCTATGTTTGACACCCCCCCAAATGAAACTGTTGGACGGCTTTGGCAGGCGCCTGGACAAAAGCTTCGCGCGCTCCAAAACCTATGAGGTCGCCTGTGCATGGCAGCGTTTGGCGGAAAAACCCGATAAAAAAGAGTACCTCGATATCATTAAGCGCGGTCTGGCCACCAGTGAAGCCAGTCCGGACGACCGCAAGCTGCTCAAAGACGCCATATTTAGCGTAACCGGAGCCGACCCCGAAACGGCTACCATTAAGGCCGACCACGGCTACCGCTGGCTCCAGGTGTCGGAGCTATGGGACTACCTGCCCAAGGAGGAGATCATATGAGCACCGTTTGTGTCGAATTGCCCATCACCCTGACCGTCATGGCGCCGCTGATCAGCACGGGCGAGTCCCATGCCGCCTGGGGCGTAGATGCCACCTTCTACCGGGATTGGCAGGGCCGGCCGGCCCTGCCCGGCAGCCACCTGCGCGGCAAACTGCGGGAGGCCCTGGCCGACATCCAGTGCTTCAAAAAACCGACGGCCGACCAATGGCAACTACACCACTGGTTCGGCGCCGAAAGTGATGAGGCCCATGACGCCTACGCCCCCGTTCGCGGCCGGCTGAAGCTCACCGATTTCACCCTGGACCCGACGGATGCGGCGCAAATCAGCGAAAACCGCCCAACGCGCATTAAAATCGACGCCCAGACCGGCATCGTCGAAAAAGGCGCTCTCGTGATCTGCGAGCAGCACTTCGGGCCCGGCTACGAGTCGCACTGGAGCGGCAGGGCCGAATTCTTCGCGCCCCCCAAACAAGTTGAAACCCCCAAACAGGTTGAAACATTGATTACGCAGCTCAAAGCGGGTTTTTGCGCCATCACCTTCGTGGGCGCCAACAACACCGCCGGCTGGGGGCGACTCGTGGGTGTCCGGGTCGGCGCGCCCATACAGACCGCCGCAGCCAAGGCCGATATCCTGGAAGCGCCGCAAGGCGCCCAAGGCCTCGAACTCTGCCTCGATTTTCAAGAACCCCTGGTCGTGGGCGGCATTCGCAAGACCGACAACCTCTTTGAAAGCGAAACCACCATTTCCGGCACCGTGCTCAAGGGCGCCCTGGCCGCCGGCTTGAACCGCCTGGCCGGAACCGCCGAGCCCAACATGCCCATCGATAAAAGCAACAAGGCCGTTTTTGCCCAATGGCCCCATCTGGCCGAACACTTCGGCCGCTTGCGCTTTGTCGCCGCGCACCCCGACACCCAAAAATTCAAAAGAGTACCGGCACTGCCCCTTTCTGCCGCCTTTTTCGGCGATGCCTATGAAGAGCTGACCTTTGAAGCCCCCGACCGTATGCCGACCGCCCGGGGCGCCGAACCGGTGCGGTTTCAGGTGGATTGGAAAGAGGGCCACCGCAAGCGCGTCCCCAACGCATATCGCCGACCCGCGCCGGTGCACCACACCATCATCCGCACCAAAATCGATCCCCTCAGCCGCAAAGCCGATGACAGCCGACTCTACGCCATCAAAGCGGTCAAGCCCTTCACCGTGGATGACACGGGCAACGCGAAACCGCTCTACTGGAACAGCGCCATCCACTTCCCCTCCGGGCTTGCCGATAAAACCAAAACCGCCCTGGCCGCCGAAATCAAAGCCGTCCTGCCCCTGGCCCTGCGCTACGTGGGCAAGCGCCAGTGCGCGACCGTACCCACTTGCCGCCCCCTGCCCCGCGATATGGATAAAAAAGAAGCCGAGGGGCAAAAGTTCGGCGCGGGGCAAAAGTTCGCCGTGGTGTTGGAGTCCGCCGCCATCATGATCAACCCCCATGACCTGGTCCAAGCAAACGCGGGCGCCCCGGCACCGTCCGACCAAAGCGAAGCGCTCAAGGAACTCTACCAAGCGTATTGGAAGGAGAAATTCAACAATGACGCCGCCTACATCACCCATTTCGCCACCTCCGAGCTTGCCGGCGGCTTTGCGGCCCTGCACCGAGCAAAAGGCCCCTACCGGCCCTTCCTGCTGACCCACGCCGGCAGCGTCTTTGTTTTCGAGGCCCGAAACGATGTGACCGATATCATCAAACACTTGATCAACGAAGGCCTGCCATTGCCCAAATGGGCCACTGCATCGGAGATGTACGGCGAAACCGACACCTGGCGGCGGTGCCCTTACATCAAAGAGAACGGCTTCGGCGAGATCAGAATCATCACCCCATAGCAGCAGGAGGTCGACCCTTGGCAAAAAAAGGTAAATCCAAAAAAAACCCCGCAAAACCCAAAAGGGAGCCCAAGCCCTACAACGTAACGGCCGCTACCCGGCTCAAGGGCGGAAAGCTCAAAAACCGTTATAAGATCGTGGGCAAACTGACCACCCTAAGCCCCCTTCACATCGGCGACGGCCTGCGCCAAAGGGACGAAAACAGAGTTCCCATCCCCAGAGGCGAAACCCAGGCGCCGGAGTTTTCCACCGTGGCCACTGATTATAAAGGCGTACCCTACCTTCCGGGCAGCACCCTCAAGGGCAACCTGCGCAACTGGCTGACCCAGCTCTTCAGCGCCGACGCCTTCAAAGGTCGCAACATTGCCGCCGCCAACAACGGCGCCAGGGCCACGGATCTGCAGCGCATCTACGAAGATCTCAAAGCACGGAATAACATCGACGACGCCTACGCGCAGATCAACGCCATCGAGTTTCTCTTCGGCAGCGCCCTCAACGAAGGCAAGCTGGAGTTCTGGGACGCCCCCATGGATACGCCCCCGCCCGCGCCGGAAACCGGCGCCACGGCCTTTTGCGGCTACAGCGTCCGCCGGGGCACCACCATCGTCACATCGGTGGCCATCGACCCAGAAACCGGCACCGCCGCCAAAAACAAACTCTACAACATCGAAGTGGTACCGCCGGGCGCGACCTTCACCATCACCATCAGCGGCCAGAACCTGGGACCGGCCGATCTGGGCATGGTGCTGTTCGCCCTCAACGGCTTTAAATCCACGATCTTTCCCGTCACCCTGGGCGCCATGGGGGGCGTGGGCTTCGGCCGCTGCGCCTTCCAACTCACAAGCCTGCACCTGCTCGACGAGAAAAATTTCGACGCCTGGCTGAAGGACGCCGTGGCCAACGATCATGCGGGTTATACGAAGCTCGAAGCGCTCTCCAAAGCGGAATTGGACCGAGAGTTAAACGATTTCAAAGACCGGTTCAAGCAAATGCTGGCTTCGCCCATACCAACGCCCCAAACCGACGAACCCGCCGAGGAGATAACCACATGAACACGCCGGTCTCTTTTGAAACCCTCCAGGCCGTCGCCGTCGTCGAATGGCGCCTGGAAACGGCCACGCCCCTGTGCATCAAGTCCGGCGGCGCCTCCACCTGGCGGCAGGGCCGCCGGGACAAAACCCGCAACATCGACGCCGAATTTGATTTTTTCAATAAAAACGGGGCGCAACATCAGGAGGGCAACCAGGTTTCGGACTTCTACCACTGGGTCGAACTCAAAGGCGGCACCCCCATGATCCACTACCATGTGCCGCCTTCGAGCATTCGCGGCGCCCTGCGCGGCCATACCCTGCAAAAAATCGTGGATCGCCGTCAATGGGGCCTGGACTTGGCCGCAACCGCCAAACCCGGCGAAGGCGCCGAAGGCGATCCGGACCCGGCCAAAGCGGCCCTCCACAGCGCCCTGCAAGCCTCCCGGGGCTGGCAATGGATGAAAAATCTCTTCGGCATGGCCGCCGACGAGTCCAGGCAAGATGCCGTGCGCCACTCCCAAAGCGGCCGCTTGCGCATCGAGACCAGGCTCAATGGGGGCCGGGATGAGTCGCCGGAAGCCTTCAAAAAGCATCTGATCCACGGCACCTGGGCCGCCGGCGCATGCAAACCCGGCAGCCGCCTGGGTAAAATGATCATCACCCCCCGCAGCCCCCTGTGCCGCATCACTCAGGCCGCCAAACAGGGCGGACTGCACTACTTCATGGAACTGGACAAAGGCAACACCATCGATGTCACCCTGCGCATCCTCAACCCCGACCCCGAAGACATCGGTATGCTCGCCTTCTGGGAACAGGAGATCCAAAGCGGCATGCTGCGCTTCGGCGGCTTGACCGCCATCGGCCGGGGCCGCATGAACCTCTCCGGCGCCGCATTGACCCTGTACCGCAGAGACCTGAACGGTTTCGATCCGTCCCAATGGGAGCGGGACACAGGCCGTGATACCGACGGGCTCGCCTGGCTGTTGCCGGCCCACACGCCCACCGCGGATTGGCGCCACCGGGCCATGGAACGTCTCAACCAAAGCTTCAGCGGGTAACCCCCGCCACCGTTAAGGAGCATGACATGGCAGACTACTGCATGAACCCATTCGATTTCGTCCCCATGCCCATCCGCCCCAAGGCCTATGTTGCGCCCGCCGGGCCCCGCTGGGAGGGGGTCATCCATTACACCTTGCAGATATTGACCGACATCCACATCACCGGCCAAACCCGGGCTGAAGAACGGCATTTCAAAGCGAAAGCCTTCTACCGCCGCGGCAACATCCGCGCCATCCCCGGCTCGGAGATCCGCGGCATGCTCTCCGGCTACATCGAGGCCATCACCGGCAGCGACCTGCGCGCCTTCACCCGGGGCAACGAAAAGGGCCACGACAATCGCATGCCCTATGCCCGCAGGTTCGGCGGCGACGATAATGAAAAAGGTCGGCACGTCGGCTTTCTCATCGCCGCGGCGGATCATCCCTTGCCCGAGAGAAGCCATCCGCCCACCATCACCTACAATCACAACAGCACCATGAAGACCCGGAATCTGTTCGAACGCACCGAGACGCTGAACAACGGCTTCGGCCAGGGCAAAACCGAAGACGCGGCGCGATTCCTCTTCGGCCATGTCCGGCAAGAGGAGGAAATCGCGGACCAGACCGCCGATACGCCAACAGATGCTGAAGAGCAGGCGCATGAGATGGCCCGCAAAGGCCGGCTGATCTTCGAAGATGTGGATGCGACAACCTACCCCACCGGATCGTTGCAGGCCTGGGATATCGACAAGGCGATTATCGGCTCGCCCAACCCCAGCGCGTCCACGGCCTGGTACTTTACCTCCAACACTCCGCCGCGTGACAGAAGAGGCACCTTCGACTACTACGGCGTTACGACACCTTACCATGTGTGGGAGATCCTCGCCGACAAGGTCCGGGGGCGCAAGTTCTACTACCACCAGGACCCCAGGGAATGTTTTAAGCTATACCAAAAATTCAGCAAGAAACAGATGTTTCCCTACGATGTGGAAACCTTGCCCCCCCATAACACCCAAACCTTAACGGGACGGCTCTACTTCAAGGACCTGCCCGAAGAGATGCTGCGGCTGGTGGTCAACGCCCTGGAACTGCCCCCGGCAAATGGTGTTGTAATGGCTCACAAAATCGGGGCGCTGCGGCCCTTCGGCTTCGGCAGCCTGCGGTTTGCGGTGGATCGTCTCGAGGCCCGGCAGCACGACTCGCTTTTCGCGCCCTTGACAGCGCAAAATGTGGCGCATTGGCGCACACCGCAGCAGGAGAATCTCTACTATGACCGGGCCAAAATCCTACTGGGAAAGATCCTGCAATGGCCGGACGCCACCCGCATGTCCCGTTTCAAGTTCCAATATCCGCCCTTTACCAAGCAAGGGTTTGCGCAATTCGAAAACGCCAACGGCAGACCGGCGCCCACGCGGGGCAATGCCATGAAACCGACCATGTTCTTCGACTACTATCAGGAGCAGGCGGAAAACTTCCGTGATGTCATGCGCGTAGGGACCTACAATGAACTGTATAGGACTACAGGCAGACCATCCACCGGGCGGAGATAAACCCCGCAACAACGCACCGTGCGATTGAATACCGCGAAGGTTGTTGCACGGGCAGGGTTTGGCCCCGCCCGTGCAACAACCTCTTTTCCAATCATGTCTTTCGGTGGGAATCTAGTCCGAAGGTCTGGCTAAGTTCGCTACGCATCAATCCCTTCTGGCCGGGCCATGTCTTTTGGTGAAGATGACTTTGATTGCAGTGAATTGAATCCAGACGGTCTCAATCCCCTCTGATCGGGTCATTCCTTCCGGGCTGAGTTTGACCGCCGGAGCGATTTGCGGATCGAGAGTCTCAATCCCCTCTGATCGGGTCATTCCTTCCGGGTGGGTTTTTCCGCCAGCGCCGATGACCAGGCATGCCAAGTCTCAATCCCCTCTGATCGGGTCATTCCTTCCGGGTGGGATCAGGCGAAACTGCTGGATAATTTCCTTTTTGTCTCAATCCCCTCTGATCGGGTCATTCCTTCCGGGAGTTAGCATCCAAGGCTCCGGTGATGTAAAAGTGAGAGTCTCAATCCCCTCTGATCGGGTCATTCCTTCCGGGTGGGGTACGATATTAGAAATGCGTAAAAGTTGGCGCAGTCTCAATCCCCTCTGATCGGGTCATTCCTTCCGGGGGTAAAAACCATGTGGCCCAAATCACCGGCCATCAAGTCTCAATCCCCTCTGATCGGGTCATTCCTTCCGGGCTTTCGTGATCACCGAAACGGTGATCGCCTATGCGTCTCAATCCCCTCTGATCGGGTCATTCCTTCCGGGAATGGAGGAGGCTGCGCGGAAAGAGGCGGCAAACAAGGCGTCTCAATCCCCTCTGATCGGGTCATTCCTTCCGGGCTTTATTGATGAGAATGGAGAAGAGCAACATCTGCCGTGTCTCAATCCCCTCTGATCGGGTCATTCCTTCCGGGGAGCGCATCCGCTTGAGGCTGGCATTGCTTAAGGAGGTCTCAATCCCCTCTGATCGGGTCATTCCTTCCGGGCGGAAGTTATCGCTTTCCTGAAGGATTCCTACAAGGCCGTCTCAATCCCCTCTGATCGGGTCATTCCTTCCGGGCGGATGAGGAGTGGCAGGCCATGGTAGAGGACTACGCGTCTCAATCCCCTCTGATCGGGTCATTCCTTCCGGGCAGGAGAACCCCGAAAATGTTCTAAAATAATATACGAGTCTCAATCCCCTCTGATCGGGTCATTCCTTCCGGGGGCATAAAGATCAAAGCGGCAAAGCAGCTATCATTGAGTCTCAATCCCCTCTGATCGGGTCATTCCTTCCGGGTTTTTGCAAGCGAACCGCGACGGGTCTGGGATTTCACGTCTCAATCCCCTCTGATCGGGTCATTCCTTCCGGGAGGATATCACTTTGTTATGCCAGGGATCGCGGAAATGCGTCTCAATCCCCTCTGATCGGGTCATTCCTTCCGGGAATCGCCTGAATATGGATTGCGTCAAGGTAAAATAGGGTCTCAATCCCCTCTGATCGGGTCATTCCTTCCGGGAAAGAATGAAGCAAAGGTGGTGTACAATTACGAAACGTCTCAATCCCCTCTGATCGGGTCATTCCTTCCGGGGTTTATTTTCCGGAGCCGATTCCCAAGGATCAGGTGTCTCAATCCCCTCTGATCGGGTCATTCCTTCCGGGCCTGTACAAGGCGGCCTTGACGGAGGGAAAGAATTTGTCTCAATCCCCTCTGATCGGGTCATTCCTTCCGGGCGAGGATCTGCGCGGCCACCGGAACGAGGTTCTGGCCACGTCTCAATCCCCTCTGATCGGGTCATTCCTTCCGGGTCATTGAAGTTCGCAAAGGCGATGGGCACTGATACACAGGTCTCAATCCCCTCTGATCGGGTCATTCCTTCCGGGGGAAATTGAGGCCGTCCGATTGGCGGACCGGAATGCTCAGTCTCAATCCCCTCTGATCGGGTCATTCCTTCCGGGCATGAGGCAGTAGTTAACCGGAACGACAACAACCACAAAGTCTCAATCCCCTCTGATCGGGTCATTCCTTCCGGGCTATTTCCCCGCATT